>PLYV01000059.1 GCA_003151855.1 Limisphaerales bacterium | reverse complement strand
CGGCAGTTGCTGCGCGTGCGCCGGAAATTCGGCATGGTGTTCCAGGGCGCGGCGCTGTTCGACTCGATGACGGTGGCGGAAAACGTGGCGTTCGGCCTGCGCCGGCACGAGCATCTGACCGAGGCGGAAATCGCCACGCGCGTCGCGGCGGTGCTGGACGTGGTGGATCTGCCCGGCACGGAGAAGAAAAAGCCGGCGGAACTTTCCGGCGGGATGCGCAAGCGCGTGGGGCTGGCCCGCGCCATCATTTACGAACCGCAGATTGTGCTCTACGATGAGCCGACGACGGGGCTGGACCCGATCGTGTCCGACAGCATTGACCAGCTCATCATCCGGGTGCGCGACCGGCTGAAGGTGACGAGCATCGTGGTGACGCACGACATGCGGAGCGCGCAGCGCGTGGGCAACAAAGTGTTTCTGCTGCACGCGAAGAAAATCTACGCGAGCGGCCCGCCGGCGGAATTTTTCGCCTCCGCCGACCCGGTGGTGCGGCAGTTTGTGGACGGCGTGGCGGATGCAAAAAACATTGAATTTTAAGCCATGGACAAGAAACGATTGGAAATGAAAGTCGGGCTGTTCGTCTTCATCGGCCTCGCGCTGCTGGCGGCGCTGCTGGTGCAGTTCAGCAAGGGCAACAGCCTGTTCCGGCGCACCTACACGGTCAAGCTGGAGACGCGCAACGTGGGCGGCCTCAAGAGCAAATCCGGCGTGCTGCTGGCCGGCGTGCCGGTGGGCAGCGTCAAGGACATTGACCTGAACCCGTCCGGCACGAACGTCACCGTCACACTCCAGCTTTACAAAAACTGCCCGGTGTATCACGACGCGCGCTTTGTCGTCCAGCAGTCGGGCTTCCTCGGCGACCAGTTCATCGCCATCATCCCCACCACCAACGCGCCGCCGCTGCTGGCGGACGGCGACACGGTGTATTGCGAGGAGCCATTTGACTTGCAGGAAGTGGCGCGCAGCGCGGCGGGATTCATCCAGCGCCTGGACGGCACGGCAAAAAAACTGGACGCCGCGATGATCGATTTGCGCGAGCAGGTTTTGAACGCGCAGACGCTGGCGAATTTCGGCGGCGCGCTCACCAACCTGCGGGCGTTCACCGAGCAGGCGCTCGGCACGGTGCAAAACATCAATGGCGTCGTCGCCACCAACGGCGCGCAGATCAGCGCCGCCGTCAGCAACGCGGTGCTATTCTCCGCCGGGCTGGTGAGGCTGAGCGATTCCGCCGGGGAAATCCTCGCGACGAACAGCGTCAACCTCACCCAGGCGACGCATGACATCGCTGACACCACCGCGACCATCAAGCAAATCGCCGCTGATTTGCAGGCGGGCAAAGGGCTGGCCGGCGCGCTGCTGCAAAATCCCCAGCTCGCCACAAACCTTCAGTCCATCGCGGAAAATCTCTCCGTCACCACGAGCAACTTGAACCGCACCGGACTCTGGGGCATCCTGTGGTCGCACCCACCACCCGCAACCAACACCACCAAAGCCGCCACGCTGGCAACACCCCATAACCGCCCATGACACCCCTTTGGTCCATCCGTCTGCTTTTCCTCGGGCTTTGCACCGCCGGCGGCTACGCCGTCAGTCAGGTCCGCCCGGAATACGTCAGCGCGTCCCACGGCGGCCTCATCGGCATGGTTATCGGCTTTGGCTTCGGCGGACTATTGATCGCCGTAGATGAGATGCTCAAGGGCTTTTCGCTGCGCGCGTTTTCCGCGACCACGTTCGGCCTGTTTCTCGGCTGGCTCGTCGCGCTGCTGATCGACCACTCTGGACTTTTTGAACACGCGGAGGAAAATGTCCAGTGGCTCATCCGCCTGTGCCTGTTCCTCGCGTTCGGCTACATCGGCATGGTGCTGGCGATGCGCAGCAACAAGGAGGATTTTTCGCTCATCATCCCCTACGTCCGCTTCTCGCCGCAGAACAAGCCGGACAACCTGCTGCTGCTCGACACCAGCGTCATCATTGACGGGCGCATCGCCGACCTCATCGAGGCAAAATTCATCGAGGGACTGGTCGTCGTGCCGCGCTTCGTGTTGCTGGAACTCCAGCAAATCGCCGATTCCGCCGACGAGGTGAAGCGCGCCCGCGGCCGGCGCGGCTTTGAAATGTTGAACCGGCTGCAGCACAACAGCAAAATCGAAGTCCGCATCCACGACGGCGATTTCCCCGAGGAAAAAGGCGTGGATGCCAAGCTCGTGCGCCTCGCGCGCGGCCTGAACGCCAAGCTGTTCACCAACGATTTCAACCTCGCCAAAGTCGCCAGCCTCCAGCACGTCATCTGCGTCAATCTCAATGAAATCGGCCACTTGATGAAGGCCGCACTGATCGCCGGCGAAGTCGTCCACATCAAAATCGTCCGCGAAGGCCGCGACAAGGGCCAGGGCATCGGCTACCTGCCCGACGGCACGATGGTGGTCGTCAACAACGGCCAGAACCAAGTCGGCCAAAACGTGAGCGCCACCGTCTTGAGCACCGTGCAGACCGGCGCCGGCGTGCTGGTGTTTGCCGAAATCAAACCGGAGAACGGCAAATGAACCTCGTCACCGTCGCCACCAGTTTTTATCTCGCCGAGGCCGAACTCGTGCGCTCGCGACTCGAAGCCGCCAATTTCCATCCGTTCGTCGCCAACGAAATGGCCGCCGGCTGGCTCGGCGGCACCTCCACCGCCACCCTGCTGCGCATCCAGGTGCCCGAAGCCGAAGCCGCCGAGGCCACGGAGTTTTTAGCCGCGCCCGCCGAATGAAATTTGTCCGCCAGCTCCGGCAGTTGAAAAAACTTCTGCCCCGCGAAATCTTCCTCGAACCCGCCACGCTCGCAAAATACGCCGGCGACAAATGGTTTGCCGCGCACCAGCCGGACGCCGTCGCCCTGCCCCGCTCCACGAAGTCGGTTGCCAAGATTTTACAGTTCGCACACAAACACAAAATCCCCGTCACGCCGCGCGGTGCCGGCCACGGCTACGTTGGCGGCTGCGTGCCTATGCACGGCGGCATCGCGCTCTCCACCGAGCGCATGAAGAAAATTCTGGAGATCAATCCGTGCGATTTTGTCGCCGTCGTCCAGCCCGCCGTAAACACTGCCGAATTTCAGGTAGCCGTGGAAAAGCTCGGCCGCTTTTATCCGCCCGACCCAGCGAGCCGCGCAAAAAATTCCATCGGCGGCAACATCGCCACCAACGCCGGCGGCCCGCGCTG
>PLYV01000089.1 GCA_003151855.1 Limisphaerales bacterium | reverse complement strand
ACGAGGCCGTGCTGATGGGCAAACAAGGTGGCGACGAAATCACCGTGCGCGACATCGCCAAGCTGAAAAACTCCGTGACCTACGACGTGCTGACCAACTGGCGCCTCCGCCTCCGCCGCAAATCGGTGAACAGCCACCACAAGCCGGCGCATCCGATGGAAACCGCGACGGCAAAATGATTTTGGCCACAGATTTTCACAGATGAAACATAGATGGCCAAGCAGTCACAAAATCAAATTCATCGCGGCAAGCGTTCCCTGCCTGTTTGCTTTGTATATTTTGAGTTTTGGAGCAGTGGTCAACCTGGATGATCGCGGTTTGATCGGTGAACACGCGGATAATATCCTTCGTGTGGTTTATGCACCAATCCGCTTGTTGGGCATAATTCCCGGCGCGGATAGATTTTTTGATTGGTATATTTTTGATGTATGGAAATGCGATCCGATGACGACTCGTTAGAATCTGTGTTTCATCTGTCATTGACCGGGCGATTTACTTAAATTTATTTTCGCTGATTTTACAGGGTTTTGCAAGAGTTTTTCGAAATTATTTGGCACGACATCGTGAAAAATTATAGCGCTTGGATGTTTTGGCTGTAAAGCCTTTGCCGCCGATTTTCCTTACGCCCATCCCGCCCGCACCCGTCACCCCTGCGGACAAAAAAGACGCCTTAAATCGAATCCTAGCGCGCCCACTTTTTGGATTTCGTCGGCAAAAAATTGGAATTGCCCCATTTTTTCAAATCGGCTTCAGCCGGCAAATTTCCAACTCCTTGATTTTCAACGCGCCGGATTTTCCTTTCGGGTTTGTGCTGGTTTGAAATACCCTTTCCGCCTAGTCGTGCGGGATTATTTTTATGCAATTGATCGTTCCATCAGAAAAAAATGCTGACAATGCGGCGCTGGAAAAACGCCTCTGGGATGCCGCCGACCAGTTGCGCGCCAATTCCGAATTGAAGTCGCAGGAGTATTCCGCGCCCGTGCTCGGCCTCATCTTTCTGCGGTTTGCCGAAGTCCGCTTCACCGCCCAGCGCGCCGCGCTGGAAAAAGCCAGCACATCATCCCGACGCGGCTCGCGCGTGGACGAACCCGCTGCCTACCACGCCGAAGGCATTTTGTATCTGCCCACCGAGGCGCGGTTTGATTATCTGCTGAATCGCCCGGAAGCCGAAAACATCGGCGCGAAGGTCAATGCCGCCATGCGCGACATTGAAAAGCAGAATCCGCAACTCGCCGGTGTCCTGCCCAAGACCTACAACATTTTCGGCAGTGTGCTGCTCAAGGAACTGCTCAAAAATATTTCAGAAATCCCCGTATCGTCCGACTACGATACGTTCGGGCGGGTGTATGAATATTTCCTGGGGAAGTTTGCAATGGCGGAAGGATCAAGTGGCGGTGAGTTTTACACGCCATCCAGCATCGTCCGGCTGCTGACGGAAATCATTGAGCCGTTTCATGGTCGCATTCTTGATCCGGCGTGCGGTTCGGGCGGTATGGCACGGGCTTAAATGAGACTGCTAGAATTCTTCAATATGGTCGCCCTGCATTAGAAAAAAAAATCGGCACCGATGCCCCCACCGGAGTCGCGTTTTTCAGTAAAGAGTTGGACTCGCAGGCCAAGCCTCTAATTGATTATTTTGACCGGCTCCAACTTAAAGGCGAGCAGGTAAAATTGGTTGACCTCGGCAAGGTTATAGCAAAACACGAATTGGAACTTGAGCTACGCTGTTTCACAAATTTACCAAATCACGTTGCCTTTCCGTTCAACTCACCAATGGCAACAAATAAAATCTCACATCCTCCCGCATTGACTAAATAAATGAGTGCTTACGCCTACACCGAGGATCAGCTTGTCGAGCAGCCTGCCATCGGGCTGTTTGCGGAGCTTGGCTGGCAGACGGTGGTTGCGATGGAGGAAATTTTTGGCGCGGGCGGCACACTAGGCCGCGAGGCGAGTGGTGAAGTAGTTTTGGTCTCCCGTTTGCGCGCGGCGCTGTCGCGGTTGAATCCGGCTTTGCCGCCGGAAGCCATCACCGCCGCCGTAGATGAATTGACCCGCGACCGTTCGGCCATGAGTTTGGAGGCGGCAAATCGCGAGGTGTATTTGCTGCTAAAGGAAGGCATCAAGGTTTCTGTGCCTGACAAGGAGCGCGGCGGGCAGAAAACGGAGCGGTTGCGCGTTATCGATTGGGAACACCCGGAGAACAATGATTTCCTGCTGGTCAGTCAGTTCAGCGTGACCGGCGCACTTTATACCTGCCGCCCAGATTTGGTTGGTTTCGTCAACGGCCTGCCGCTGGTGGTGATTGAGTTGAAAAAGCCCGGCGTGCCCGCGCGCGTGGCGTTCGATGAAAACCTGACGCACTACAAGCAGCAAATCCCGTCGTTGTTTTGGTTTAATGCGCTGCTCATCGCCTCGAATGGCACGGACAGCCGCGTCGGATCGCTGACGGCGGATTGGGAACGATTTTTTGAGTGGAAGCGCATTAAGCGCGAGAACGAGCCGCGCCGCGTGTCCCTGGAAGTGATGTTACGCGGGACGTGCGACCGGACGCGGTTGCTCGACATGGTGGAAAATTTCACGCTGTTTTCGGAACACAAGGCCGGCCTGGTAAAAATCATCGGCCAGAATCACCAATTTCTCGGCGTCAACAATGCCATCGTCTCGATGCTCGCCGCGCGCAAGCTGGGGCATGGGCGCGGCGGCGTGTTCTGGCAGACGCAGGGCAGCGGCAAAAGTTTTTCAATGGTGTTCTTCGCGCAAAAAGTGCTGCGCAAAGTGGCGGGCAACTGGACTTTCGTGGTTGTGACCGACCGCGTAGAGCTGGACGACCAGATTGCCAAGACGTTCAAGGCTACCGGCGCGGTGAGCGAAGCGGAGGGCGACGAGTGCCACGCCGCCAGCGGCGCGCACTTGCGCGAGTTGCTACGCGGAAACCACCGTTATGTTTTCACGCTGATTCACAAATTCCAAACGCCGGAAATGCTTTGCGACCGGCCGGACGTGATTGTCCTCACGGACGAGGCGCACCGCAGCCAGTATGACACGCTGGCGCTGAATATGCGCGCGGCACTGCCGAAGGCGTTGTTTCTCGCCTTCACCGGCACGCCGCTCATCGCGGGTGAGGAGCGGACGAAAGACGTTTTCGGCGATTACGTTTCCATCTACGACTTTCAGCAGTCCGTCGAGGACGGCGCGACCGTGCCGCTCTTTTACGAAAATCGCACGCCGGAGTTGCAGCTTGTGAACCCGGACTTGAATGAGGACATCTACAATCTCATTGAGACGGCGGAGCTTGACCCCGAACAGGAGGCCAAGCTTGAACGGGAATTAGGCCGCCAATACCACATTCTCACCCGCGACGACCGGCTGGACACGGTCGCAAAAGACATCGTGCGGCATTTTCTTGGACGCGGATTCGTCGGCAAGGCAATGGTGGTGTCCATTGACAAGGCCACCGCGTTAAAGATGCACGATAAGGTGCGGAAGTATTGGGCGGCGGAGCTTGAGCGGGCGCAGAAAGAATTGGGGCATTACGACCTGACAGCAGACAGGAAAGCCGAGTTGCTAGACCGGTTGAAGGTTTTGCAGACGACGGACATGGCGCTCATCGTGTCGCCCGGCCAGAACGAGATTGACCAGATGAGAAAGCACGGCCTCGACATCGTGCCGCATCGCAAGCGGATGAATGAGTCGCAGCCGCCGCTGGACGAAAAATTTAAGGACACCGACGACCCGTTGCGAATCGTATTTCTGTGCGCCATGTGGTTGACCGGCTTTGACGCGCCGAGTTGCTCCACGGTGTATCTGGACAAGCCGATGCGGAATCACACGCTGATGCAGACCATCGCCCGCGCGAACCGGGTTTTTCCGGGCAAGCACAGCGGCATGATTGTGGATTACGCCAACGTGTTCGCCTCGTTGGAAAAGGCGCTGGCAATTTACGGCGCGGGCAAGGACGGCAAGAATCCTGTCAAGGACAAGGCGAAACTGGTGGCGGATTTGCGCCGCGCGGTGGACACCGCGACGACATTTTGCGCCACGCGCCAGGTGATTCTCCCGGCCATTGAGCAACTGCCCATCGGCAGCCTTGAGCGGTTGCAGCGGATTGACGATGCCGTCAACGCGCTCATTTCACCCGACCCGTTGCGCCGCGAGTTTTTCGGCCACGAACGGCTAGTCAGCACGCTTTACGGCGCGGTTAAACCCGACCCGGCGGCGCTGGAGTTCGCCGGGCGAGTCGCCAGCATCGTGGCGATTGCCGACGCCATCCGCACGAAGCTCAATCCGAATCCGGCAGACATCACGGAAATCATGGGTGGCATCAGCAAGTTGCTCGACGCTTCCATCACGGGCGTTGATATGCCCGCCAAGCCCGCGCCGGTGATGGATTTGTCCAAGATTGATTTCGAGGCGCTCCGCAGCCGCTTCAAGGAATCCAAGCACAAGAACACCGACTTGGAAGTTTTGAAAGCGGCGATTCGCGCCCAACTGGAAAAACTGATTCGCCTAAATCATACCCGCGCCGACTTCGCGGAAAAATTCGAGGAATTGATTGAGAGCTACAATCAGGGCAGTCAGAGCATCGGCGAACTGTTTGAGGAATTGTTGAAATTGAGCCGCAACTTGTCCGACGAGCAGCAACGCCATGTTCGGGAAAATATGACGGAGGAGGAGTTGGTGATTTTTGACATCCTGACGCGACCCGCGCCGGAGTTGAGCGCCGACGAACGCGCCGAGGTGAAGAAAGTTTCCCGTGAATTGTTGAACAAGCTCAAGATGCTGCTGGTGCTTAACTGGCGGCAAAAATCCACGGCTCGCTCGCAAATCAAGCTGGCCATCGAAGACGTGCTCGACACGTTGCCTCCCGCCTACGACCGACCTCTTTACGCGCAAAAATGTTCCGCCTTGTTCGAGCACGTTTATGAAAGCTATCCTGAACGCGACGCGGGCGTGTATGCATTGTGATACCACTCATTCCCGTCTCAAAAGCCAGCGCGGGACTGGTGGCGGCGTAAAAAACTTCTCATTTCTCCTATCTTAATGTAAAAAACAGCCGAAATTAACCTCACTACTGCTATAACATCATGCGTGTATCAACCGTTCTTGAACTGCCGCCTTACAAACTCAACGCCGCGAAATTAAGGATGGCTCTTGCTGGTGCCATTCTTGGTTTTTTGAATCGGCCTAACGTAAAACCAATCCTTGCCGGAAGATGTGAGCAAACCGATTGCTTTTTGTTTTGGCTTGGCAGGCAACAAACCGTTTTGGACAACAGCATTAAAGTAATACTTCCAGCACCTGATGGCACTAAAACTCTACCCCCTTCTAAAACCGTCATGGATGGATTGTATGACCAAACCGTCATTCACTTGGGGATGTTGCTTTGTTTTTTTGTGCCCAAGGCGGCTGCATGCAATCGCCCCCCGGAAGAAGATGAAGATGAAGCTGCCGCCGACATGATTGCAGCTCCGGAAATTGATTTCTCGGTGCCGGCTGTTGCTACCATGGCCATGTTTGAATTAGAATCCGCGCGCACGTCCTTATCGCAGTCATTTCCGCCGGGACTGGTTTGGTTATATCTGTTACTTTTCCGTGCGGTGAGGGAAAACAATGCTCCATTGGTCGCGGAAATAATGCGCAGCCCGTTCATGCAGACAATCAGGTTTATAGACCCAGCCTTATTCAAGGCGGCAGAGAAAATACTGGCAACACCGCAACCGCAACCCGCGCAACCAATACCCACGAACCCAAATCAGTCATCGCCGGGAACGCAAAGTATGGGAGGTATTTCCTGAAGAGCATTCCTGTTAATTCCCCATCCCGCGAGCATAGTCGTGTGGCCACAGGCCACACGACGCTCGCAAGGAGGGGGTGCCCCCCTTCCTTGACCTACCCCGCAGGCGCGGTTTTGCCCACCGCGCCAGTCAGGTGCCGACCCTAAAACCCCCTCCCGATATGGCGACGCGACGTGATAGAATTATAAAAATTCGCTGCTCCGAAGATGAATGGGATGAAATTCACGTCTCGTTCCCCAAAGGCCGGGTCAGCACCATCATGCGCCTGCTGGCCTTGGGCCAGCCCCCGCCGCGTTACAGCCCCGCCCTGGAAGTGCGCCGTAAAGAGCTTCAGGCGCTCGCCCGCATCGGTAACAACCTGAATCAGCTCGCCAGAGCCGTCAACACCGCCAACGTCGCCGGCAGCAAGGTGGACGCCGCCCGCGTGCTCGCCAAGCTCGTCGAGATTCAGGACAAAGTGGAATTATTATAATTCAATGATTTTCAAACCGTTCAAGGGCGGGTTGGCAACGGTTTCTTATCAGATGCGGAACCCCACCGCCAAGGTCTTGTTCGGCAATCCCCGGCAGACCAGCCGGCTCATTCAGGCGTCCAAGTTTGCCCAGCCCTATTGCGGCATGACCTTGAGCTTTGAGGAGGAAGTCCTGCCCGCCGACGAAACCCGCATTCTGGACGAGTTCGTCAACTTGATCCGGGGCAGCTTGGAACCGGATGCTTTGGACATTCTCGTCGTCCGGCACACGGATAAGAAAAACCTAAAAACCGGCAAAGTCCGCACGGATTACCACATCACCACCGTCGAAACCGAACTGCGAACCGGTAAGCACATCACCATTTATCACTACATCAAAGACCACGACATTTTTTATGCGTGGGAGCGGATGGTGAACATCCGGCACAATTTCAGCCGCCCCGACGATCCCAGCCGGCGACGGTCAACGCAAATTCCAAGACGAATCGGCAAAGACCGGAAAGCGGCGTTGGAAGCGATTGACAAGGCGGTGTCAGAAGGGGTCATTGCCGGGCGAATCAAGGATCGCTACGATGTCATCACATTTTTAGAAAAAGCCGGGTTCGCCATCACGCGGCATGGTAAAGATTATCTTGGCATTAAAGACCAAGACGGCAAAACCATTCGACTGAAAGGACTATTTTATGACTGCGGATTCGATAGCGGCAAACTTGGAAAAAGCCCGCTTGGAAGACCAGCAGGCGCAGACGCAGGAGCGGTTGAAAATCTTGGAGACGTGGAAAACCGATTTTCAAAACTCTTTGCTTACCGAGTCAAAAAATTTCAAAAACTCTATCGCACAGGCAGAAACAAAAGCCAGACGCCTGCTGCGGGTGGCGTTGGCGACGACAACTTTGTCCGTGCTGCTGACATCGTTTTTGATCCTAAACGCCGAACGGTCAGCCCGGAAGTTGAACGATCAGGCGCAGATATTTTTGAGCGGCCTCCACGCCTCGGAGGTGTTGGGGGAACGGGGGCTGATTCCGTCCGGCGACCTGACAAATTTCCCGGACGGTCGGATGTTTATCGAGGTGAAAAAATTGAAGGAATAAATTATGAAGACCCAACAATCGGAATTGACCAAGATACTCTTGGACAAATTGGAAGCTGTGACGCGCGATCACGAGGCGCAGCAGACGCAACAGCAGGAATTTTTCGCGCAACAACAGCGGCAATGGGAAAAGAAAGTGGCCGACTTGTCGGCGCAGGTGCAGGACTTGCAGCAGCAATTGACAGCTTTCTCGAAGTCGTTAACGCCTTTGACCAAGCAGTTAAATTCGCTCGCAACCCTCTCGGCTACCTTACGCGATTCCTGATTAAGAAAATCCGCATCAAGCAACAGCAGCGATTGCCAGTTGCACCGCAGATTAAGTTCCGTAGGCCGAAGATAAGTTGATTCGCCTTTTTGTCGCCTGATTCCTTTTTACGCCGCTCGTTCGTTCGATTTAATTACCGGTGTTCTTGCTCATGTTGGCAGTTCACATTTCCAGTTCGTTGATTTGCTGCCGTGCCATTTGACCGCAAAAAGTCGCGTCCAAACTTCACTGGCTTCAATCCGCGCCGGCTGGTTCTCGACTGCGCTTGTGTGCTCGCCCGTCGCGCCTGAATTTCACCCGCCCCCGCGCCAGACTTCCGGCCAGCGGACAGACCCGCAAGCCGCAAGACTGGCTTGCCCCAGGAACCCGCGCGACCGGCTCCGCCACCGCTCCGCTCGCCCCATCCATCGCTCCTTTCCACCAGTAAAGTTCGACGCTCCGCCGCATTGATCGGCGCGACCAATGCGCCGTTGAAGTTCTCCGCTGCGCTGTGCCCCTCATCGCCGCATCCGTCGCGGCAGGATTTCAATGCCGCCATGCGGCAAACTGAATGTTGAAACGTGCCGGTCATGCTTCATGCGTTCGCAATGAATCCCGCCCGTCCCGCCCGCCGCTGGCGGAAAATGTTTTGACGGCGCGAGAGGGCGCGCGGCTTCGCCCGCCCAAGTCACTGCAATAGGGCGCGATGCTCCGCATGTCGCCCAAGCCATAGCAATATAGGCCGCGAGGTTTCACCCGGCCAAGGCACCGGCATTAACCGTGAGCGCGGACATTTTCCGCCCGCTCCACTTCGTTTCGTCGGCTCGAAAACCGTCCGCCCTCACTTGTAAAAATAAATCAGCCGGAGACTGCGGCGAAATTCCCACAGCCGGGAAAGCCACGGAGTCCCGGCCATGTAAATTTTCCGCAGACTCCGAAAGTTTAAGACCACGACCCTGCCGGGGGCAGAGAAGTTAGTTTTCCAATTGTTCATCATTTACCCACGCCGTCAGCCAGCCATCGCCGCGCACCCGTCCGCCACCGCTCCGACAATGGAGGCGGGAGCGAAAATCGCGCCAGCGTCGCCCCGCCACCCTCCCGCCACTTTCACGAATTACGCTTCCGCCAGTCGTTGAATGCGCTTTCGCGCGCGTCGCGCTGTCTTCCGATCAGAGAGGCGCGCGGCGACGGCAGGGTGACGGTC
>PLYV01000319.1 GCA_003151855.1 Limisphaerales bacterium | reverse complement strand
GAGAATCCCGATTTTTCCCGTCCAATGAATTGACGAACGCATGGAACCGGAACGCAAAATCGAAAAACTGCTGCGCGCCTACGCGAAGAAACGCAAGGCGGACGCCGGCGACGCGTTCACGCTGCATCCGGCGACGCGGCGGCGGTTGCAGGCGGAAGTGGACCGGCAGTTCGCCGAGCCGCCGGAGGAGGAATCGGTTTCGCTGTGGCAGTTGTTCCGGCAGCAATGGGCGGTGCTGGCGGTGTTTGCGCTGGTGATTTTCTTCGGCGCATCGCTTTTCCTGCCGGCGTTGAGCAAGGCCAAGGTGAAATCACAAAGCGCTTCGGCGATGTCCAACCTCCGGCAAATCGGCGTGGCGGCGCAGATGGCCGCCGTGGACAACAACGGCAAGCTGCCGGCCACGCTCGACGAGTTGACCAACGGGCTGCTGCCGCAGAATATTTTGAACGATCCCGCGAGCGGCAAGCGATTCGTCTTCGCCGCCAGCGGGGAAAAGCTGGATTCACTGTCTAGCAACGCGGTGCTGGCGTATTCACCGGAGGACAAAAAAGGCCGCGCGGTGCTACTGGCCAACGGCTCGGTGCAGATGATGAGCCGGAAGCAATTTGATGATCTGACGCAACGCGAATTGAAAGCGCCCGCCGCGCCGGTGGAAGTTGCCGACACACGACGCGAACCCACCGAGGAAAGCCAGTTGGACGGCAAGCTGGCGTTTGACCAGCCGGCGGTGACAACTGCGCCGGTGGTTGCCAGCGGAACCATGGCTTTGAACGGCATCAACACTTTCAGCGGTGGTGGTGGTGGAAAAGATTTTGGCCTGGAAAACAAAGACCGTTTGGTGGCTACGGCGGCGCCGGCAGCGGCACTGGCGAAACAGCTTTTCAAGGACGCGGAGCGCTCCAAATCCGAAACGCTGGGCGTGATTGGGAATTCGCAAAAATTCCGCAACGCCGTCGCCAATACCGCGCCGGTGCTGGTGTCGTTTGAGTTGCAGCAGAACGGCAGCAATATTGCCGTCGTGGACGCCGACGGCTCGATTTATCAAGGCTCACTCCAAACCAACAGCGCGATTGCGCAAAATCAGGTGCCGGTGGCCGCTCCGCCCGGAGCCGCGCAAAGCCAGATTTCCAACGTGGCAAATAACCAAGTGGTGGCGGGAAATAATTTCTACTTCCGCGTGGCGGGACAGAACCGCACCTCGAAACAAAACGTGGTGTTCACCGGCAACCTGCTTCCGCTGGCGGGCGGCACGGTTAATTCGCAGGCCGGCGGAACAGTGAACAATTCTGCCGGGGGTGGCGAAATGTCGCAGGCACAGAACACGGCAATTTTCTCCAACTCGCGCATCGCGGGAACCGCAACGGTGGACACCACCAACCAAATTGAAATCAATGCCCTGCCAACGACTCCTTAACTGGAATCATTCAATTGCAATCATCACTGACGACCAGTAGTGAAGTGGCATGGATTCGGCTGAAAACCACGCTCGGCTTCGGCTTCGAGTTCAAACAGCAAATCGTCGCGGCAGACGTCGCACTGCGCGGAGATGACGGGCATTTGCTTTAATTTGTTTGCCTCCAGCCATCCGGAAAAAATCCCCGCGTCCGCCGCGTGGCGGAAATACGCCGTCGCCCGCGTGAGGTCGGCAAACGTAAATCCGCGCGAACGCAAAATCGCCTCGACCACGTCCATGGTCAGTTCCACCTGCTTCCGCGTATCCCCCACCCACAGCGTTTTGCCGCCGGGTGCGATGCTCGCCGTGCCGGAAATGTGCAGCCGGCGGCCGGCGGCCGTGGGCATTTCCATCGCGCGGCTGAACGAGCTGCCGTAAGCCGGCGCGGGACATTGCAGCGGCGAGGCAACTTCCTCGGCGCGCGCGGATTTACCGAACGGGCGAAATGCCCACGCCGCCAGCGTCAGCGCGGTGCCGGCGGGATTTTTTGCGCCGACGCCGGTGCTGGCCGGCAACGAGCCGGTGCGGAATTTCACGCCGNNGCCGGAATAAATTTTCGTCCGCGCGCGGTTGAACTCGTCATACCACGATAAAATGTTTTCGAGGAAGAACCAGGTGCGCACCGTGTCCGCAAGTTCAAAGCCGGCCAGCGCCAGCACGGTTTGTAATTCCTCCAGCGTCTGCCGGGTTTGTTCGGCTCGCGCCAGCATCTTGTCCGCCGGCGAAAGTCCGCCAACGAAACATTGCCGCGCGCCGCCTTCGGTGAACACCGAACCGACCACGCGACCTTTCCATTCAATTCGCTCCACCGCGCCGGTGATGGCGTGAGCCTGGATGCCGGCGACCGGCTTGCGGCCGCAGTCCGCGCCGTCCACCCACGTCACCGGAAAATCCACGCGGCCGAAACTTTCTTCCAGCGCGGCCATCCCGGCGGACGCAGTGCTGGTGTGGACGAAAACCAAAAGATGCAGCGGTGTGGCCCCGCGTTCGCGCAGTTGCGCCGCGAGCCGATGGCATAGCGCGGAAATTTCCTCGCCCGGTGCCGGCGTGAAGGTCAGCGAAAATGAAGTGCCGGTTTGACCGACAATTTTTTCCGGCGGAACCACGCCCGCGTTGGCGCAAAGTAAAGACATCACCTGTTTCGACGCCGCCGGCGGCAAATGGTTACAAGCCGGGAGGATTGTTTTGATTTTCTTCAGATTCTTTTATGTGAACCATAAAATTAACAGTTTTTTTCTGAAGCCTTTGTGCGAGATTCAACGTCTGGACTACTGAATGAAAGCTCGCGCCGGAATTTTTGCTGCGGGTCAGCTCCGCTGGCTGGGGCTGTTTTTGCTTTTGTCCAACAGTGTTTCGGCTGCCTCGCCGTTTGAAAGCCCCGCTCCGCTGACGCCGCAAAACAAAATTGACGAGTTGGTCTCCGCGCGGTGGCAGGCCTTGAACCTCACGCCGGCGCAGCTTTGCTCCGATCCGGTCTTCGTGCGGCGCATTTATCTGGACGTAACCGGCACGCTGCCCGCCGCGGCGGAGGCGCAGGCTTTCATCCTTGACCAAAATCCCGGCAAGCGCGCGGTGCTCATTGACCGGCTGCTGGCCAACGACGAGTTCGCCGATTATTTCGCGATGAAATGGGGCGACGCGCTGCGCATCAAGGCGGAGTTTCCCATCAACCTCTGGCCGAACGCCGCACAAGCGTATCACCGCTGGATTCACGACGCCATCCGCGACAACGTGCCGTGGGACAAAATCGCCACGGAAATGCTCACCGCCAGCGGCAGCAATTTTGAAAAGCCGCCGGTGAACTTTTACCGCGCGATGCAGAACCGCACGCCGACCGGCATCGCGCAGGCCGTAGCGCTGACGTTCCTCGGCGAACGCGCCGACCACTGGCCGTCGAACGATCTGGCGAACCTCGCCGTGTTCTTTGCCAATGTCGGCTACAAATCCACCGCCGAGTGGAAAGAGGAAATTGTGTTTTTCAACCTCGCCTCGACCAATGCCGGCGCGCTGAACGGCTCGCCGAAAAAGGCGATTTTCCCCGACGGCGAAAAAGTGACGCTCTCGCCGGACAAAGATCCGCGCGCGGTTTTCGCCAGCTGGCTGGTGAAGAATCCGCAGTTTGCCCGCAGCCTCGCAAACCGCACCTGGTCGTGGCTGCTCGGCTGCGGCATCGTGCAGGAGCCTGACGATTTTCGCACGGACAATCCGCCGAGCAATCCGGCGCTGCTGGATTTTCTGGCGGAAGATTTCGCGGCATCGGGCTTCGATTTCAAGCATGTCTGCCGCGAGATTTTGAATTCCAAAACCTACCAGCTTGCCGCGATTCCGCAGAGCCAAAGCCCGGCAGCGGCGGCGAACTTCGCATTTTACCCGCTGCGGCGGTTGGACGCGGAGGTGCTGATTGACGCGGTGGATCAGATCACCGGCACGAACGAAAATTATTCCAGCGCGATTCCCGAGCCTTACACCTTCATCCCCGGCGACCTGCGCTCCATCGCATTGCCGGACGGCAGCATCACGAGCGGATTTCTGGATCAGTTCGGCCGGCCGCCGCGCGACACCGGCCAGGAAGCCGAGCGGAACAACAAAATTTCCGCCGGCCAAAAATTAACGCTGCTCAACTCCAGTTCAATGCAGCGAAAAATCGAAACGTCGCGGATGGTCGCCTTCCAAACCTCGGCCAACCGCACGCCGCCGGAAATCATCACCGGCATGTATCTCGGAATTTTGTCGCGGTTTCCCACGGTGGAGGAACAGACGGAGGCGCAGACATATTTTCAATCCGGCATGGGCAAGCGCCAAGCCGTCGTGGACCTGGCGTGGGCGCTGATGAACAGCACGGAATTTATTTACCGGCATTAACCAACCAAAACTATGAGCGCATTCCATTTTGATTTTGAAAAGCAGCGCCCGCGCATCAGCCGGCGCGAAGCCATCCGCCGCGCGCTGTTCGTCACCAGCGGACTGGTGCTGGCCAACCACATATCTTTCCGCGCGTTCGGCGCTGCGCCCAGCGCGCGTGCCAAGGCCGTCATCCAAGTCTGGATGTGGGGTGGACCGTCGCACACGGACATTTTTGATCCGAAGCCGGACGCCGGCTACGATTATTGCGGACCGCTGAAAACGCCGATTGAGACCAATGTTTCCGGCATCCGCATCGGTGAATTGCTGCCGGTGCTGGCGAAACAGGCGGACAAATATTCCATCATCCGCAGCATGACGCACGGCAACAACGGCCACGAAACCGCCGCTTACATCACGCAGACCGGTCGTCAGCCGGGCGGGCGTTTGGTTTATCCGGCGGTCGGTTCGGTGGTGTCGCTGACGAAAGGCTACGATGCTGGCTACAAAGGTTTGATTCCGCCTTACATCGTGTTGACGGAACCGCAGGGGCGCTTCGATGAAGCCGGTTTTCTCGGCGCGAAATACCGGCCGTTTGCCACCGGCGGCAATCCGGCGCAGACGCCGTTCGCCGTCGAAGGCATCATCGCGCCGGGCATCACCGCCGAGCACCAAAAAGGCCGGCGCGAATTGCTGCATCACCTCGACACGCTGGCGCAGGCGTTGCCGGCCGACCCGCAGGTCGTGGCGAACGCGCAGGCGGAAAATGCAGCTTACGACATGATTCTCGGTGACGGCGCGAAGGTGTTCGATCTTTCGGAGGAAAAGCCGGAACTGCGCGACCGCTACGGCCGGAACAAATTCGGCCAGTCGTGCCTCGTCGCGCGGCGGCTCATCGAGCGCGGCATCCCGTATGTCACCATCAACTCCGGCGGCTGGGACACGCACAAAAATAATTTCCAGACGATGCAGCGGCAGTTGCCCGAACTCGACAAGGGCATGGGCACGCTGCTCCAGGATTTGGCCGAGCGCGGTTTGCTCGACAGCACCATCGTCTGGTGGGGCGGCGAATTCGGCCGCACGCCGAAAGTGCAATGGGAAGCACCGTGGAACGGCGGGCGCGGACACTGGGGAAAAGTTTTTTCCTCCGTGGTCGCCGGCGGCGGTTTCAAGGGCGGCCACGTCATCGGCGCGTCCGATGCGAAAGGCGAGGAGGTCAAGGAACGCCCGGTTTATCCGGTGGACGTGATCGGCAGCATCTACGCGCAGCTCGGCATCGAGGCCGCGACGAAGCTGCCGAATCCCGAAGGCCAGCCGACGTTCGTCATGCCGCAGCCCGCCGACGGCATCAAATCCGCCGGGCTGCTGAAGGAGATCATGTCTGCTTGAATTAACCAAAGTTGAAACCACAGATGAACACAGATGGACACAGATTTTTTCGGAACGCAGCAGCACAAATTCATCGGATGAAAACGCATGGTGGACGTCGCAAAAGATTTTCCTCATCCGTGTTTATCCGTGTCCATCTGTGGTTGATGTTCTTTTTGCCGGCGGTGTTTGCACTGGCAGTTCACGCCCAGCAGCCGCCGCGCGTCGCCTACGTTTATCCGGCGGGCGGGCGGCAGGGCGGCACGTTCACCGCCGTCGTGGGCGGACAATTCTTCTTCAGCACCACAAATTTCTCTGTGTTCGTGGACGACGGCTGCGCGACCGCCAAAGTCATCGCCTACGACCGGCCGCTGAAGCAGGAGGAGCAGAACGTGTTCAAGGAAGAATTGGCCAAGTTTCAGGAAAAACGCAAAACCGGCGAACGCCTCACCGAGGCCGAACGGGCGCGGGCGGAATTTATCAAACAGAAGCTCACACAGTTCGGCCGGCGGCCGGCGAATCCGTCCATCAGCGAATTCATGACGGTGCAAATCACGTTGGCCACCAATGCCGCGCCCGGCGACCACGAGCTGCGCGTGCGCACGCCCGGTGGCTTGTCGAATCCGCTGAAATTCTGCGTGGGCACGCTGCCTGAAACCACCAAGCCGGACTGGAAATCTGTGCCGAAGGAACGCGCCAGCACCGCGCCCAATCTGCCGCCGCCGGTGGATGCCACCGTGAAATTGCCCGCCGTCATCAACGGCCAGATCGCGCCGGC
>PLYV01000078.1 GCA_003151855.1 Limisphaerales bacterium | reverse complement strand
CGGCGGCGCGCGGCGGATTCACCTCCGTCGTCTGCATGCCCAACACGTCGCCGGCGATTGACAGCGCGGCGACCGTGGCGCTCATCCACGAGCGCGCCCGCGAGCAAGGCGTCGTCAACGTGTTTGTTTCCGGCGCCATCACCAAAGGCATCGCCGGCGAGGAACTCGCGCCCATCGGCGGCTTGAAAAAGGCCGGCGTGGTGGCCATCACGGACGACGGCCGTTGCGTGCAGAACAACGACCTCATGCGCCGCGCCTGCGAATACGCGAAGATGTTCGACCTGCCGCTGTTCGACCATTGTCAGGATTATTCGCTCGTGACCGACGGCGTGATGCATGAAGGCTATTGGAGCACGGCGCTCGGCCTGCGCGGCTGGCCGGCGGCCGGCGAAGAAATGATCGTCGCCCGGAACATCCTGCTCGCGGAACTCACCGGCACAAAAATCCATTGCCAGCATTTGAGCGCCGCCGCCAGCGTGCGGCTGATCCGCGAGGCCAAAAAACGCGGCGTGCCGATTTCCGGAGAAGCGTGTCCGCACCACTTCACGCTCACGGATTCCGCCGTGGCGGGCAGCGAGAAATTCTGGGCGCAGGACGGCAAGCAGATTTCAAATTTCAAATCTCAAATTTCAAATCTGCCCGAATGGCCGAGCTACGACACGAATTTCAAGATGAATCCACCGCTCCGCACCGCTGCGGACCGCGAGGCGATTCTGGAAGGTTTGGCGGACGGCACGATTGAGATTTTGTGCAGCGACCACGCGCCGCACTGCGACTACGAAAAGGAAGTGGAGTTCGACTACGCGCCGTTCGGCATCACCGGACTGGAAGTGGAACTGGCGCTCTCACTGATGCAGCTTGTCCACACCAAACGAATTTCGTTGGCAGACATGATCGCGAAGTTCACCGTCAATCCGGCACGGCTACTGAATCTGCCGAAAGGCACGTTGAGCGTCGGCGCGGACGCGGACGTGACGGTCTTTGATGAAAATGCGGAATGGGTTTTCCGCCGCGAAGATTCCGCGAGCAAATCCAAGAACAATCCGTTCTTCGGCTGGAAGCTCAAGGGCAAGCCGGTGGCCACGATTGTCGGCGGCAAAAAAGTTTACGTTGAACAGCCGGAACTGGCAGCGGTCTAACTCCCGAACCGCAAAATAAAATTATGAAAAAAATTCTCGTTACCCTATTGGCTGCCACGGTGTTTTGGCAGGTGAACGCAGCGGAATCCGCCTGGCTCACGGACCTGCCCAAGGCGCAAGCGCAGGCCAAGGCCGAAAACAAAATCGTGCTCATGGATTTCACCGGCTCGGACTGGTGCGGCTGGTGCATCAAGTTCAAAAAGGAGGTTTTGGACACGGCGGAATTTCAGGCTTACGCCGCCAAAAACGTTGTGCTGGTGGAAGTGGATTATCCGAACAAGAAAGTCCAGTCCGACGATTTGAAGAAGGCCAACGCCGCGCTGAAGACGCAATACGACATCCACGGCTACCCGACGCTGGTGGTGCTGGACAAGGACGGCAAGGAGATTGGCCGGCAAGTCGGCTACTCCGAGGGCGGCCCGCAGGCGTTCATCAAAAAGCTGGAAGGCTACAAGAAGTAAGCCCGGCAGAAACAATTCAGGCGCGGCAAACTCTGCCGCGCCTTTTTTGTTTTCAAGCTTGAAACAAACTTCCGCGCTTGGAATCAGTCGTTGGCCGGCGGCTGGGATTCCGGCTCGGTTTCAGCCGGTGCGACAGGCGTTGCCTCCGGCGTTGGCTGGGGAACTTCATCCAGGCGCAATTGCTCCGGCGGCACCGTCGCCAGGCCCGCATCGGCGGTGACAGGCGCCACCGGTTTTTCGATCGGGATGCGGCGC
This sequence comes from Limisphaerales bacterium, assembly GCA_003151855.1. Taxonomy (GTDB): domain Bacteria; phylum Verrucomicrobiota; class Verrucomicrobiia; order Limisphaerales; family UBA11358; genus UBA11358. Next base: position 7,127 of record PLYV01000078.1, on the reverse strand, counting down.
AGTTCATCGGCGGCGGGCAGATCTTCCAAGCCGCGCAAGCCGAAATATTCCAGAAACACCGGCGTGGTGCTGTAAAGCGCCGGGCGGCCGACAACTTCCGCGCGTCCGCTCTGCTCCACCAAATTGCGTTCCAGCAAAGTCTGCATCGTGCCGTCCACGTTCACGCCGCGCACCTGCTCCACCTCGGCGCGCGTCACCGGCTGGCGATAGGCGATGATGGCGAGCGTTTCCAGCGCGGCCTGTGAAAGGCGCGACGGGCGGTTCTTGACGCCAACCATCGCCTTGAGCCACGGGGCATATTCCGGCTGTGTGACGAACTGCCACGCGCCCGCGACGCATACCAAGCGGAACGTCCGCGCGGCGGCCTCGTGTTCGCGCGCCAGATCCTCCAGCGCGGCGGTCACATCATCCTCCTTCACTTTTTTGAACGGCTTGGCGGCTTCGTCCGCGTTTTCCTCGCTGGCGGCGTTCACGAGCACTTCGCGCAGTTCTTTCGCGCTCATCGGCCGTTGGGCGGAAAACAGCAGCGGTTCGAGAATGAATTTGAGTTCCATCTTAAAAATTATTTCTGGGTTTGCTCGTCCGTCTCATCGGCTTCATCTTCATCGCCGTCTTCGTCCTCATCCTCATCCTCGTCGTCGTCATCATCTTCGTCCTCGTCCTCGTCCTCAAATTCATCTTCCGCGTCTTCGGAATCCTCTTCCTTGGTTTCTTCAACGGCAGGTTCGGTCACAGCTGCGGCCGGTTTGTCTTGGCTGAACAAATCTGCTTCACCGGCAGGTTCCGGTTCAACGATGCGTTCCGGTTGCGCGACGGGCTGGCCGATTTCGATTTCCGCGAACGGCTCCGGCTGCGCGCAGGCGAGCTGTTTCAGGCGGATCAATTCCAGCAACGCGAGAAAGGTGCAGACGACTTCCGCGCGGTTCGCGGCTTTTTCAAACAGCTCGGAAAACTTAATGGAACCGCGCTCGGCGACCTGGCTGCGGACAAATTCGATCTTCTCGCTGACCGTCCACTTGTCCTCGTAAATCTCGCGCGTGGCGGCGGTCTTGTCCGCAAAACGCTTGAGGATACCGTTGACGGCGTTCAGCAGATCGAAGATGCCGACTTCCGGTTTCGCCGGCGCGGCTTCCTCATGAAACTCGATCTTGCCTGGCACGCGCGGAAAGACATTCTCCTGTTTTTCCTCCAGCACCTGCAACTGCGCGGCGGCGTCCTTGAATTTTTTGTATTCAACGAGCTGGCGGATGAGTTCCCAGCGCGGATCAGCACCTTCGTCCTCGCCTTCCTCGACCACGACCTGCTGATCCACCGGCAGCAGTTCCTTGCTCTTGATATACATGAGCGTGGAGGCCATCACGAGAAATTCGCCGGCGACCTCGAGGTCGAACTGCCGCATCAAGTCCACGTATTCGATGAACTGCGTGGCGAGTTTGGTGAGGTTGACCTCGTAGATGTCCACTTCCTCCTTCTTGATGAGATAAAGAAGGAGGTCGAGCGGGCCTTCGAAGACCTCGAACTGGACTTTGTATTCCGCCATGAAACGGACTGGAAGCCTAGATTGAACCGGACGGCTTGGCAATGCAGGAACGAGCCGGCTTATTGCTCGACGCAGGTGGACATTTTTGCCATTGTCGGCCTATGGATGCCGACGAGCGCGATATTTTCAACTACCTCAAGACTTGGGGCAGTGAATTTGTGGGCGTGCGGGAAATCTGCCGCCGAGCCGGCACGAAAAAGCGCTTTCACGAAAACCCCGAATGGGCCAAACCCATTTTGCAGCTCATGACCGAACGCAGCATTCTGGAACGCGACATTCTGGGCCGTTACCGCGTCAAGCCCAAGCCCAAGCATGGTCGCGGCGGACGCTGGGTGTCGCCGGACATTGAAAAACTCCTCAAGGAAAATGGCGTCGAGGTGGAATCCAACAGCACGGAAATCAACGATGACGAACATTACGAGCAACTCTGATGCTCGCGGCGTTCCTCACCACCCTGCTCTTCGCCACCTCCGCCGTCTGCGGCTACCGCACCGCACGGCAGGTCGGCGGCATCGAGGCGAATTTTTGGCGCATCACGCTCGCCACGGTTTTTCTCACCATCTGGGCGTTCACCTTCGGCCACGGTTTTGCCGGCGCGCCGGAATGGTTCATGTTGAGCGGCCTCTTCGGCATCGGCCTCGGCGACTCCGCGTATTTTCAGGCGCTGCCCCGGCTCGGCAGCCGGCGCACCGTGTTGATCACGCAATGCCTCACCGCGCCGTTCGCCGCGCTGATTGAATGGCTCTGGCTCGGCACCAGATTAAATTTTCCGGAAATCCTCTGCGTGGCCGTCATCCTCACCGGCGTCGCCATCGCGCTCGCGCCGGGCGACCATGTGAAAATTTCCGCGCGCGACTGGAAAATCGGCCTCACTGCGGGCATTTTCGCCGCGCTCGGCGGCGCGCTCGGCGCGGTCATCATCCGCAAAGGCTACGCCGCGATCCACGACGCCGGGCTGAACGTGGACGCCGGCACCACCGGCTACCAGCGCGTGCTCGGCGGCATTTTGATACCGACATTTGCGCTGCTGATTTTCAAATGGCGTTCCGCGCACGCGCACGGCCCGGCGTTCGCCGGCGACACGCTGCAAATCTCCCGCGACAAATGGGCACGCATCTGGCCGTGGGTGCTGGCCAACGCGCTCGCCGGCCAGACGCTCGGCGTGACGTGCATGCAATGGGCGCTCAAGACCACGCCGGCCGCCGTCGTCGCCGCCATCATCGCCACCACGCCGCTGGTGCTGCTGCCGATGACGCGCATCGTCGAGGGCGAAAAAATCGGCTTCCGCTCGCTGCTCGGCGCGCTCATCGCCGTCGGCGGCGTGATTGGGTTGACTTTCATGCGCTGAAACTTTCTCATCCTCATCGTCATCCTCATCCTCAAAAACAAATCGCGCATGAGCAGGAGGATGACGATGAGGATGATTCTATGAATTCCGAACTGCAATCCGCCGTCGAAGCGCTCGGCCTCGAAAAATTCAGCCGCCACATTTTCCTCTGCACCGACGCCACTGATCCGAAATGCTGCCCGCGCGAACAGACTTTGGCCTCGTGGGATTTTTTGAAGAACCGACTCAAGGAACTGAACCTCGTCGGCCCGAACCCGCTCGTCTATCGCACCAAGGCCAACTGCCTCCGCGTCTGCACGCGCGGCCCCATCGCCGTCGTCTATCCCGAAGGCGCGTGGTATCACAGTTGCACGCCGGAAAACCTGGAGCGCATCATCCAAGAACATTTGATCGGCGGCAAAGTCGTCACGGAACTGGCCTTTGCGACCAATCCGTTAAATTGAATTTATCGCTCGACACCGCACCGCCCGCCAAGCTACTTTTCAAAATCATGGCACGGCTACTGGTTAAAACCGAGGGATTGGATTTGAACACGCTGGAACTTCGTCTCGGCGTGAACCGCGTCGGGCGCGACCCCAAAAACGATTTTCCCATCGGTCACCCGACCGTCTCCACGCACCACGCGGAATTGATCTTGTCCGCCGACGGCGTGGTGCTGCACGACTGCCAGTCCACCAACGGCACCTTTGTCAACGGCCAGCCGGTCAGCGAAGTCTGGCTCGAACCCGGCCAGCAGGTGCGCTTCGGCGACGTCGAATTGATGGTGGAATCCACCGCCGCCGAGGTCGCCATCCCCGTCATTGAGCGCGAACAACCCGCACCGCCACCCGTGGCGCGGGCTGATGGTGCGATGCTCTGCCCGCGCCATCCCGATTATCTCGCGAACTTCCGCTGCCCGGCCTGCGGGGAATTCCAATGCAGTGGCTGCGTGCGCATCATCCGCCTCAAGGGCGGCAAGCCGCATTATCTTTGCGTGAAATGCCACACCCACTGCGAGCGCATCGTCACGGAAAAACCCAAGGAAAAGAAAGGGTTCTTCGGCTTCCTGCAAGACACAGTGCGGCTGAAATTCGGCGGCCGTCCGAAAACCTGATTCCGCCGCTCACTTCGCCAGAAATTTTCCGGCCATCTTTTCCAGCGCGGCAATCCATGCCGGATGCTCGTTCATGCAGGGAATCCGCGTGTATTCCTGACCGTTGCCGGCCATGAATTCCTCGCAGCCGCGCATGCCGATTTCCTCAATCGTCTCCAGACAGTCCGAGACGAACGCCGGGCAAATCACGAGCATCCGCTTTTTCCCTTCCGTCGCCAGCCGTGGCAGTTCGTAATCCGTATAGGGCTTGAGCCACGGGTCTTTGCCGAGCCGCGACTGGAATGACACCGACCATTTTCCCGCCGGCACGCCCGCCTTTTCGACGAACAACGCCGCCGTCCGGTAACACTGCGCGCGGTAACATTGCGTGTGCGCCGGGCTGGGCGTCTCGCAGCAGTTCGGCGTGGCGAGGCAATGGCAGCCGGTCGGATCCGACTTTTTGATGTGCCGCTCCGGGATGCCGTGAAAGCTGAACAGCAGATGGTCGTAATCCTTTTTGAAAAAATCCGCCGCGCTCGCCACCAGCGCCGCGATGTAATCCGCATCGTCAAAATACGGCGGCTGCACGACGAGCTTCATCTGCGGTGCGAGTTTGGCGACAACTTCCTGCACACGCACCACGGCGGTTTCGTAGCTCGACATCGCGTAATGCGGAAACAGCGGAATGAGCAACACGTCCGTCGCGCCCTTCGCCGCCAGCTTTTTCACGGCAGATTCGATGGATGGATTCTGGTAGCGCATCGCCAGTTCCACCGGCACGCTGACGCGCTTCTGCAACAGCTCCCGAACGTGCCGGCTCGTGACGACCAGCGGCGAACCTTCCTTCGTCCAGACTTTTTCGTAGGCGTGCGCGGACTCCTTGGGACGATTGATCAAAATCATGCCGACGACAAACCGCCGCAGCAGCCACGGCGTGTCAATCACGCGCCCGTCCATCAGAAATTCATTCAGATAGCGGCGCACATCCGGCACCGACGGCGAGTCCGGCGAACCGAGATTGACGAGAAGAATGGCTTTGCTCATAAAAAATCAGCCACAGATAAACACAGATGAACACAGATTCAAAAACTCTTTTTCCGAAAATCTGTGTTTGATCTGTGTTTGATCTGTGTTTATCTGTGGCTAAAAGGTTTTGCCCACGCGCTCCGCGATGTTCACGCCCGAAACGATGGAGTCGCCCAGCGAGACACCGTCGCGGTAATGACCGGCGAAAAACAGGTTTGGATTTCTGGCCTCAAGATCATTCAGCAAATCCCGGTATTTGCCATAACCAACGTTGTATTGCGGAATCGCGCGCGAATACGTGGCCGTTTGCGTGAACACGGGTTTGCCTTTCACGCCCAGCAGCACGCGCAAGTCCGCCAGCACCGTCTCGACGAGCTGTTCCGGTGGCAGCAGCGCCAGTTCCGGATACCGCGCGCCGCCAATGTAGCTCGTCAGCGTGACGTGACCGGCTGGCGCGCGATTCGGAAACAACGCCGAGGAAAAAATTGTGCCAAGAATTTTGAAGCCCTCTATCTTCGGAATCAACATCCCGAAGCCACACGCCGGATGCGCCACATCCTCACGTCGAAAACCCAGCACCACCGCCGCCACCGGTGGATAACTGATCTCCGCAAACGGTTGGAGCGCCGGGCACCGTCCCGGCAAGTTGGTGGTTTCCATTCGTGCCGGGACGGTGCCCGGCGCTCCGCTTTCAATCTCCAATTCCGCCAGTTTGTAGGCCGTGCCGCAATAAATCACCGCGCCAAATTCAGCATCACCATTTGCCGTTGTCACGCGCCAGCCATCACTCGTTTGCGTGAGCTTCGTGACCGGCGTATTCAATTTAAGCGAATCACCAAGCTGCGCCGCCAGCGTGTCCGGCAAAACCTGCAAGCCTTCGTCGAAGGAAAATTTCGCCGCGCGGTCTTTCGCCACTTCGCCGGACTTCTTCCGGTCGCGCGCGCCAAAAATCTGGCCCTTGATCATTGAGCCGTAATTATCTTCCAGCGCCTTGAGCTTGGGAAACGCGTGCGGCAGCGAAAGCTTGTTCGGATCACCGGCGTAAATTCCCGCGACCAGCGCGTCAATCGCGTGATCGAGAAATTCCTGGTTGAACCGGCGCACGACAAACTGGCCGATGCTTTCTTCCACACCATCACGGCGCGGCTTGATGAACGGCTCGCGCAGCACGGCGAGCTTGGCCTTGGCGGTGAACAGCGGCGTGGTGAAAAATCCCAGCGGCTTGCCGGGCATTTCAATCGGACGTCCGTAGCGCACGACAAAGCGCGCCTCAGCTTTTGGATCGGTGGCGAGCTTGCGCGCTTCGAGGCCGGCATCGCGGACGAGTTGCGCAATTTTCGGTGACGTTTCGAGAATGGTGTTCGGCCCAAACTCGGCGAGAAAACCGTCCTTGCGGATGGATTGAATCACGCCGCCCGCGCGTTGGCTGGCCTCAAAAATGGTCACCGCAAACCCGGCGCGTCTCAAATAAAACGCAGCGGTCAGTCCGGTGATGCCAGCGCCAATGATCGCGACGGATTTCATAAAGATGAATCAGCCACAGATTCACACAGATGAAACACAGATAGAAATTTGCGGCGGACTGAATCTGTGTTCAATCTGTGTTTCATCTGTGGCTAAAAATCAAATCGTCTTGGAATGCCGCCGTTCGTTCGCCGCGCCGAGCGTGTTGTCAAAACACATCGCGATGTTGCGGATGANNTTCACGAGGCCGTCGGCGGCAAACGGCGCGAGCGCGGCGAGTTCCTTTTCAAAATGCTGCTCGAAGTTGATGCCGAGTTTCGCGCTCATCGCGGCGAAGTCGAGCGAAAGGTCGCACATCGTGCGCATGATAGTTTCGCGGCGGATCTTGTCCTCGTCGCTCACGATGTAAGCCTTGTGCAGCGGCACTTTGCCGGCGTCCACGGCGTGCTGCCATTTCGGCAATTCCTTCTCGTTTTGCCAATAGACATCGGGTGTTTGCGACACGGCGCTCATGCCAAACGCGTAGATGTCCGAACCGGCGCGAGTGCTGTAGCCTTGGAAATTCCGCTGCAGTTTTTTCTCGCGCTGCGAAATCGTCAGCTCGTCGTTCGGCTTCGCAAAATGGTCCATGCCGATATAGACATATTGGTCATCCGCCGTGAGCCGTTCGATGACGA
>PLYV01000119.1 GCA_003151855.1 Limisphaerales bacterium | reverse complement strand
GCCGGGCGGAGCTGGTTATACGGCTATTCCGGTCTCTACGAACAATCCCTCACGAATGCGAGCTGCTGGCAGCCGGTCACCAATCTGCCAGACAACGGCTTTGGCTGGTCATTGGCCAGTGACGAGGAATTATTCATGGCCTTTTCCGGCGGCCGTTCCGGTCACGCCGGCGGCGCGTTGTTTGCCTCAAATCAATGGAGCCGGGTCTATGGCGATTTCAACCACCCGACGCTGGGCGGCGACAAGAAAACCATTTATCTGGCCAGCCGCAGCGGCATATTTATCCGCCGCCAGCCGGGCACGCTGGATTTGGAACACCTGCCACTTCCCGGCGACATCTTTGTCAACATCGTCGTGCCGGATCAATCGGGAAACCTCTGGCTGGGCACCGCCGAGGGCACCTTGCTTTACCGGCCAGACCACACGCCGCCGCGCACCCTCGTGACCGCCTCGACGGTGGAACTGAAACGGGGAACGCCGCTGCCCGTCACGTTTGGCGGCCAGAAACGCTTTGAAAACCTCAACCACCCGGACAGCTTCCGCTACGCCTGGCGGATTGACAGCGGCAACTGGTCGCCGTTTGAACCGTGGCCGGGAGAATCGTTGAAACTGCCGCCCTTGCGTTCAGGGCACCATGCGCTGGCGGTGCGGGCACGGGACGTGGACGGTAATGTGGATCCCACGCCGGCGACGATGGACTTCTCCATCTTTCCGGAGCCACTGCAAAGCCAGCCGTGGTTCGCGCCAGTGGTCGTGCTGGTGGGAATTCAACTGGCCTGGCTGGGCTGGTTGAGCCTTCGCCACGTCCGGCAGATTGCCAGCACGAATTCCGCCCTGCGCCAGGAAATTGCCGTCCGCCTCAAGACCGAAGCCGAATTGGAGCGGGCGCGCGGCGAACTGGAACTCCGGGTGATCGAGCGCACGGAAAAATTGACCCGCTCCAACCGGCTGCTCAAGCATGAGATCGTCGAGCGCCGTCAGGCCGAGGAACACAAACGCCGGCTGGAGGAACAGTTGCACCAGTCCCAAAAAATGGAGGCCATCGGCACGCTNNGGCATCGCCCACGATTTCAACAATATCCTCGCCGTCATCATTCCGTATTGCGACCTCGCCATCGAGGAGATGACCGAACGGCCGGACCTGCAGGAACATCTCCGCGAAGCGCTCAAGGCCGCCCACCGCGCCAAGAAACTCGTCCAGCAAATCCTCACCTTCAGCCACCGCCAACAGCACCGCCGCCAGGTCTGTGAACTGCAGCCGGTCGTGAAGGAAGCCATGATACTCCTGCGTTTCGTGCTGCCTAGCACCATCCAGATGTCCCATAAAATAAACCGCCCCCACCCGGTGCTGGCGGATCCGACCCAAATCCACCAAGTCCTCATGAACCTATGCATCAACGCCCAGCACGCCATGGAAGGCCGCCAAGGCCTGTTGGAGGTCGGCTTGGATGAACTGCTGGTGGATGAAGCTTTATGCGGGCAGAATGCCGATTTGCGTCCCGGCCTTTATGTCCGGCTCTCCGTCCGGGACACCGGCTGCGGCATCCCTCCCGAAAACCTCCAACGGATTTTTGAGCCCTTCTTCACCACCAAGGAAGTTGGCCAGGGCACCGGTCTGGGGCTGGCCGTGGTGCATGGCATCGTCCGAAACCACAACGGAGCCATTCTGGTCCAGAGCCAGCCCGGCCAAGGCACCGAGTTCCAGATCTTGTTTCCCGCGCAAACGGAGGCGTCGAATGAGAAGCACCAGCCCACCAGCCAGCCGCCACCACCAGCCAATGCCGAGCATATTCTGATCGTGGATGATGAACAGCCCATCATCCATATCCTCAAAAAACTGCTGATCCGCACCGGCTACCGAGTGACGGCCCACACAGACCCCTGCGCTGCGCTCGAAGATTTCCGCGCTCACCCGGCGGACTTCCATCTGATTTTGACCGACCTCACCATGCCCGGCATGAACGGACTGGAATTCGCCGACAAGATCCGTGAAATCCGTCCGGATCTGCGCATCATCGTCGCCACCGGTTTTCGCGGCGACCTCTTCACGGAAACACAACTGGCCGAACATCCGAACATCTGCAAAGTTGTCGAAAAGCCGTTGACCCCGGAAAGCATCCTCCGTCTGGTTTCAGAACACCTGCTTCACCCGCGCGGTCCGGCATAAACCGGCGCGCCAGACATTCGCAAAAGCAAAACGGGCGAACCTTTGCAGGTTCGCCCGTCGGGAATTTTTTACGGAACGGTCAGGCCTTGGCCAAGGTGGCGGCGGGCTTGTTCTTCAGCGTCGCCTTGACGAGGTTCACGATTTCCGTGAACGCGGCGGCGTCGGTCGCGGCGAGGTCGGCGAGCACCTTGCGATCAAGCTCGATCTTCGCCGCCTTGAGCCCTTCGATGAAACGGCTGTAGGTCAGGCCGGCTTCGCGGACGGCGGCGTTGATGCGGATCTGCCAGAGATAGCGGAACGTGCGCTTCTTGACGCGGCGGTCGCGGTAGGCGTATTGCCGGCCATGATCCACGGCGTCGGACGCGTAGCGGTAAAGTTTGGAACGTTTGAGACGGAAGCCTTTGGCGGCTGTCAGCATTCTCCCGCGACGTTTGCGGGAGGCAGGTGAATTGGTAACGCGCATAAAATTCTAGTCGTTTGGCACGCTCAATCAGCCGCGATGGCTGAACGGCAGGCTCTGGGTGATGCGATAAGCGTCGGTCTTGTCCACGACGACGGCCTTGCCGAGGCTGCGGAGACGCTTGGCGTTTTTGGTTTGAGCCAAGTGACGGCGGCCGGCGCGGGAGCGCAAAACCTTGCCGGTGGCGGTGATCTTAAACCGCTTGGCGACGGACTTGTTCGTTTTGATGCCTTTGGGACGACGCATAAATCAATAGTATCTCTAAAAGAGTCGCGAAAAATACCAGCCATGCGTTTTAGTAGCAAGCCTGAATTTAAAACAATTCGATTGATGCGCTCCGCCGTAACCCAGCCTTGCCTATTCCAGTCCAAAACAGTCAACTTGAATTTCACCATGAAATTGAATCCGCGTCTGAAAATCGCTTCCCTCCTAGTGATTTGTCTTTGCCTGGCCACCATCAGCGGGTTGGCCGGGCAAGATGTCTTCAACGTCCGCGATTTCGGCGCCGTCGGCGACGGCACGAACCTCGACAGCCCGGCGATCAACCTGGCGATTGATGCCGCTGTCAAGGCCGGTGGCGGCACCGTGCTGGTGCCGGCGGGAACCTATTTGAGCGGCTCGATCCATCTCCAGAGCAACCTCCACCTGCTGATTGACGCCGGCGCGACCATTCTCGGCGCGCCGCAAAAATTGAAAGCCTATGACGAGACCGAGCCGTTTCCGAGCGGCGCGTATCAGGACGGCGGACATTGCTATTTTCACAACAGCCTGATTTGGGGCGAAAACCTGACGAATGTTTTCATCAGCGGCCACGGCATGATCAACGGGGGCGGCTTGGAGCGGGACCCGAAAATTCTCGACGCGATGTGCGGCTTCAAGCATTTCGGAACGCCGAACACAAATTCTTTTCCGCCCGTCCGCATCGGCAACAAATCCATCGCGCTCAAGCTTTGCAAAAACGTCGTCATCCGCGACCTCACGATTTTTCACGGAGGACACTTCGCGATTCTCGCGACCGGCTGCGACAACCTGACGATCGACGGTGTGACGATTGACACCAACCGCGACGGCATGGATCTGGATTGCTGCCGCAACACCATCGTCTCCAACTGCCGCGTGAATTCGCCAATTGACGACGGCATCTGCCCGAAAAGCACGCTGGCGCTCGGCGAAATGCGGCTGACCGAAAACCTGACCATCGTCAACTGCCAGGTCTCCGGCTTTGTGGAAGGCACGCTGCTCGACGGCACCATGAAACCGCACAAGGGCGGCCTCGGCCGCATCAAGTTCGGCACCGAGGCCAGCGGCGGCTTCCGCAATTGCACCATCGCCAACTGCACGTTCCGCAGTTGCCGCGGATTCGCGCTCGAGGAGGTGGACGGCGGCATTTTGGAAAACATCACGGTGAACAATCTTTCGATGACCGAGGTTTACGACTACGCGATTTACCTGACCACCGGCAAACGCAACCGCGCGCCGGACATGAAGACGCACAGCCAGATGAAAAACATTTTGATCGCCAATGTCATCGCCGACGGCGTGGAAAAAATGAGCGGCATCCAGATTTGCGGTCTGCCCGAACAGCCCATCGAAGGCGTGCGGCTGGAAAACATCCGGCTCATCAGCCACGGCGGCGGCACAGAAAAAGACGCCGCCCGCGAACCGAAGGAACTAGGCTCCGGTTATCCTGAACCCAACGGCTTGGGCACGCTGCCGGCTTACGGAATTTTCGCGCGCCACGTGAAGGACTTGGAACTGGCCAACCTCCACCTGAGTTTTCAGGCGAACGATTTGCGGCCAGCGATGAAGTTTTCCGACGTGGACGGTCTGGAAATTGATAACGTGAAAACGCAGGTGGCCGACGGCGTCAAGCCGGCGGAATTTGCCGGCGACGTGAAGAATCTCGTCATCCGCAACTCGCCGGTGCTGGAAACAAAACAAATTATTTCACCATCGACCAGCCTGCGGCGACCATTCCCTTATAGCCGCCGATGAGCGAGTGGACTTTTTTGTAGCCCATCCGCTGCGCCGCGTCGCACGACATCGCCGAACGGAAGCCGCCGCCGCAATACATGATGATTTCCGTGTTCGCGTCGGGATAAAGTTTTTCCAGATCGCGCTCCAGAATCCCCTTGCCGAGATGCACCGCCTCGACCGCGTGGCCCGCCGCCCATTCGTGGTCTTCGCGCACGTCAATCAGCACCACCTTGGGATGCGCGGCGAGCTTGGCGCGCGCCTCGGCCACGGAGATTTCGCTGACGTGTTTTTTTGCGTCGCCGACCAGCTTGAGAAAACCGGGTGAATGATCCATGCCAGCAAAATAATTTTTCCCGCCCGCCCGTCAAATCAAATTCCCGTTCAACCGCTTGGCCAAGCCGTGGAAATCACCCCTTGCAATTTTCCACAAACCGGGGAAATGTCAGGTATGAATCCGACCTTGGAAAAAGTGGGCGGCACAACCATGGGCACGGCCAGCCACGCGCACTTGCTGGTGGCGGAAAGCGGCGGATTGATCGCAGTGGAAAGCCCTGAAGCGGTGATGGAAGAAGTGGAGTTCCGGGCGACACACGTCAGTTCCGTGCTGGCGGAAATGTTCGAGGAAACCGAAACCGGGAAGCACGACAGCTTCTGGGAACCGGAAGCGAGTTGATTGTCCGCGAGTTGAAGAGCCGTTGGAGCGGCACCGCCCGGTGCCGTAAGCATGGAGTGTGATTTTCATTGGCAACCATCCCCCGCCCCGCTTAACTCGCCGCGTGTCGGAAAACACGGAAAACAAAAACAACCCCACCATCGCCGGCAGCTTGTTGCTCGTCGTCCTGCTTTGGGGCGGCAACAACGCCGGCACCAAGTGGCTCGTCGCCGCGTGGCCGCCGATCTTCACCGGCATGACGCGGTTTCTCTTCGCCGGCATCATCCTGCTCGCCGTGCTGCGCTTCACTAAATTTCTCGGTGTATTCCAACCGCTGAATGCCAGCCAGCGCCAACAGCTCTGGTTGCGTGGCGGCTTGAGCCTCGCGGCCTACACCGTTGTTTTTTGCTGGGCGCTGCGGCTCACGGCGGCCTCGCACGTCGCGCTTTACATTGGCGCGTCGCCGATTTGGGCGCTGCTCGTCGAACAACGCCCGCAGAAAAACTGGTCGAGCGTCCGCCGCTACGGCGCGGCGCTGCTGGCGGTCAGCGGCGTGCTCGTGCTGTTCTGGCCGGCGCTGAAAAATTCCAGCTTCAACCTCGCCGGCGAATGCTGCGGCCTCGCCTCCAGTCTGCTCTGGGCGAATTACAACCACCAAAGCCGCATCCTCTCGCGCAACATCCACGGCGTTGAAATCGCGGCGAACGCCATGTGGATGTCCGGCGTGTGGCTGCTGCCGCTTGCGGCCATCGAAGCCGGCCGGCATGGACTGCTGCTCGACGCGCCGCACCTCGGCGTGCAGTCGCTCGCCATCGTGTTCGGCGGCGTGGTGCCGTATGCGCTATGGAATTCCGCGCTGCGCCACTGGCCGACCAGCCGCGTGATGCTGTTCAACAATTTCATCCCGATTTCCACGACCACTTGGGCGCACTACGCGCTCGGCGAACCCATCACGCCGACGTTTTGGACGGCAATGATTTTGATTGTCACCGGCGTGGCACTCGGCCAGATGGACTGGGCGAAGATCTTCAAGGAGCCGGAAAGCTTTTGAAACCCAATCCTCCTCATCCTCGAAAATTGAGAATGATAAAATTATGGACGTGAAAAACCTCAATGAAATCGTGCCGTTCACCACGAAGGATGGCTCGGAAATTCGCGAGCTGCTCGCGCACCGCAATTCCGCCATCCGCAACCAGAGCCTCGCCGAGGCTCGATTGCCCGTCGGCGGTGCGACGCAGGAACATTTTCATCCGCGCGCCGAGGAGATTTATTACATCACCCACGGGGTTGGAAAAATGCGGATTGAAAACGAGACGCGCGACGTGAAACCCGGCGACGCCATCGCCATCCCGCCGGGCCAAAAACACAAGCTCTGGAACACCGGCAACGAAGTCCTGCGCCTGCTTTGCTGCTGCGCGCCCGCCTACGAACACAGCGACACGGTCATCACCGAAAGCTGAAACCGTCAGCGGGGCTTTTTCAGCGCCGCCCGGATTTTGCCCGGATGCTGCCGGCAATCGAGCACGCGACAAACCACCACCGTGTCGTCGGTTTCAAGCTGGTAATAAATGGCGTAGGGAAACCGTTTGGAAAGCAATCGGTGAAGCCTAAAAACCTTTCGGTGAATGCCGGCATACAAGACCAGCGAATCAATGTCCGAAAAAAGCGTATCGAGGAAATAACTGCCAAGACCGGCGGCCTGCTGTTCGTAAAAATCCCGGCCGTCGGCCAGATCGTTGAAGGCGGACGTGAGCAGGCGGATTTTCATTCACCCCGGCGCAGTTTCGCCTTGGCCTCGTCCCAATCGAGCAATGTCTCCTCGCCGCGCGCCCGGCGTTCGGAGGTTTCCCGAAGCGCATCGGCGTGCCACGCGGGCGATTCAAACTCCGCGTCGTTCCGGCTCAAGTCATCCCACAGGATTTCCATGAGCCGCAGTTTTTCCTGCCGGGGCAGTTGCTGAATTTCAAGCGCACTCATGTCTTCAGCATGAATCCGCCGCCGCCAAAAGGCAAACGCTGATTCACCGAAAAAGATTTTTGACCGCGCACCGGTTGCGGCCTACGCTTCACCCCATGCGCGGAAACTTGGCGAAAACATTTCACCTGACGAACCTTCAGGTGTTTCGCCATGCCGTCGCGCCCAAATCCTACACCGATTTGCTCGGACGAAAACTTTTCCTCGCCCTGCTCACCATTCAGGGACTCGGCGCGTTTGCGTTGATCACCCTCGGCGTCATCCTGAAAAAACACCGCGTGGCGCGCAGCGTGGTGCAGCCGCGCATCCGGCACGAAATCAACCGTGCTGGCGTGGCGCTGCTGCCGATGTTCATTTTCATCGCTCTGGCATTGGGTTTTCTCGTTGTCGGCCAGACGGTCTCGGCGCTGGCGAAAGTCGGCGCGACGGATTATCTCGGCTCCACGATGGTGATCGTCATCGTGCGCGAACTCGGCCCGCTGCTGACGGCGGTGCTGGTGCTCGCGCGCGTCGGCACCGCGAACGTCATCGAACTCGGCACCGCCCGCGCGCTCGGCGAAGTCGAGGCGCTGGAAGCGCTGGGCATTGACCCGGTGCATTACCTCATCGTGCCGCGCGTCATCGGCATGGCGCTGGGGATTTTTTCGCTGACGATCTACCTGATCATCGGCGCGCTGGCGAGCGGCTGGGTGTTTGCGTTCTTGCAGGACGTGCCGCTGACGCCGGGCGATTATTTCAAGCAAATAGCCGAGGCGCTGGGCTGGCTGGACTTCGCGTTGCTGGCGCTGAAGACGCTGGCGTTCGGATTTTTCATCGCGATTGTGACGTGCTACCACGGCCTCGCCCAACCGCTGCGACTGGAAGATGTCTCGCGCGTGGCCGTGCGCGCGGTCACGCAAGGCGTCATCGTCTGCGTGCTGCTGGACGCGGTGTTCATCGTGCTTTATCTCGTGACATGAACGAAACCACCATCAATCCGGCGGTCGTCGAAATGCGCGAGGCCAGCGTCAGCGCACTGCGCGACACGACGCTGACCGTTTTGGAAAATGTGAACTGGTCGGTCCTGCCGGGCGAATTCTGGGTGGTCGCCGGCCAGCCGCAATCCGGCAAAAGCGATTTGCTGATGACCGCCGCCGGACTGCTTTTGCCGGCACGCGGAAGCTGCCGCGTGTTCGGCTGCGAGACGAACGCGTTCGGCGAGGCGCAACTGGCGGAGCGCCTGCGCGTGGGTCTGGTGTTCGCCGGCGGGCAACTGTTCAGCCAGTTGACCGTCGCGGAAAACGTGGCGCTGCCGCTGCGCTACCAAAAAAATCTTTCCGCCGCCGAGGCCGCGCCGGCCGTGGCAGCTTTGCTGGAAATGCTGGAGCTGACGCCGTTCGCCGACCGCACGCCGGCCAATCTCGCGGCGCAATGGCGTTCGCGCGCGGCGCTGGCACGGGCCTTGATTCTCAAGCCGGAATTGCTGCTGCTGGATAATCCGCTCGCCGGCCTTGGCACGCGGACACACCAGTGGTTGCTGACATTTCTCGACCAGCTCTGGCGCGGCCACGAATGGTTTGGCGGCCAGCCGATGACGATCGTCGCCAGCACAGACGATTTTCGCCCGTGGCGGCACTCGGGGAGAAAATTTGCCGTGCTAGACGAAAAAAAGTTTTTTGAATTGGGCGCGTGGAGCGCGGTGGAAGCCGCCCGCAGCCCCGCCGTAAAAGAATTGCTGGCCGAGCCGCAAGAATTTAGTTCTTAATCTTAATCGTAATCTTAATCGTAATCTTAATCATAATCGGTTCGAGATTAAGATTGGGATTAAGATTACGATTACGAACGACAAAATATGCCGCTGCAAGATTTGACACCGCAACTGCGCACGCGCCTCAACCGCATGGAAAAGGCCGTGGGCTGGTTTGTGTTTCTCGCGACCGTGCTGCTGCTGTTTGGTTTTGGTTATTACCTTTACCACACGGCGGAGCGCAAGGGCTGGTTCGTCATCAAGGCGCCGTTCCACACTTACGTCCAAAGCTCGACGGGCTTGAACGTCGGCGATCCGGTTTACATGATGGGTTTTCCCGTCGGCCAGATCACGCGCATCCACGCCATGCCGCCGGGCGACCCGCACAACGTCCTCGTGGATTTTGAAATCCGCGACAATTATTTCCGCTATCTTTGGACCGGCGGCTCGTATCTGAAGGTGAACTCCGCCGGCTTCCTCAACCAGCGCCAGCTCGAAGTCACGCGCGCGACGAACGGCTACGCGATTATCGTCACACAGCCGATCTCTATTTTGGGGCTGGATGAAGCGAAGCGATTGGCGACGGCGTCGCCCGGCGACTGGCAGCTCGCGCAAGAAATTTACACCGAGAAAACCAATCTCGTCTTCCACGCCTACGACCCGGTGGAAACCGTGCTGGACGACAGCAACGCGCAACTGCTCGCCCAATGCACGTTTGAATCCAATTCTATTTACGTCTTCAACAACAAGGTCAACCGCAACCACGTCGTGGCTTCGTGGGACGGGCGCGTGCAACGCTACAAGATTTTCCAGACAGGCGACGATACCGCGTGGCTGCGCACCGTGGAGGCGGCGACGGTCTCCGACCAGTTGCAAGCGATGGTCACGCAGGTGCAGGCGGCGCTGCCGGGAATCCTTTCGCTGACAAATAAGATCTCCGCCGTCCTGGACAACGCGGCAAACGCCACTTCCAATTTGAACAGCACCATCGTCGCCGCGCAGCCGCTGATGGAAAATTTTGCGAGCATCAGCGGGCAATTGCGCGAGCCGGGCGGGCTGGCGTTGTGGGCGCTCGGCACCAATTCCAACCAGCAGTTGGCGACCGCGCTGACGAACGTGAACACCTTGATGGTGAACACCGACACCAATTTGAACCAGCTCACGGAGCAGATTGGCGCGACGTTGGAAAACCTCGCCGGCATCACCAGCAATTTGAACGTGCAAGTGCGCGCCAATTCCAATTTGCTCGGCGGCATTTCCCAGACGGTGACGGACGCGGATGATCTGATGCAGGGCTTGAAGCGCCACTGGTTGCTGCGTTCCGCGTTCAGGAGCAAGGCCACCAACGCGCCGGCGAAGAAGTGATCACGGATTGCCGTGGCGGAGCCGCAGCCGGTTCAGCATGGATTCCGCGAAGCGTTCGTAGGGCAGCAGCACGCGTCCGTGGATCTTGATCTCGTCAATCGTCGCCAGCGACATGGCAAAATCCAAGTCATGCACGCTGCGCCCGCCCTGCTCGCGCCGCAGCCAGCGCGTCAGGTCGGTGACTTCCTCAATCTCTCCGGCGACACCGGGGAAAAAGGAAACGCCCCATTCGTCGTGTCGCTTGAAGCCTTCGCGCTCATCACGGTTCTCGAACCACGCATCGCATAGCAAAATGCAAACGGAGCTGCGCGCGCTGGAACCGAGCCGGTAGAAAACCATGCGCGCGTTTGATTCCGAAAAAATGTCGTAGGCCATTTCCAGCGCGTCGTCCGCCGGCGGCGTGAACCGCGTCTGGAAACCCAGCCGCACGTTGCCCGGCGTCACCGGTGAGTTTTCAAGGCAAAGATTTTCGGCGAAGACCCAGAGGATCTGGTCGGGCAAATCTTGCGCGCGCAGGCATTGCTGCCACGCGGCAAGCGCCTGCGGAAACGGAGGCCGGGTGAATTTGGATTCGCTCATTGCACCAACTGAATGGGCTTATTAGTGCCGGTTTTTGCGGAACCAATCAACAAATAAAGGAATCCCTTTTTCCGCCTTCACCTGCGGCTGGTAGCCGAGCATCCGTTGCGCCTTGGAAATGTCGGCGAAGGTGATCGGCACGTCACCGGGCTGAAGCGGCTGCCGGTCAATGCCCGCTTTTTTGCCGAGCGCGGATTCGATGAGTGAAATCAATTGATCCAGCCGGATCGTCTGCGATTCACCGAGGTTGAAAACCTCAAAGCCGAATTCCTTTTTCGTGCAGGCCAGAATGCCATCGAGAATGTCCGTGATGAACGTGTGATCGCGCGCCGTGCTGCCGTCACCAAAAACCGGAATCGGTTTTCCGGCGTCAACCAGCTTGGTGAATTTGTGGATCGCCAGATCCGGCCGCTGGCGCGGGCCGTAAACCGTGAAGAAGCGCAGCATCGCCACGTCGAGGCCGTAAATATGATGATAAACATGGCCGAGCGCCTCGCATGCCAGCTTGCTCGCCGCGTAAGGTGACACGGCGGAAAAAATCGGGTCGCNNGGTAAAGCGCCGGCTGTTCAAGGCTTGGCCGCACGCCGGCGCGGGCAGCGAGGTGGATGACTTGGTCAAATTTTACGGAAGCAAAAACTTCATTCACCGCCTTGGTATCCGTGAGGTCGCCGTGGACAAAG
>PLYV01000248.1 GCA_003151855.1 Limisphaerales bacterium | reverse complement strand
GGCCGTAGCTGCGAAGATGTTTCCACTGCGGCCGCACGTTCAGCGCGACGGTGACTTTTTGCCCGAAGCGCGTCACGAACCGCCGCCAGTCCACGGGCGAGGTCCACGACTCGTCGCGCCGCGCGATGCGGTCGAGCTTCGGCTCCGTGTCCTCGGCCATCGCGGAGGAAAGGTAATACGCCGGCGGGAACAAATCCTGGTCCGGCGCGAGCTGCCCGTCGGCGACGGCGGTGGCGGCGAGCGGCGTGTTTTCAAAAACGCGGATGCCGACGACGGCGAAAACGGCGTTGGCCGGCGCACAGTCTTTCAGGAAATTCTGCGAGTCCTCGACATCCTTCCACGTTTCCGTCGGGCCGCCGAAAAGCATGAAATTGGCGAACGGCAGCTTGGCGTCGTAGGCGGCCTGGAGGGCGATGCGCGTTTCCTTTTGACCGAACGGTTTGGCCATCGCCGCGAGCATTTTGTCGCTGGCAACGTCGAGGCCGAATTCCACGCCGCTGCAGCCGGCCTCGGCCATCGCGCGCGCCATCTCGTCGTCAAAACCGAGCGGGTTGCAAAAAGCGTTCCAGCGGACGGGCAGCTTGCGGCGGGCGAGTTCCCGGCACACGGCGAGCGCGTGTTTGGGCGGGTCGTTGAAAACACTGTCCACGAAAAAGAAATGCCGGACGTTGGCCTGCCGGTAGACTTTTTCCACTTCCTCGACGACGGCTTCCGGCGGGCGCAGCCGGTAGCGCTTGCCTTCGAGCTGCGGGTAAATGCAGTAGTTGCATTTGAACGGGCAGCCGCGCTTGGTTTGCACGCCGACGAAACCGCCGCCGCGCAGGTAGCGCGAATACTTGCAGAGGTCGTGCGCCGGCGGCGGAAGTTCGCCGAGCCGCAGGATGGCCGACGACGGCTGGGCGGATTTTTTTTGCGCGGTGATGACGCCGTCGAGGTCGTCGAACGGCAGTTTCTTTTCGATCCGCGAAAGGAGTTCGACGAAGGTGTGTTCGCCTTCGCCGAGAATGCCGGCGTCGGCGTTGAGGCGTTTCATCCAGCCTTCCGGCGAGACGGAAAAACCCGTGCCGCCGAGGATGAACGGGCCGGAGAAATTTTCGCGGACGATTTCCGCGAGTTCCCGCACATCGTCGAAATAGGAACGCGGCTGAAAATACCAGCAGTTGTCGAGGTTGCGGATGCCGAAGGCAACGGCCTGGAAATCGTTTTGGGAAAGTGCCGACCGCAGCGCCAGCTTGGGAAACAGCGCCGTGTTCATGTCGAGGAACGTCACGTCGTGCCCGGCGGCGCGCGCCGCGCCGGCGACGCACAGCACGCCGATCGGCGCGACGGGATACGGCGATTTTTCCCGGTTGGTGGCGACCAGCAGAATTTTCATCATGATTCCTCCTCCAGCAACGCCTGGCGGACATCGCGCTCCAGGCTTTCGGCCTCGGCGGGCGTCACGCAGTCGTCCACCCAGGAAATCTGCACGGACAGGCGGCCGCCGAATTTCAAAAAGACCAGCATCAGGCCGGGCGGACGCCACGCGGGAACGAGGTGCGTGACCTCGGCGATTTTTCCGCCGCAAAAATCCTTCATGCCGGCGCACGTCTCGCCGGAGTCGGAAAAGCTGAACGCGGCGAAATTCCCGCGCGTGGGCTTGCCGAGGTGCTTGATGTAAAAACCGAGCGGCAGCGGCTTGAACATCTCCAGCGCGGCCATGCAGGCTTCGGGAAATTTATCGCGGATCTGGTCGGTCATCTGCCGGCTCAATTCGCCGAGAATGTCTGTAATGCGCCCGGCAAACTTCGGCGCGATGCGGTAAAATAAAATCGAAAGGTGGTTGGAAAAAATCGGGCCGGGCGCGCCGCGCTTACGGGTGTCGTGCGGGACGGGAATCAAATAGGCACCGTCTTTATTGCCGCGTCGGGTGGCGACGTTGTGCAGCGCGCGCAGCGACGCCGCGAGATAGAAATGGCTGCGGCGGAAACCGCAGTTGAACTTCTGGCAGCGCGCGTCAATCCGCGCCATCTCCGCCTCGGTGAAATAAATCACGCGGTAATGGTTCTGGCACGCGGCGGCACGCGGGCCGGGCGGCACGAGACTAAAGAGCGGATCCGCGCCGGATTCATTGAGCCATTTCACCGAGCCGCGCGCCTTGCCGACGCTGGCCCACCACTGGCCGAGGGTGGAGTTGATCTGTTTCGGATGGATGAAACTTTTTACCGCCGCCTCGGTTTTCGCCGGGTCGTCGGAGTTGAGGTGGTTCAGCAGCAGATCCAGGCCGCGCGCGTCGAGGTGCGTGTGGTTCCATGAAAGAAACACATGGCTGGTGCCGTCCGCGTGGCGAAAAACATCGAACACCAGCCCCGGCGCGCGCTCCGCGTGGAGTTCGCGCTGCGTGACGACCGGCGGCAGAAACCACGGCTTGTCCGCGTCGCCGGCGGCGGCGGTGTGTTCAAAAAATACCGGCTCCGGATTTTTTGCCAGATTCCAGCGCATCGGAAAAATCGCCGGCAATGGCCGCGACGCCTGCGCCCGCGCAAGCCAGTCCATGATGGGCGATGCGGCGATGCGGCGGCGGAGAAGTTCGAGGTCGAAGCCCGCGCCGAGCTTGAGGACGGCGCAGCAGGCGTTGCCAGGCAGGCCGGCCTGGCGCATCCGCAGATCCTGGCCGTGCATGAAGTAATCCCCAGGAGCCATCGCGATTTGGCGGGGAAGTTCAGGCATGGTGCGGAAATTTTTTACGCCGCCGGCTGGCCGGCTTTCGCCAGCCCGGCAATGCAGTGGGCGAGCGCGGACATGGAGGCGAGGTTGTCGCCGGTCAGATGCGAATCCGGCACGCGGACGCCGAGCCCGCGTTCGCAGAAGAGCACGAGTTCGACGAGCGCAAACGAATCAATGCCCGCGTCCGACAGCGGGCTGTTTTCGTCGAACTCCACGCCTTCGGCGACAAAGTTGGTGCGTGCGAACTCGCACAGTTTCGCGGCGATTATTTTCGGGTTCGTTTCAGGGATCATCGGTGTTTGGCGTCAGAAATTTTTTCGGGTGGATCGCTTTGGGGAAACCGAACCCGACGGCAAAACCGGCAGTTTTTTGAATCCGCTACGACACCAAATTTGAAGCGCTGACTTCGCGTCAAAACTCATTGCGTCAAGTATGGCCGCGCGGTTGGGGGCGTCAAGAATGAAGCCGCGGCATTATCTGCTTGCCCGAAGTGTGGCGGCAGCGGAAAATTTGCCGGATGTCCGACGTTTCCACCGCCGCCAATCCGTCCGCCGAGCCGCTCTCAAAAACCAAAGTCATCGTCATCAAAGTCGTGGCCATGACGGTGATCAGCCTGGTGCTGATTTTTGCGCAGGGCTGGGCCGCGCCGCGCTATTACCGGCCGGATTATGCCGCCGGCTTCTACACGGGCTTGCTGGAAGGCGCGCTCATGCCGGCGGCGTTGCCGGGCCTGCTGCGCGGCCAGGACGTGCCGATTTACGCGCCCAACAACGCGGGCCGTCCCTACAAAATCGGCTTCATCCTCGGCTTGAACGGCTGCGGCACGTTTTTCTTCTGGGTCGCTTTCTGGAAGCCAAGACGGAGGAAATAATTCTCCGCACCTCGCCGTCAATACGGAAACGCGCAGTAAATTTCCAGCACGCTCAACCCGCCGCCGCCCCAGTAGATGTTCGGCGCGAAGGTGAACACGCGGCGCTGCTTTTTCATAGACCAGCGTGACCGGGTGTTCGGGAATGTTCGGGTCGTAGGCGGTAAATTCAATTTTCTCCGGCGATTCGGTGAAGCCGTAAAGCGTGATGCCGTGGTTGATGGTGATGTGCGGAAACCGGAACAAATGCACCAGTGCCAGCCCGCGATCTTGCAGCGAGCGTTTTAATTTCTCCGCCATCTTTTCCTGAAACCGTCCCGACACGCGGAAAATCATCCGCCAGTGGCTGCGCAGAAAATAGGATTCCCACGCCTCGCCGCACTCGGCTTTGAGCAACTGTTCGTGCGCCTGGCTGAACGAGCGCAGAGCCGTCGAAGCCCGGAATCACAATGCGATTTTCCTCCGCACAATTGCCGGCGCGGATTGCTGGCGATGATTTTGCGGACGCGCGCCCGGTAAGTTTCCAAATCCACCGCCGGCAATTCCGGTGCGAATTTTGCGTAGTCAAAAAAAAGCCGCGTCGCGCGCACCAGCACGAAGCAGCGATGATAATAAGTCGGCGGCGGCGCGGCCTTGTAGGTTGTCATCGCGCCGGTGACCGGGTCGAAGTGATATTTCCAGACCAGTTCGTGATGAAACGCAAAACTGTCGCGCTCGAAACAAAAGCGCCGCACGGGATTTTCCGCCGGAGCCATCATGCGCTTTTCGCCGGTTCAACGCCGCTCAACGTGACTTCCGTGACCAAGACTTTTGCGTCCGCCACCGATGCAGAAACCTGCGCCTGAATCATGTCGCCCAGCACGGCGGTGATAATGGCCTCGATGCGCAGCGTGTCGCCAGGGCGCACCGCGCCGAGAATTTTCACCGCGCGCAACGCCGTCAGCTTGAGCCGCGGCCAGCGCGGGTTCGCCGGGTCTTCCTGCGCCACCATGCCGGCGACCTGCGCAGCGGCTTCCGCCATCAGCACGCCGGGCATGATGGGTTCGCCCGGCAGATGACCGCGCAAAAAATATTCGTCGCCGCGCAGTTGGTATTCGCCCACGCCGCGCACGCCGGGCGTAAGGCTCACCATCCGGTCCACGAAGCGAAATTCCGGCCCGTGCGGCAGCGAGCGCATCGCAAGCTGTAAAATTTCCGGAGACGCGCTCATTTTTTCAAAGGCTCAGACACCGTGAAATCCGCCGGTAAGTTGGCGGTGAATAATTTTTCATCCACGGGCGCGTTCAAAACGACGTTCATGAAATCGTTGTGCAGCTTCGAGCCATCGGCAAATTTCATTTCGGTCGCGGCAATGGTGAAATCATTCGTGTGAAAGGCGATGACCACCTGCCCGATGAATTTGCGCGCCGCCTCGCTGCGCGGCTGGAGCGTCATCTGCAAGGTGGCGTTCGTGGCCACGGCGGAAAGCAGGGTGAAATTCTTTTCCATTTGCGCGCGGTCGCGCGGCAGGCTCGCATCAAGCAACGCCAGCGCGTCCTTCATCGGGCCGGTCGGCACGGCGTCGAGCGGATATTTTTCCGCGCGCTTGAGCCGGGGATAAATGATGAGCAATTGATTGGGGTTGCGCAGCACGACGGTCTGCGCCGGCTGGCCGAGTTCCCAGCGGAATTCGCCCGGTTTCACCCAGACTTTGCCGTGCGAGACGAGCGGCTGGTTTAAGACCGTGAGCGTCCGCGTCTGCGTGAAATCGCCGGCCCAGCTTTGCAAATTGGTCTGCACCTCGAACCATTTGTTGAACTGCGCGTCATAGTCCGCGCCCCGCAATCCCACAGTGAAGAATAAAAAAATGAGGAAACCAGGAAGCCAGGAATTTTTGAAAGGCATTCCTGATTTCCTGGTTTCCTCATAAAAATTCCGCCTCATTTTTCCGGCGGCCAAATGGGCGTGAATTGATACCATTGCCCAATATCCTTGCGAATTTCCGGCTCGAATGCACGCAGGATTTGCTGCGTCAATTCGCGCCGCGCGTCGCGATTGCCCAGCGCCTTGCGGTCATAGACAAACTCCGGCAGCACCTTCACCGCGTAGCCGGCGGGCCGGCGGACGATGGTCACGCCGACGAGCGCGCAACCGGACGCGCGCGCGAGTTCGGCGGCGGCGAGCGACGCTTCAAATTGTTTTTCGAAAAATTCCACCGGCACGCCGCCGCGCTCCGGCGGCCGGTCCAGCGACACCGCCATGTCCCCGCCGGCCTGCAACTGCTTGATGACCTCGACGAACGCAAAGCCGTCGTCGCCGATGATCAGCGTGTCCACGCCGTAGCGCGCCCGCGCCGCCTTGCGCAAATCGGTGAGGCCATCGTCCGGTTCGGCCTGCGTGAGGATCGTCAGGCGGATGCCGAGCTGGTTCAGCAGCAGGCCGCCATGTTCCCAATTGCCGAGGTGCAGCGTGATGAAGAGCGTGCCGCGCCCACGCCGGCGGGCAGCGTGGATGATTTCCAACTCGCCGTCGGTGGTGAGCCAGTTGCGCGTGACCTCGCCGTTTTCAACGCGCCACAAATCAATCAGCTTCTCGGCAAAATTCCGGTGCGCGGTGCGTGCGGCTTTTTCCGCAGCGGATTTGTCGCCAGCAAAAACGGGCAGGAAATTTTGCACCACGACTTCACACCGCCGGCGTTGAAATAGCCAATAAACATCAGCCAAACCGGCGGCGATTTTTTTTAGCAAGGCAGTCGGAATTATTTTCGCCGCAACCAAACCGAGCTTCCACAAACCGCCGCTGTAAAACGCCGGCTGTTTTGGTTGCGTGTTTTTTTTACCCGCCTCCGTTTCTAAAATTTCCGCTTTCCGCTTTCCGCTTTCCGCTTTTGCAACCAACAGCCGCCACCACGCCGGTAGCAGAAAAATTGAGATGAGCGCATTCGCACCGATGCCAACGGCGCAGACTTTGCCAAGGCTCGCCATGCCGAGGTTGCTGGACATCGCCAGCGAGCCGAAGCCTGCTACCGCCGTGCCGCCGCACAGCATCAGCGCGCGTCCGACCGAGCGGCGCACCGCGACAAGGTCGCCGCCGTGCCGGCGTAGGGCGAGCTGGATGAAAATGGAATAATCCACGCCAGTGCCAAGCATCAGCGGCAGCGCCATCAGGTTCATCAGATTCCACGACCAGCCGGCGAGCGCCATCGTGGCCACCAGAACTACGCCGCTCAAACCCAATACCGCGAGGCCGAGCAGGATTTCCGTCGCGCGCCGGAACGCGAACCACAGCGACAGCAGCACGAGCGCGACCATCGGCGCAACCACCAGCCACATCCGCGACTGCACGCGTTTCAGCGTGGCGTTACCGAGCAGTTCCCAGCCGGAAAGCAGCGCGTGATTTTGCGCGAGATTTTTTGACAGCGCCGCCAGTTCGCCAGCATCCACTTGGTTTGTCGCCGGATAAACCAAACCCATCACCAGGCACTCATCCGGCGACCGCGCGACGAAGCGCTTCAGCAACCATTGGCTGACTTGATTCGTCGGCCAGATTAAAGCTTTGCTTTCGCCGGCCTGTGCCCAAGTGCGAATCATTTGTTCCGACAGCAGCATCGCGTTGGTATTGAAGCCGGCCTCGGCCAACGCACCGCGCAGCAACGGCGCTTTTTCCCCCAGCGCGGCGGCGGTCGTGCGATTGGCGATTTGATTTTCGCCGCGCGGCCAGAGCGCATCCGGCAGCAGATATTTGCCGATGAGATTTTTTTTCGCTGCGTCATCCAGCAAGACCTCGGCGCTGGTGAGCCGCTGAAAAACCTCCGCCTCGTCATGGCCGGGGACAATCAGCCAGAGCGGCTGCGGCGGCAAACCAAGTTCGGCGGTCATTTCGTCCAAGGTTTGTTGCGCCTCGCCGTGCGCCGGTTGCAACGCGTTGCCGCTGTGATCCAATCCCGGACGGTGGAAAGACAGCACCGCGCACGCGCCAAGGAAAATTAAACCGGTCAGCAAAAACGCCAGTCGTGACAAGGGTTTTTTCGCAGATGCGTTTTCCGCCACCGCCGGTTCCTGCGGCGCGATGAAATAATTCCACCAGCGGAACGGCGGCTGGTTCGGACGCGGCTGGCAGCGGTCGGGGAACAGCGGCGGCAAGTAAATCATCACCATCACCAGCGCCGAAAGCGCGATGCCGATGGCGACGAGCGAGCCGAGTTGGCCGAGGCCGGGCAGGCCGCCGAAGTTGAGCACTAGGAACGCGCTCATCGTGGTGATGGCCGCCCACAAAATGCTCGGCGCAATCGCGCGGCGGATCTCCGGCACGGTCATCTGCGGATGCGCGAGCGCCTCCTGATAATGCACCACGGCGTAGTCCACCGCCAAGCCGAGCAGCACGGCGGCGAAGCCCAGCGCGACGACGCTGATCGTGCCCAGCACCAGCGCGCCGAGCGCGAGCGTGGCGAACAAAATCAGGCCGAGCAGCGCCAGCAGCCACAACATCGGTTTCAAGCGCCGGTGCGTCAGCCAGAACAGCACGGCGATGATGGTGGACGTGATGCCAATGGAATGGCTCATGTCGTGCTGCATGCTCGACGCGATTTCTTGCACGAAAACCGGGCGGCCGGTGTAGCGGACGACGACGCCTTTCCAATTTTCTTTCGCCGCGCCGGTTTGCAATTTCGCGACCACCATGTGAATCGCCTTCAACCAATTTTCGCAGTCGCGGTAGCTGGTCAGGTCAACGGCGGATTGCAAATACAGCAAACGGTATTTCCCATCGGTGGAAGAAAAGCCCTGGCTGCCCTGGTCCATGTTCATGCCGCTGAATTTTGCCAGCGCGGGCATCGTCAGCAGATTGAAAGGGTCGAACGAGCGCCGCGCCAGATCCATCGGCGACATGGAGGTTGCAAGCAGTTCGCGCGTTTCTTCCAATTGTGGCTTGAGATTTTCCGGCGCAAGGCGGTTGGTAAGCGCGGAAAAATCGCCCGGCGGCTGGTTGAACCACAGCCAGCCGAGCAGTTCGCCGAGCTGCTCCGGCTTTTCCATCCACGGCGGCTGCCACGTCAACTCGGCAACGAGATTGGTTTCCTGCCGCAAACGCGCCGCGAGTTCGCCGGCCAGTTTTTCAGCGGTCTCGGAATCCGGCGCACGGAGCGCGATGATGAGTTCGCGCGCGTTGGTGAAATGCTGCTGGTAAAGTTTCAGGCCTTGAACCGTCGGCTCGTCCGGCGGCAGCAAATCCAGCACGTCCACGTCGAAGCGCAGCCGCGCAAGGCCGAGCGCGACGGCCACGAGCAGCAAAACCCACCACCAGCGTTTCAAAAAGGAACTCACGGCGACAAAAATCCTTCCACGGTTTCGCCGGTGCCGGAATTTTCCAGCCGCCAGCCGCCGTCCGGCTTTTGCGCGAACTTGAAGTTTTTCGGCAACGGTTTGCCGTCGAGCGCCGCCGGCAAATACAGCCAGGCAAAGCGTGTCCAGCCGGCACCGCGCCCGCTGAAACTCATTTCTCGCTGCGGAAATTTAATCAGCCAGCGGTTGGTCGTGATCTGCGCGGACAGAATGGCCATCGGCGTTTTGTCGAACTGGATCAGGCAGCGCCCGGCGTCGTCGCGCGCGAGCACGAGGTCGCCGCCGAATTCCGGCAGGCCGCTTTTCGGACGCCAGAGCGCCTGGCCCTGCTGGACGCGCCAGCCGGGGCCGGTGGCAGTGAACAGGCTGGGCGTCTGGCAGCCGCACAGCAAAACCAGCCCGGCCAGCAACAGCGAGGTGCAGGCGGTTTTCAGCATGGCGTTGGCAGCAAGTGCATCGGTCAATCGTCCGGCGATTTGGGAAATTTTCAACTCAAATCCACCGGGTCAATGTCCACTGCCAGCGTCACATCGTCCGGCAGCGTGAGCGTGGCGGTGATTTTCGCCAGCGCCGAACTCAGCCGGCTCATCGCGCGCGTCTTGAGCATGATTTGAAAGCGGTAAAGATTTTCCGCGCGCGCGAGCGGCGCGGCGGCCGGGCCGGAAATGGTCAGGCCTTTCAATTCGGTTTTTATTTTTTCCAGCTCGCGCTTTAAATGTTCGGCGGAAAATTTCACCTTGTCTTCATTGCGTCCTTTCAGTGTGAGCATGGCGACGCGGCTGAACGGCGGATAATTGAGCTGCTTGCGAAATTCCAGTTCCTGCTCGAAGAAGCCGTTGAAGTCGTGCCGGCGCGCGTATTGGATGGCCGGATGAAACGGCGTGAACGCCTGCACAAACACCTCGCCCTCGATGTCGCCCCGGCCGGCGCGACCGGAGACTTGCGTGAGGAGCTGGAAGGTGCGTTCGCCCGCGCGGAAATCCGGCTGGTGCAGCGCCATGTCCGCGTAAATGATGCCGACGAGCGTGACGTTCGGAAAATGCAGCCCCTTCGCGATCATCTGCGTGCCGATGAGGATGTCAATATCGCCATGCTTGAACGCCTCCAGCACCTGCCGGTAATCTTCCTTGCGCTTCATCACGTCGGCGTCCATCCGCCGGATGCGTGCACGCGGAAAAAGTTTTTCCAGCACGTCCTCGACCTTCTGCGTGCCGAGGCCGGAATAGCGGATGCCGGGATTTTTGCATTTTTCGTTCGGGCAGATTTTCGGCACCTGCTCGCTCCAGCCGCAGATGTGGCAGCGCAACGCCTGCTCCGGGCGATGATACGTCAGCGCGAGCGAGCAGTTGGGGCACTCGCAAACGTGGCCGCATTTTTCGCAGACGAGCGACGACGAATAGCCGCGCCGGTTCAAAAACAAAATCGTCTGCTGACCTTTCTCCAGCCGCTGCGTGATCGCCTCCTTGAGCTGCGGCGTGAAAATCGGCGTGCCCTTGCCGTCGCGCGCGGCCTGGCGCATGTCCACCACGCGGACGTGCGGCATTTTCTGGTCATCCACGCGCTCCGGCAATTCCAGCAGCGAGAACTTTCCCTTCAGACAGTTGTAAAAACTTTCCAATGCCGGCGTGGCCGAGCCGAGCACGACCACGGCGTTTTCCATCTGGCCGCGCATCACCGCCACATCGCGGGCGTGGTAGCGCGGCGCTTCTTCCTGCTTGTAAGTGTGTTCGTGTTCCTCGTCCACGATGATGAGGCCGAGCGG
>PLYV01000102.1 GCA_003151855.1 Limisphaerales bacterium | reverse complement strand
GTCGCCGATGTGAACAGCAAGACCACAATTCCCTTAACCAAAATTGGAACAATCTCAATGAAACAGCTTCTCGCTGCCACACTCCTCTGCGGCTGGTGCTGCCTCTCGACAGCGCAAACCACCACGAACATCCTCGACACATTCAACCGCAGCGGCAGCCTTTCGGGCAGCAGTCCAAACATCGGCGACGTCAATTCCGGCACGGCGACGAATTGGTCGGGCAGTTCCTTCACGACGACCACCGCCAACGGCGGCGCGATGATCGCCGCCAATGCCAGCCAGTATGCGGCCCTGCCGTTCGTGGCGCAGAACGGCTACGTTTACACTCTCGGCGTCACCATGGCCATCCAGGGTGGCAGCACCAGCGACCGGTGGGGCGCGTTTGGTTTTGACAACGGCAGCGGGGCCGGCAACATCTTCAACACCAAAGGCCCTTGGATGCTCATGAAATACACCGGGCACATGGAAGCCTTCTACAACGGGCTGACTTCAATTTATGCGGCGGACAACGTCGGCAACGTCGCGCCGAACAACAATCTCCTTCAGATTATTTTGGATACCACTACGCCCAACGCTTGGAAAGCGCAGTTCAAGGTCAATGGTGTTCAATACGGCTCCACCTTCACTTTGCCGATGGGATTCGCCATTACCGATGTGGCGTTCTTTTGCTATGGCAGCGGCATCTCCGTCACCAACACCGGCTTGTCAGTGACCAGCGTCCACCCCACCGCGCCGGTGATTTCGGGCCAGCCGGCGGGCCTCACGAATTGGGCGGGCGTCAATGGCTCTCTCAACGTGGCAGCTTCCGGTTCGCAGCCGTTGGTTTATCAATGGTATAAAAATTCCAGCGGCAATCCTCTCTCCGGCCAGACCAATGCCACGCTGAATTTCTCGCCATTGCAGGGCACCAACTCTGGTTCGTATTTCGTGGTCATCACAAACATCTACGGCGCGGTAACCAGCAGTGTGGTGGCCGTTCGCGCTGAAACGAACACCGTCATGGCCTTGACTCCTTCGATTTCCGTCGGTGCCGTGCCGGCGAGCAATTCGGACACCTCGGTCGTCAGTTCCGATTATACTTTGTGCGCTTTGGATTTTTCCACCAGCACGACTCCGTTCGGCATCAATGGCGTCACGTTCAGTCCGGTGTCGGTGAGTGGAACTTCCGCTTCCGGCACGGACAGCGCCAACGGCGGAGCGTGGTCCCTGACCGTGGCGAGCGTTTTCAGTTGTCCCTTGGCCACCGTCACCAGTTCAGTCGGCGCTCAAGCGGATGGAGCCATGGCGACGATGTTGAATGACGCTGCGGCGTTGAGCGGCGGCATCCAGATCCAGATTGGCGACAGCATGACTTTGACTTTTAGCAATGCCGTCCCCGCCTCGCGGTATCGGCTGCGCTTGTTTTACCAGCAATGGAATACCAGTTCGCTGCCGGTTGTTTTCACCTTCAACGGGCAAGGCTCCAATGAAACGGTGCAGGTGGACGAAAACCTCGGCGCTTCGATCAACAGCAGCGGCGCGTATTACGTGGATTATGTGTTTACGGCGGCAGCCAACTCCGTTTCGGCAACGCTGGCGACGACTCTGGCGGGAAACAGCGCGGTCC
Organism: Limisphaerales bacterium; assembly: GCA_003151855.1. Classification (GTDB taxonomy): domain Bacteria; phylum Verrucomicrobiota; class Verrucomicrobiia; order Limisphaerales; family UBA11358; genus UBA11358. The sequence continues at coordinate 9,318 of PLYV01000102.1, read as the reverse complement.
TTTGCGGCGCGATGTTGCAGCAGGTCGGCGCGCCGCCGGTGCCCACGAGCATTTCGGTCACGGCTTTGCCTTCGACTGGCACCGACGCCGCCACGGGCATCAATGCCACCAACACTTACCTTTGCGCGCTGGACTTTGGCAACCAATCCACGCCGGTCTCGGTCAATGGCGTTAGCTTTCAAAAAATTTCCGTGAGCGGATCAGGAACCGGCGCGAACAACAACCATCCGCTCTTTTCCGGGACGGATACTGTATTCAGTGGAGTCTGGACGCTGGCCGCGTCTTTGTCGGATGGCTCAACCGGGATGGACAGCACATCGGGCAGCGCCTCTTCGCAGGCGGACGGTTCCATGGCTTCGCTGTTAAGCGATTTCGCGTATATGGCCGGCCTCGGCATTCAACCCGGTGACAATGCCACACTCACACTGGGCTACCTGATTCCCGGAGCGAGCTACTCGTTGCGGTGTTACTACCGGCAGTGGGACACCAGCGGCACGTTTCCGCGACGTCCCATCAATTTCTTCTTCAACGGCGACGGCACGAATCGCCCTTACGCGAACAATCCGTTGGACATTGACGCCGGCGGCGCCGGATACGTCCAATACAATTTCACGGCGGCGACCAACACCGTGAGCATGCAGGCGATCGAAACGGTGGCCGGCAACGGCCCGCATATTTATGGCGTCACACTCCAACAAATCTCGGGTCCGGAGAAGCCAGCCATTTTCACCCAACCGCAGGGTTTCACCAACAGCCCGGGCGGCAGCGGGACGTTAAGCGTGCTGGTGAGCGGCACTCCGCGGTTTCATTTTCAGTGGTGGAAAAATTCCTCGCCGGTGGCCGGTGCCACCAATTCCTCGCTGATTCTTTCCAACCTGAACCCGCCTGACAGTGGCGCTTACTGGGTGGTCGTCACCAACGTCGCAGGTTCGGTCACCAGCAGCGTGGCCAACGTCCTGGTGGCGGAAACGCCGAAACCGCCGCTGGGCCCGCTGGACACCGCGCTGCTCTCCGCCACCGCCACGGCCGAATCGTTGGTCGCTGCGTCTGACACGAACCAGGCCACGACTAACTGGACCGCCCATTGGATCGGCCCGTCCGGCTCGGCTGCCAATCTCTGGCTCTGCTATCGCAAGGGTTTCTCCCTCGCGACGACGCCGGCCAACGCCATCGCCCGCATCGCTGTTGACAGCAAATACTGGTTGTGGATCAACGGCCGGATGGTCGTGCGCGAAGGCAACCTCAAACGCGGCCCCACGACCAGCGACACCTGGTATGACGAGATCAATCTCGCGCCCTATCTCCAATCCGGCTCCAACACCATCGCCCTGCTGCAATGGTATTTCGGCAAGAGCGCCTTCAGCCACGTGAGCAGTGGCGCGCCAGGAATGATCTTTGAAATGAACGCCGGCGGAACTTTCGTCAGGAGTGACACCACCTGGCGCATGGTCACCAACACCGCGTTTCAAACGGCGAGTGTCGTGGCGCAACCCAATTTCCGCCTGCCCGAAACGAGTTTGCGTTATGACATGCGGCTCGACCTCGGGGCCTGGACCAACTCGATCTACAACGACTCCGGATGGGCCGCGCCAACGGACCTCGGCGCGGTCGGCGGCACGCCGTTCGGAAACCTTTGGCGGCGGCCGTTGCCGTTCTGGAAAAACACAGGCCTGACGAATTTTGTCTCGACCAATGTCAGCAACGGAAACAACTGGACCTGCCAGCTTCCATTCAATATGCGCTTCACCCTGTGGCTGGACGTGAGCAATGCCACGCCCGGGCAAGTCATCACGATTCAGACCGACGCCAACGCCGGCGGCGAAAACCCGCTCTCGCACGAATACGTCACCGGTGCCGGACGGCAGTCGTTCGAGATGCCGTCGTGGGTGAACGGCAATTATGCCTATCTGACCATTCCCACCAACGTCACCGTCTATGGCCTGAAATACCGTCCGCACCAGAGCGACACCGAAGTGCTCGGCAGTTTTGATTGCAGCGACGCGTCGCTGGTCACGCTTTGGACCAAATCGGTCAACACGCTGGGCGTCAACATGCACGACACCTGGTCGGATTGCCCGGACCGCGAGCGCGCCAACTGGATCGGCGACGTCACGGTGGACTTGGGGCAGACGCCTTATGTCTTCGATCCCCGCGCCGAGTTGACCACCCGCGAAAGCATTTTGGATGTCATCCGCTGGCAGCGCGGCGACGACACCATGTTCGCGCCCGTGCCCGGCACATGGACTTCCGAACTGCCCGCGCAGATTCTGGCGACGGTCGGGAAATACGGCGTGCAGCGATACTTCCGAAACACCGGCGACACGAACTTCCTCGTTCAAGCCTACCCGGCATTGCGGGATTACCTCTTGAACGTCTGGCAGACCGACTCCCAGGGTTTGGTCGTTCATCGTGACGGCGGATGGAATTGGTATGACTGGGGCAGCAACATTGACGCACCGCTGCTGGACAACACCTGGTATTTGATGGCGTGCGAAGCTGCGGCGCAGATCGCGCCAATCGTTGGTCAATCCGCCGACGTTCCGGTGTTCACCAGCCGCGCCCAAGGCATTCGCAACAGCTTCAACACCGCGTTCTGGACCGGCTCGGCGTATCGCTCCTCCTCTTACAGCGGCTCAACCGATGAACGCGGCAACGCGATGGCGGTGCTCGCCGGTTTGCCGGATGCCAGCATGACCAACGTGTTGCGCACGGTGCTCACCACGCAAATCAATGCCAGCCCTTACATGGAGAAGTATGTGCTCGAAGCGCTCTTCGCGTTGGGCGATCCAGACGACGCCCTCAACCGGATGCGCTCGCGTTACAGTTCCATGATCAGCAGCAGCGCCACGACCTTGTGGGAAAATTTCCCGGCCAGCGGCACGTTCAACCACGCGTGGAGCGGCGGGCCGCTCACGTTGCTGGCGGAGGAAGTCGCCGGCGTCACGCCCACGTCGCCGGGCTTCGCCACGTTTGATGTGCAGCCAGCGCTCGGCACCACGCTCAACTATGTCAATCTCGACGTGCCTTCCCGGCATGGCGTTATTCGCATCGGCATTTATCGCAGCGGCGCCCACAACAAAGTTTCCGTTCGCGCACCAAATGGCGCGACCGGCCGGCTCATTCAGCCGGCGGGCGGCGCGTTGGCAGGCGCCATTCTCTCGCTCGCCGGAGGCGTGACGGCAACGCTGGACGAAACCGTCCAGCCGGCGGAAATCAACGTCACGAATGGCACGGCGACGCTGCAGGCTTCCTTCAGCAGCACCGCGCGAATCGCCAAGACCGGCCCGGGCACGCTGGATTTGGGTTCGGCATCGCTTGGGGCTGCCGGCTTCGATGTGAGGCAAGGAACGCTGACCATCGGCTCGGGCGGGCAGTTGACCGTGTCAGGCAATATCACCAATACCGCCACGTTGCGTCTAACCGGAAACGCGCAACTGAACGTCAGCGGTTCCTTGGTCAACACCGGCGTCCTCGACATCATCAATTGGAACGGCGCGCTGCCGGCCGGTTTTGTCAACACCGGCGTGGTTTTGGATCGCAGTTCCGTTCAAGCGAAAGCCTATTCATTCAGCAACCGGGTTTTCTCGCTCACGGTCAATGGCTATCAAGGTCACGTTTATCAGTTGCAGCGGAGCGCCAGCCTGAATCCGGCGGTTTGGACCGACATTGGTTCCGCGCAGACGGGAGGCGGCGCGGACTTGCTTTTCTCTCACACGAATTCCGTCGGGACCGGTGCTGGATTTTACCGCGTGAATATTCTTCCGCTGTTTTGAAATCCAATGTGAAGAACTGTGCAATTCCAAAATGAACACGGTGCTGCCAAAAACAGAGACTGCGCCCGCAAGAAAGCGTGTCAGATCGAAATATATCATCATCAAGCACGCCGGGACGGAGGTTCCGTTGGTGTTTTCGCCGGTGCTTTCGCATAAACAAGTGGCCGGAATGACAAAGGTTGAGTCGGCCGGCTATTGTGAATTGGATATCGCCGGGCTATGGGTCGCCGGCGGCAGCTCCGATTCGTTGGGGTTGAGTTCCAGGCCGCAGGATGCCGATATTCTGAACGGATGTTTGTTGTTATGAATTACCAATGCCAGCGGGCCGGGTTACAACTACGACCAATCTCCACTTACGGATTCAAATTTGAAATAATTTGGATGCCGGACGTGGATCTGAATGATCAGCCAGAAATTTCAAATCGAGGAGTGCAACGCCTGCGTCACTCCAGCCAGCCGCTTGGAAAGGTGTGAAATGAAAACAAAGTCTGACTGGAGCGAACAAGAAGAGGATTTGTTTTGCGAAGCCTTGAGCCGGGCTGATCCGGCGAAGCACGCCGCTATTCTGGATCAGGCCTGTGCCGGCAAACCGGTGCTGCGTGCGCGGGTGGAAGAGATGCTGGCCGTTCACGCCGAGGCGGAAAGGTTTTTTTCCAGTGCCGAACAGGCAACCCATTTGAAGCCAGATGACATTCAAACAGCCGTGTCCACACTTTTAAATTTATGCACCCGATGAAATCCACGTTAGCCCCGCTGCTGGCTGTATTGTTGCCGCTTGGTTTGCACGCCCAAACCGCCCCGCCATTCCGTCTTGGCGACACCACGCTCCAAACTCACGACTTCGACACCGCCATGGCATACAGCATCTGTCGTCCTCGCGCCACTTGACGAAGTCGGTAGAGACGCCGCCCTGCACGACAAAGTCCTCAATGAGGTGGACGACCTCGTTTCCACGAACGCGGTGCAGACGGCGGTTTTGTAGTCAAAACATTTGCGCAGGCTGCGCCAGATGTTGTATTCGCCGTCGCCTTACCGCGTAGGCTTTCAGGCCGCAATCCCAAGTTTGGTCCACTCTGTTTGGTTGCCATCGGTTGCCAGAAATGACTTTTTATACCCCATTGAGGATGATTTTGGCGGATTGAACGCAGGTAAACATAAAACGCTAAATACCCTTTTTTATTGATGTATTTATGGGGTTTTGCTATGGTATTTTGAATCGAGACTGCCAATACAACGCTGTCCCTTTGGGATTGGCCAACGAGAACTTTTCATTCACCCCATCACCCCGATGGTGGCCACGTCGCTCCACTGGCCGACTTGCGCATCATTGAGCCGGTAGATGGCCTTGTATTTCCAGACCGCGCTGATGCCCGGCGCGGGCAGCGGCGAAATGTCGGCGTAATCGGGATTCGTGGTGATGTTCAGTTGCACGAAACCTTTGCCGTCGCCGCAGTCCCTCCAGAGTTCCAGGCTGTCCATGCCCTGCTTGGCCCAGCCGACGTGCGGATGCCGGTATTGAGCGAGAGCGTCAGGATGGGCTGATAGGTGGTTGGGTCCACGACCACCTCCGCGCCGACGATGCCGAGGTCCTGCGCGATGGCGTCCGTGCAACCGGGATGTTTCTTGATGCGCACCGCCGGCGCGGTGGCGCGGCCAAAAATATCCGGCGGCACCGTGGGCGGCCTGCTTGCTTGTAAGCCGTCCAATCGCGCGTCGTCTGGGTGTGCTGGTTGTGGGCATTGCAGACGTAATCGAAGAAAATATCATCCGCCGTCTCTTGGGCAACTTCCTCGGTGGTCACGCCCACCTTGGCGGCGTAGGTGGGCAGCTTGCCGGTGAAGTTTTTGAGCCACTTGCGGCGGCCCGGCTCGTTCTTGGGCATGAAATAGGATTTTGGCATATGGTTTTAGCCGAATCCATGCAGCAGGGATTAAATTTTCATGAGGATTGACTACATGGATTCGGATTAAAGCCGTAAATTTATTGCCCGTCACCGCCATCCCCGGCGGGACGCGAAGGCTTGAAAAAATCCGGGTTGGGCGGGGGTTCCGGCAGCCGGGAAAGCAGGAGACAGCCGCCCGCCAGCAGCGCGCTGGTGGCCAAAATCAACACGGCCTGGGTGCCGGGCTGTTTCAGGGCGTCAAACAAATCGTCCATCAGGTAGCCCGATTTGCCGAAGAACATCCCCATCTGCTGATGGCTCTTGCGGTTGAAAATCAGCATGGTGGGATCGTCCGACAAGGCCGCCGCCGCCCGCCCCTGCCACCAGACCCAGCCGGCCGTGCCCGCGCCCAGCAGCAAAATCACCAGCGCCAGCCGACGCCACCGCCGGGAATGGCGCGCAGACGGCGGGTTGGCTTTCGGTGGATTCATGCGGCGAATTTTTTACAGCATTCAAGGTGAAGTTTTTGACGACAAAAGCCAATCGCAATTCCGACCGGGATTACGCCTTTGACAAGTCTTCCTCCCTCTGGTGTGACCCAGTTAAAACTGGGCAGGTGTTTAGGTAGTTTTTGGTTGTGATTCTGTCAACGCTTGTTGATAGAAAGCGGCTGGCGACAACATGGCCGGAGCACTGTGCGGTTAAGGTGTCGGTGCCATCCTTGTTCTTGCCGGAATTGTTGGTGCCGATCATCACGACGGCGACCTTGGCCTTGATGCCGTCGAGCTGGCCGTGCTCGAACCGCCAGAGGACGTGTTCCGTGCGGTCGCCGCTGACGCCCATGTTGATGACCTTGCGCTGGCCGTAGAACTGGTTCCAAGTATTGGAGCCGGCGCGCTCCCAGCCTTGCGTGATGGAATCGCCGATGAACTCGATGTCGTAATCGCCGGGCGCGGCCTGGGCGCGGGCGATGACGAAATCCGTGCGGCCCCCCAGATGCTTGGCCGGGACGAGGCCGGCGTTGACGTGCGGCGCGGGGACGACGGCGGCGGCGTTGGTGCCGGGGACATTGGTTTGCGCGCACGCGGCCAGTTGCACGGCGAGGGCGGTGGCGAGAATGAGGCGGACGGTTTTCATTTTCATTAAGGGCATGGCTGAATTGGACGACCGCCAACGCGGGCGGGTTTCAGCCATTTTACCACGCGCCCAATGAAATCCAACGCACTATTTTTTAACCACGCCCAGCGGCAAAACTGTTTTGCCGGCGAGTTCGTTCAATACCTGCGCCAGACCGGTGTAAACCGCCGCCATGCCGCAGAAGATGCCTTCATAGCCGGTGAAATGTTCCAGCGCCTCGTTCTCGCCCAGCTTCACGGCGACCAGCAGGAAAAACAGCACGGTCAATGAACCGAAGACCACCTGCAACGCGCGGCTGATGCGGAAGGTGCCCACAAACATCACGGCGGTGAAAATGCCCCACATGGCGAGATACGCAGCCAGGGCCTCGGGCTTGGTGGGCGCAATGGTGGGAACCAGCTTGGGCAGCACGATGAGCGCGACGAGCGAGATCCAAAAGAAACCGTAGGAGATGAAGGCGGTGCTGGCGAAGGTGCTGCCCTTTTTCCATTCCATGATACCGGCGATGACCTGCGCGGTGCCGCCGTAGCAAAGGCCCATCGCGAGGATCATGCTGTTGAGTTCGTAATAGCCGGCGTTGTGCAGATTGAGCAGCACGGTGGTCATGCCGAAGCCCAGCAGGCCGAGTGGCGCGGGGTTGGCGGTGGTGTCTTTGAGCTGGGTCACGGTGGATTCGTTCATCGCAGTTTATACTTGTTTATGTTGGCCAGAAAGGGGCGAAGATTGCCTTATCAAGACAACTCGGTCAAGTGCAACGGCGGTGGAAAAAGTTGTTGGATTGCCACCTGCCCCGGCGAGCGCGCCCGTTCGCAAAATGGGAGCGCCGGCATTTTGCCGGCTTTGGCCGTGGCGAGAACTATTGGCCGCCGGTGAAAAGAAGATTGGCTTAAGCCGGCAAAATGCCGGCGCTCCGACGGGCGCAGCCAGGCGCGGGCGGAAATTTCAATACACCGGCGTGATGCGGACTTCGACGCTCATCTGATGGTCGCGCGTGCCCCGGTAATTGCCGCTGATGGGCGGCACGTCACCATAGTCGCGGCCGTTGCCGATCTTGATGTAAGTTTCCCCCAACTGGCAGTTATGCGTGGGGTCGAGGCCGCGCCAGCCCTGCCCCGGCACAAAAACCTCCGCCCAGGCGTGCGTGGCGCTCGCCGCCTCGGTCGCGAGATAGCCGCTGACGTAGCGCGCGGGAATGTTCAGCACGCGGCACAACCCGATGAACAGGTGCGCAAAATCCTGGCACACGCCGCGCCGGTCGCGCAGCAGCTCGGTCATGTGCGTGTGGACGTGCGTGGAGAAGGATTCGTATTTGAGAAAGCCGTGGACGAAGCGCATCAGCGCGAGCGCGGCCTGCCAGGCATCATCAATGCCATGCGTGGCGTCCACCGCGAGCTTCCACGCTTCCGGCGAGAGTTCCACGAAGCGGCTGGCTTGCAAATAATCAAAGCAGCGCTCGATGTTCGGCGCGCCGCGCATCTGTTCAAAGCTGCACAGCGGCGCGTCGGGCAGCGGCGCGGGCGGATGCGTGCGGACGCGGGAGTTCGCCTCGATGGACAGGTGGCTGTGCGGCTCAATGATCTCGAAATGCTGAATCCAGTTGGAATAAAAATCCTTGGAGTGCGTCAGCCGCGCCGCCGGCAGCACTTTGAGCAGAAAGGATTCGACCGTCTGCCCGGGAATCGGCATCGGTTGCAAGCGCACGTCGTTGAAACTGTCGCGCACCGGCGTGGCGTAGGCGTAGCGGGTGCGATGCAAAATGTCGTATCTCATGTCAGCAATTCAATCGAGCGGTTCCACGTCCACCGACACCCGCACCTCATGTGCGCCGCCGCCGGTGATGACGCCGCTCACCGGGCTGACGTCCGAATAATCACGCCCGAACGCGAGACTGATGTGTTCCTCGGCGGGCATGAGATTGTTCGTCGGGTCAAAATCCACCCAGCCGACATCGGGACAGAACACCGCGAACCACGCATGGCTCGCGTCGGCCCCGACGAGGCGCGCCTGCCCGGCCGGCGGATGCGTGCGCAAATAACCGCTGACATAGCGCGCGGGCAAACCCAGCGAGCGCAACGACGCCACCGCCAGATGTGCGAAATCCTGGCACACGCCGGCGCGCTGCTCCAAAACCTCCTCCAACGGCGTCGCCACCGTGGTCGCCACCGGATCAAATTTGAAATCGGAAAAGATGCGGCGGTTCAAATCCGCCACGGCCACGAGCAACGGCGACCGTGCGGAAAAACTTTCGCGCGCGTAATCCGCCAGTTCCCGCGAAACGCGGAGCAACGGCGAGTCAAAAACGAACTGATACGGCTCGACGACTTCCGGCGACACCGGATCGGAAAACAGTTTTGCCACGCCTTCCCAGTCCGGTGACAACGCGGGCGCGGGCGGCGTGGTGGCGGCCACCGTCACGCGGCTGCGCGCGTTGATTTCGAGGCGCCGGTGGATTTCCTGGATGCTGAAGCCGCAGACCTGGTTGCCAAAAAAATCCACGCGCGGCTTGATGATCGCCGGCATCGGCCC
>PLYV01000024.1 GCA_003151855.1 Limisphaerales bacterium | reverse complement strand
TGACGGTGAACCTCACCTACAACGGCTCGGCCAACGCGCCGACCAATGCGGGCAGCTACACAGTGATCGGCACAATCAACGACGCCAATTACCAGGGCAGCGCAACCAATACGCTGGTGATCAGCAAAGGTGCTGGCACGGTGACGTTGAGTAACCTGAGCCAGACCTATGATGGCGCGGCCAAGAGTGCGAATGCGACGACGACGCCGACTAATCTGNNTCAACGATGCCAACTACCAGGGCGGTGCGACCAATACACTGGTGATCAGCAAAGCGATATCTCCGCAAATGAGCCTGGCGCTGGTGGGAGCGAACCTGACGGTTTCGTGGCCGCAGACGAACACGGGCTTCACGGTGCAGTATTGCACTAACCTGATGCTGGGCAGTTGGCTGAATGTCACGTCGTCCGCGCCGCAAATTGTCGGCAGTAATTGGCAGTTGGCGCTGCCGCCCGCAAGCAATACCCCGTCAGCCTTTTACCGGCTATCGAAGTAACATGATCAAAGCATAGGTAACAAAAAATGAAACGAAACACATTGACAATAGAATTGGGCAGGAAACTGAAGCAGGCTATCTTCATTCTAGCGGGACTTTTCGCAATACCCGCCTGGGTGATGGCGCAACCGCTCCCAACTATGCCGCCGTCAGGATATGACACGGGGGGGCTTTACCCGGCGGGCACGGTTACAGGTATCACCTATTATTCGCCGGTGGCCGGAACCAATCGAGACATGGAAGTTTATACGCCACCGAATTACAACCCGAACCAGAAGTATGGCGTCATTTACGCCATTCACGGCATCGGCGCCTGGGCAGACACCATCTTCGCCGGCTGGTGCTGCGGTGCCAGCGCCGTGTCCGATAATCTCATTGGCCAAGGGAAAATCCACGGCGTTATAATAGTGGCAATGGACGATAACAACATAGATACCCATTCGGAGCTGTGCAATGTCATCATCCCCTATATCGAATCAAATTATTCTGTTTATGCTGACGCCGATCACCGGGGGATTTACGGTTATTCCCTGGGCGGCGGCGCGACCTTCAATGAAGCGTTTGGATATGCCAGCGGACTGGATACATTCCACTATATCAGCCCCACTTCCGCAGCGACCTTCAACCACCCTGGCGATTCGGATATGTTTCCCAATGGCGGGGCGGTGGCCAAGCAGAAGATGAAATGCCTGTTCATTTCCTGCGGGACCGGGGATTGGGATGGCTTTTACCCTGGCAACCAGGGAACGCATAACTATTGCGCTGCCAATAATATTCCCCATGGTTGGTTGCCCGTTTTGGGCGGCGGCCACGATGGCGGTGTGTGGCGGCCCGCCATGTGGAATTTTCTACAGATGGCGGACGCGGCGGGAATCAGCGATCCTCCGCGCTCGCGTTCCGCCTATTCACAGTTCGAAGCGGAGAGTGCCGACAGCCAGTCGGGAGGAAGCTCCGAGACTTGCAGTGAAGGCGGTTTGGATCTCGGGAGCATCGTCAGCGGGAACTACGTTGTTTACCGGAATATTGATTTTGCCACCGGCGCGACTAACTTTCAGGCGAGAGTCGCGTCGGCGACCAGTGGCGGGAACATCGAGGTTCACCTCGACAGCACCAACGGGACGCTGGTGGGAACCTGCGCCGTGCCGGGCACCGGCGGCTGGCAGACCTGGACAACCATAACCACCACCGTCAGCGGCGCCACCGGGATCCATAACGTCTATCTGGTATTTACCAGTGGCAGTGGTTATCTGTTCAATGTCAATTGGGTGAAATTCGGCGGACCCAGCTCGCCGGTTTCAGTTCCGTCAGCACCGGGCGGTTTGGTGGCGATGGCCGGCACCGAGCGGGTGTCGTTGAGATGGACTGCCATCACCAACGCCACCAGTTACAATGTGAAACGGGCCACCACCAGCGGTGGAACTTACACCAACATCGCCAATGTGGCGGGGACGAACTACACCGACACCGGTGTGATCGGTGGCGCAACCGTGATTGGCGGCACCACCTATTACTACAAGGTGTCGGCGTTGAACGTGGGCGGCGAGAGCACCAACTCCGCTCTGGCCAGCGTGACGCCAACGGTCAACGTGCCTTCACCCTGGCTGACGCGGGACATCGGCGCGGGCGGGCTGGCGGGCGGCGCGAGTTTCACCAACGGCATCTTCACGGTGATTGGATGCGGAGCGGACATCTGGGACCCGGCTGACCAATTCCGTTTTGTCCATCTGACCAACAGCGGAGATTGCACCATCATTGCCCGNNGTGACGCCGGGCAACGGGGTGGTTTTCCAATACCGTTCCAGCACCGGCGGCGGCAGCGTTTCCAACAACGTGACCGGCCTGAGCGCGCCCTGCTGGGTCAAGCTGGTGCGCAGTGGCAACACGTTCACCGGCTACGGTTCGTCGGATGGATCCAGCTGGACACAGGTTGGCAGCGCGACGGTCACGATGGTCACCACGGAGTATGTCGGTTTGGCGGTCAGCAGCCATGACGCCTATACCTTGAGCACGGCGACGTTTGATCGCGTGACCGGGCCGGGCTGGAATCCGCCGCCGGCGGGGATACCGACCGGATTGGTTGCAACGGCGGGCATCGAGCAAGTGGCCTTAAAATGGACGGTCTCCGCCAACGCCACCAGTTACAACGTCAAACGCGCCAGCACCGTCGGCGGGCCATACACCACCGTCGCCAGTGTTACCACGACCAACTACACCGACACCCGGCTGGTTGGCCGCACAAAGTATTACTACGTCGTCTCGGCGGTGAACAGTCTCACCGGCGAGAGCGACAACTCGGCCCCGGTCAACGCGACCCCGACCGTCAATGTGCCTTTGCCTTGGATGACGCAGGACATTGGCGTCAACGGACTGTGGGGCAGCGCGGGTGTCACCAACGGAGTCTTCACGGTGAATGGCTCCGGTGACGACATCTGGAATTCGGCGGACACCTTCCGCTTTGTCTATGTGACCAACAGCAGCGATTGCACCGTGATTGCCCGCGTCGTCTCCGTTTCCAACAGCGATGGCTGGGCGAAAGCCGGCATCATGGCCCGCGACAGCCTGGATCCCGGCGCGGCCAACACCTTGATTGCCGTGACGCCGGGCAATGGCGTGATCTTTCAATACCGTTCAAGCGACGGCGGCGGCTGCAACAACAGCACCACCAGCGGCAGCGCTCCTTACTGGGTCAAGCTGGTGCGCAGTGGCAGCACGTTCACCGGCTACTGTTCTGCGAATGGCACCACTTGGACGCAGGTTGGAAGCACGACGTTGACCAATATCGCGTATATCGGTTTGGCCGTTTCCAGCCACAACAGTTCATCCTTATGCACGGCCAAGTTTGACAACGTAAGTCTGCCGGGCTGGCCGCCGCCGCTGCTGATGGCCGATGCCGTCGCGGCCTCCAGCACCCGGGTCAGCGTTACCTGGAACAATCTCACCAACGCGACGAGTTACAATGTCAAGCGTTCAACCACCAGCGGCGGGCCATACACGCTCATCGCCAGCGGCCTCACCGCCACCAACTACAGTGACAGCGTCGCGTCCGTCCGGGCGGGATACTATTATGTGGTCAGCGCCCTGATCGGCGGCGGCGAAACCAACAGCCCCGAAGCGGCGGTGCGCTTCCTCAAACTCACCGGCGGCATCATCGGCACGGCGGGTTCGTGGGGCGGGTCGGGCAACACCATCACCAACGTTTTCGACGGCGATCTGACCACGTTCTTCGACGCGCCCGGCGGAGACGGTGACTGGGTCGGCTTGGATTTCGGCGCCGGCGTGAGCAACGTCATTGTGCAGATCAACTATTGTCCGCGCTCCGGCAGTGAATCGCGCATGGTGGGCGGCGTTTTCCAAGGTGCGAATAACCTCAATTTCACCGGCGCGGTCACGCTGTTCACCATCACGAATCAACCGGCCACGGGCGTGTTCACCTCGGCGAGCCTCACCAACCCGGCGGGTTTCCGCTATGTCCGCTATCTTTCGCCCAGCAGCGGCTTTGGCAACGTGGCGGAGTTGGAGTTTTACGGCTATCCGTGGTCCGCATCGGTGCCGGTGCCGGACGGCTTGAGCGCCCTGGCGGTTTCCACCAGCCAGATCAACCTCACCTGGAATGTCTTTAGCAGCGCGAGCAGTTACAATGTGAAACGCTCGCTGACCAATGGCGGTTCTTACACAACGATTGCCAGCGTAACCGCGACGAACTATCCGGACAGCGGCCTGGCTGGCGGCACGATGTATTACTATGTGTTCAGTGCCGTGGTCAGCGGCACCAACAGCGCGGACAGCGCGCCAGCGGCGGCGACCACGTTCTCGCCTACGCTGGGATCGCTGGCGCATCGCTACAGCTTCAGCGAAACTGGCGGTGCCAGCATCGCTGATTCGGTGGGCGGGCCGGTGTGGAATGGCGCGCTGCCCAGCGGCGGCACGCTTTCGGGCGGCCAGTTGACGTTGTCATCCAATGCGCAACAATACGCGAGCCTGCCTGCCGGCATCGTGAGTTCCTTGAGCAACTTCACGGTCATGGTCTGGGTTAATCTCACCTCGGTATCCGATTGGACGCGGATCTTTGATTTTGGCAGCGACACCACGGCCAATATGTTTCTGACGCCGCAATGTGGCGGCGGCGGCACGGTGCGGTTTGCCATCACGACCGGTGGCGGCGGCGGCGAGCAACAGATCAACAGCAGTTCGACCTTGAGTCTGGGCGTGAGGCATCAGGTGGCGGTGACTCTGTCATCGGGCACGGGGATTCTTTACGTGGATGGGGTGGCTGTGGGAACCAACAGCGGCCTGACGCTGAACCCGTCGAGTTTGGGGAACACGGTGAACAATTACCTTGGTAAGTCACAATATCCCGATCCATACTTGGATGGCGCACTGAATGAGTTTCGGATTTACAACGTGGCCCTGTCTTCGCCGGAGATCGCGGCGACGGCGGCACTGGGTTCGGGCCAACTGTTGAGCACCAACAGCCCGGCGATGATCCCGGCCTTGTCGGGAGTGAACCTGACCCTGTCATGGTCGCTGGCCACCGCCGGTTTCGCCTTGCAGTCGCGCACGAATCTGACTTCGGGCGACTGGGTTAATATCACGTCGCTGGCACCGCAAATCATCGGCAGCCAATGGCAGGTCACGTTGCCCCCGCCAGACGGGGGCGGCTCGGTCTACTATAGATTGGCGAAGTGAACTGAACACGCGATCACGCGGCATGCTTGAGCAGAAGGCCTTCGGGTCTTCCGCACTTTTTGACATTCACAAAAAAACAAAAGACAAAACGAAACGTAAGAAGAAAAAATGAAATTTACTGTGACCAAATACCCAGACCAGAAGGCCGCGTTTCAGACCGCCGGCCGCCGGTGGAATCTGATGAAACGCTCCGTTCTGGAGATTAGTCTCATGGCGGTGCTGTGCGCCCTGCCCGCATCAAGCGCGCTTGGGGCATTTAACGTCAGTAACGGACCGTATTGGCCTGGGAATACAGACCACTACTACGGCAACACCGAAATCACCACGGCGGGAACGCTCAACAATTCCGGGGCAATGACTTTTAGCAGCTCCACAATGCCTACAAACACAGGCGCTCTATCCGGGTCAGGTTGGATGGTTGGGGATTATTATTGGGGAGTAGGCGTGCTGGATTGGGGCACCGATGGAGCCGTCATCAATAACAATTCAGGTGGAACCATTCAAGGCATTGTCTCGGGCACTGGCCAGGCGCAGGCTGATGGAATTGTTACGCTACAGTTTGTCACCATCAACAATTCGGGCTTGATAGATGGGGAAGTGACGAATCACGATGGCTGGGCGTGCGGGGTGTATGCGAGTTCCGACGTCACGGTCAACAACAATGCCGGAGCGACCATCAGCGCAGCCGCCCCATATAGCTCGACCGGAATTCAGTGTGCGAACAATGTGCGCATCGTCAACAACGGAACCATCAAGGCGGTCAGTTATCCCGGCACGGAAGGAATCACCATCAATCAGGCCGTTGCCAACACCATCGGCACGGGCGGCAATTATCCTATTTACATCGAGAACAACGGCACCCTCAGTGCCATCTGCCCTTCCACCACGGCCACCAACCAGGCCCAGGTCTTCACCTGCTGGAATAACAGCACAAACACCTTCAAGAATACCGGCCTCATCTATTGCGAAAACGACAGTCCCGTTGGCAACGCCTCTGATTTTTACTACGGTGTTCAGGGCTACGACGAATCTTTCTATAACAGCGGAATGATCACCAATTACTCCGCCAGTGGCAAAGGTTGGGCCGCCGTGTGGATGGAAAACGACGCCGACAACGGCAACTATTCGATTTACAATTCAGGCACAATCGCCTG
>PLYV01000180.1 GCA_003151855.1 Limisphaerales bacterium | reverse complement strand
GCCGCGCGGAGACTGCGATGCTGTGACATAAATTATCTTTGGTTGGTTGTTGCCGTTAAAAACGAGCGGTTACGGTATCAAAAAAAGTTCTTCCCGCAATGCTGAAATTTTGCGCCGGCGGCGCGCCAGAAATAGCCCGCAGCTTCAACTACGGGTTCGCTTGCCAGTCTTGGTGTAAGTGTTGAGCGATTTGGGAATCACGGTGAAGGCGCAGCGCGTGCCAATAAAACCGCTATTATTTGAGAATCTGCGGATCTCGACGGCGTATTCGCACCAAACGCCAATGGTTGATTTGATTTGCAAATGCAGGAGAAAACAAAAAAGCTTCAAAAAATGAAATATTCCAAATCCATCTGGAGGTTTTTACCTGCATATTTGTTTCTGGCATATTCCATTTCTATTGCGGCGCAGAACGTGTGGGCTGACATGGCTTTTCAGGTGCTGCGCGGATTCACCACTTCATCCAACACTGCACCGTTGCATCCTGACAGCGCCTTGGTGGACGCCGGGAATGGCAGTTTTTATGGGATGACTTCTTTCGGTGGAAGCAATAACAACGGCACCGTGTTCAACATCACCTCGGCAGGGGTTTTAACACCTATATTTCGATTCAACGGATTTAATGGGAGCGGTCCTTTAGCCGTAACACTTGGAAACAATGGCGATCTTTATGGGATAACACCATCAGGCGGCCCAAGTTTTTTAGGAACACTATTTGAAGTCACAACCAATGGCGTCTTCAAAGCATTCAAGACCAATGGCAATTTTACGGCGTTTTTTTTCTTTGGCGGCACAAACGGCAGCAATCCGGGTGGAAAATTAATTTTAGGCAATGACGGAAATTTCTATGGCACGACACGCAGTGGCGGTTCTTCGAGTGGAAATGGCACAATTTACACCACTACTACAAACGGCGTTTTTACCGTGCTTTGGCAGTTCAACGGCACGAATGGTTCTCAACCCTACGCCGGCTTAACACTTGGAAACGATGGGAATTTTTACGGAACAACTGCATACGGTGGGAGCAATTATAGCGGTGTTAATACCGGCAATGGCACTGTTTTTCAGGTAACCACCAATGGTGTTTTAATTACTTTAGCGTTTTTTGACGGCACAAATGGCAGCACTCCGATGGCAGGCTTGGCGCTGGGCAGTGACAAAAACTTTTATGGCACAACACGGTTGGGCGGAACATTTAATTTGGGAACCGTTTTTCAAATCATGACGAATGGAAATCTTACTACATTGCTGTCGTTTGACGGGACTAATGGAAGTAATCCTTTTGGCGGTCTGGTGCAAAGCGTGGATGGCAATTTTTACGGAACCACTGCTTTCTCGATCGCAAATGGAACCAATTATGGAACCGTGTTTAGAATCACGACAAACGGAGCACTAACCACATTGGCTTACCTCAACGGCACAAATGGACTCCATCCGTTTGCCGACATGATCTTGGGGCATGACGGAAATCTATATGGCGCGATGGATGATGTTAATGCACACACATTGCTTGATGGAAGTTGTGGCAATATTTTCAGGCTTGTTCAACAACCTATTGCCGCGATTGCTTCGCAGAACGGTGAAACAGTATTGTCCTGGACCTCGTTCACCAATGAGGTTTATCGAGTTGAATACAAATTTTTGCTGAACGACACGATTTGGATTCCGCTGATTACCAACACGGCAACTGGCAATGCAACTGCTTTTACGAATTCGTTCCCGAATCCGCCGCAGGGTTTTTATCGGATAGTATTGCCTTGAAGTCCGGCGAAATTTCACCACTTCAATTCCTGCGCCCGGCGCGCGACATTCTCCTTTTGCACCGGCGGTAAAACCTGACACGCTGGCGGCATGTCGGTTCCAGTCATCAGCATTGTGCAGATGCGCGAATGGGAAGCCGCCACTTGGGCCACCGGCCAGACCGAGGCCGAGTTCATCCGCCGCGTCGGCAAGCGCGTTGCCCGCCGCGCCGGGCCAAAATCCCACTTAAGTCCCGATGCCATTCGACCGAAGATAATGTGCAGCCAGGTGTGAACCGACAGCTCATGCGGCTGCCTGCATTTTGATGGAAAAAATCCAGGTCATTGATGATGAGGCATCCCGCTTGACCCTCCCGAAGGTGCCGCCACGACAAGAGGCCGGCCAGCAGGCTGCGACGGCGAAGGTTCAGAAGGAACTCATCGGCACGGCGGAAAACCGGCTTTGGCTGATGCACGAAAACAACTTGTTGCAGGTGCTGATGGACAACCTGCCGGACTTCATTTATTTCAAGGATGTCCACAGCCGTTTCACCCGCATCAATAAAGCGCACGCCCGGCACCTGGGCTTGCAACAGCCGGAAGCGGCCATTGGCAAATCCGACGCGGATTTTTTCCCGATGCGCCTGGCCCGGCAGAAACTGGTGGATGAACAGTGCCTGCTGGCCACCGGCAAACCCATTCTTGGCCTGATTGAAAAATCGGACACCGCCGGCGAAACCAAATGGCTGTCTTCGACGAAGGTTCCGATTTACGCGGCGGACGGCAAAATCTCCGGGCTGGTGGGCATCTCCCGCGACATCACCGCCGCCAAAGAGGCGGAAATGGAACGGCAGGCGATGGAGGCGCAATTGCGCCAGGCGCAAAAACTGGAATCCATCGGCCAGTTGGCCGCCGGGATCGCGCATGAAATCAACACCCCGACGCAATACGTCGGCGACAACACGCGCTTCGTCAAAGATTCCTTCCCCGCCATCATGCAGGTCCTGAAATCGCATGAGGATCTGCTCGCCGCCGTGAAAAACCAGGCCGTCACGCCCGAACTGATTGCCCGCAGCGAGGTGCTGATCAAGGAAAGCGATCTGGAATATCTTTACGTCCAAATCCCGACTGCCCTCGGGGAAACCCTGGAAGGAGTTGAGCGTGTCAGCAAAATTGTCCGCGCCATGAAGGAGTTCTCGCACCCCGGCGGCAAGGGAAAATCGCTGGCGGATTTGAACAAGGCCATCGAAAGCACCGCCACCGTCGCCCGCAACGAATGGAAATATGTCGCCGACCTGAAGCTGGAGCTGGAGCCGGAACTGCCGCTCGTGCCGTGCTTCCTCGGCGAGTTCAACCAGTGCGTCCTCAACCTCATCGTCAACGCGGCGCACGCCATCGGCGACGTCGTCAAAAAAAATCCCGGCACCAAGGGGCTGATCACCGTGCAAACCCGGCGGGACGGCGACCACGTCGAGGTGCGGGTGACCGACACCGGCACGGGCATTCCCGAATCGGTGCGCCCGAAAATTTTCGAGCCGTTCTTCACCACCAAGGATGTCGGCCAGGGCACCGGCCAGGGGCTGACGGTGGTGTATGCCAACGTCGTTAAAAAACACGGCGGCACCGTCACGTTTGAAACCGAGCTGGGACGCGGCACCACCTTCATCCTCCGCCTGCCGCTCCATCCGCCGCCCCCGGCGAAAGGCGGTGAAGGATGAAGACGCTGCTGTTTGTGGACGACGATCCCAAGGTGCTGCAAGGCTTGCAGCGCCAGTTGCGCACGATGCGCAACGAATGGAACATGAATTTCGTTGAAGGCGGTCCGCAGGCGCTGGCATTCATGGCGCGTCAGCCGGTGGATGTGATTGTCACCGACATGATGATGCCGGGCATGGACGGCTCGCAACTGCTCTCGGAAGTGTCCCGGCGGCATCCGCAGACCGTGCGCATCGTGCTTTCCGGCCAGGCGGAACGCGAGGCCGTCCTGCGGCTCGTCGGCCCGGCGCACCAATACCTCTCCAAGCCCTGCGAGGCGGATGAACTGCGCAACGCGATCATCCGCACCTTTTCGCTGTGCGATCTGCTGGGCAACGAGCACTTGAAAAATCTGACCGCGCGGATCAAGTCGCTGCCCACCCTGCCGTCCGCGCAAACCAGGCTGACCGGGGAATTGCAGAAGGACGCGCCCTCGCTGGAGCGGATCAGCGAAATCGTCGCGCGCGACATCGGCCTGACGGCGAAAATCATGCAGTTGGTGAACTCGGCTTTTTTCGGCCTGCCGCGCCAGATTTCCGACCCGCAGGAAGCCGTGGCCTATCTGGGTTTGACCACGGTGCGGGCGCTGGCGCTGTCGGCGGAAATTTTTTCGCAGTTTGACCCCCGGTTGTGCCAACTGTTCAGCCTGGACATTCTGGAACGGCATTCCTGGGCGACCGGCCTGCTGGCCCGGCGCATGGCGCATTTGGAACGGCAAAACAACCAGATGATGGACCAGTGTTTTCTGGCGGGGCTGCTGCATGACGTGGGCCAGTTGGTGCTGGCCACCGGCCTGCACGAAGAATATTCCCAGGTCATCCTACAGGCGCGGCAAAAAAAACAGCCAGTCTGCCAGGTGGAACAGGAGCTATTCGGCGCCTCTCATGCGGATGTCGGCG
The DNA here is from genome assembly GCA_003151855.1 of Limisphaerales bacterium. Taxonomy (GTDB): domain Bacteria; phylum Verrucomicrobiota; class Verrucomicrobiia; order Limisphaerales; family UBA11358; genus UBA11358. The sequence continues at coordinate 474 of PLYV01000180.1, read as the reverse complement.
CGTATTTGCTGGGACTCTGGGGGCTGCCCAATGTGATCGTTGAAGCCGTCGCCTGGCACCACCAACCGTCGCGGAGCGTGGCTGCGCAATTTTCCCAAGTCATGGCCGTTCATGTGGCGGATGTCTTGATTCACGAACGCCAGCAGGTTTACACTGAAGCGCCGCCCCCCGGACTGGCCATGGCGTATCTGGAAAAAACCGGCCTGGCGGGACGGATTGAAACCTGGCGGGCGGCCAGCCTGGAAAATGATGAGGTTTATTAATTCCTGAAACCCCGAAATTTATGACTGAAAAAATTCTGCTGGTGGACGACGACCAGAATCTGCTGGCGGCGTGTGAACGGAATTTCCACCGCAAATTCACGCTGGAAACCGCCGCCGGGGCCGAGGCCGGCCTGCTGAAGCTCGCCGAGCGCGGGCCGTTTGCCGTGGTCATTTCCGACCGGCAGATGCCCGGCATGGACGGCATCCAGTT
>PLYV01000326.1 GCA_003151855.1 Limisphaerales bacterium | reverse complement strand
ACTGGCTTTTGCCCAGATAATTGTTGCGCGCCATGGTTTGCCAAGGCCGAATGGTCAGGGCGTTATTCGTGCCGACGGGGTTTCCGTTCAGGTAAAGCAGCCCCTTCGAGCCGTCGAGCGTGACGGCGACGTGACACCACTGGTTTGTTGGCAACGCGGTGGTGGCGTCAATGACCTGCTCGCCACCAGAACCACTGGTGGTGATGGCGAAACGCATTTTACCGTTGACGCTGTTGAGCGGCGTGAGGAAAAAATAATTCGTCGTGTCGGCGCCGAAATCAAAGGCGCGCTGCCACGCCGCGCCGCCGTTCCATTTCGTCCAGAAGGCCAGCGTGCTGCAATTGGCCACGGGATTGGGCAGCGACACATAATTGGTAACGCCGTCCAGACTCAGCACGTTGCCGCGCACGGCGTCATTCGTGATGGCTGCGTTGTTTTGCAACGTGCCGTTGTAAAGGCCGAGATGTTCGCGGGCGTCGGTGTTGAAGGGGTAGAATGCGCTCCAGTCATTCGTCAGCGCGGGCCAGCCATCGGCCGTCCAGTTGAGTTGCATCAGGCCGAGTTCGGGGTAGCCGTTGGCATTGCCGTCGTAATAGTGAAACGTGAACCAGTTGGTGCCGTTGTCGTTCATGATGCCCGCATGACCGGGGCCGATAAAGCGGGCGGTGCTTTCCAGCACCACCGTGCCGCCGCCGTTGGTCAGGCAAACGCCGCTCTGGTCGTAATATGGCCCGGTGACGCTGGTGCTGCGGCCCATGCGGATGTTGTAAGTGCTGTCAATGCCGGAACAGCAGCCGCCGAAATTTACGAACAAATAGTAATAGCCGCCACGCTGGTAAAGACACGAACCTTCTTCGCTGCTGCCCCAGCCGCCGCCCGGCATGTTGTTGGCCACGAGGGTGGCGGTCAGGGAGTTGGTGTTGAGGCGTTTGCCGGTGGTCGGGTCCAATTGGGTGATGAGAATGCCGGCCGAATAGGAGCCGAACGACATCCACACCGTGCCGTTGGTGTCCACCATGATGCTGGGATCAATGCAATTGTAAGCCGTGGTGTCCGTGTTGGTGGTGGCCGGATAATACGACTCAACCACTTTCCCATGATCCGTCCAAACCGGCGCAGTCAGCGACGGCGAAGTAACCAGCCCGATGGCGGAATTGATGGTTCCCCACTGCGAACACGAATAGTAAAGATTATACTTGCCGTTGAAATAGGCGATGTCCGGGGCCCAAAAATAACCGGTGAAGCCGGATATGTCGTTGGTCGTCCACGCCGGCGGATTGCCAGGAAAAACGGCGCTGGTGGCTGTCCAGTTGCGCAAGTCGGTGGTTGTTTTGCCCGAAATGCCCTGGCCATCGCCATAAATGAAATAGTTCGTGCCGTTCTTGATGAGCGTGCCCGGGTCGTGCAACCCGTAATCGCCATACAGCGGAAACGGGCCGCTGGCCTGACCCTGGCACACGACCGCCAGCCTCGTCATCATCAAAAGCCAAAACAGGCAAACCAAACGTGGCCAACGTGAATCGTGGCCGGGACAAAAACTCATGGGCATAATAGGATTTAGTCGGAATTAATTAGCTTGGGTTGAGCGTTAAATGTGGCTTGGTGTTGACTAAACGCTGAATTACCAGCGGTTCAGGCGCTGCTTGTTCAAGCTTCGTAGTTACACGCGGAGAAAGGGGGAAAAGTCCGCCAAAATACTTGCAAGGCAGCGCGGCCGTGTCGTCCCCGACCAGCCGCGCTCCTTTTTCAGAGAGGCTTTTAGACAGTTTCATAAGAATGTTTCCACCGTCACCACCAAAATAACAGAAAATCCGTGTTGCGCCACTCCACGTGCCCATCGAGCATGCCCAGGTTGCCACCAACGGGCATCGTCCCATTCAGATGCGAAGTGCGATGCGGCTCAGTCCAACCGTCGGCGATGGTGGCTGTGTTGCCGTCGCTGGTGAACGAATGCGGCTGGCCGGTGTTGAAGTCATGGGTTTGGAGCGTGATGCCGCCAAGACGGGATGGCGCGGGTTGGGCGTGCAAACCAAGCGGCAACAATACAGCCAGCAGCGGGGCTAACGTGGATTTCATCGGGTGGATAAATTCAAAAGTGTGGACACGGCTGACAGAATGTCATCTGGCTTCAAATGGGTTGCCAGTTCGGCGCGGGCAAAATGCTTTTCCGCTTCGGCGTGAAGAACCAGAAGCCCTTCAACGCGGGTGCGCAGGTTTGAATTGCCTGCGCAGGCTTGATCCAGAAACGCACCGCGCTTCGCGGGATCAGCCAGCATTACGGCTTCGAATAGCAAATCCATCTAGTGCTCGTTCAAATCATACTTTGTTTTCATTTCACACCTTTCTAAGCGGCTGGCTGGAGTGACGCAGCCTCTGTCATTCCGGCCACTTGTTTATGCGAAAGCACCGGCGAAAACACCAACGGAACCTCCGTCCCGGCGTGCTTGATGATGATGTATTTCGATCTGACACGTTTTCTTGCGGGCGCTGCCTCTGTCTTTGGTAGCATCGTGTTCATTTTGGAATGGCACAGTTCTTCACATTGGATTTCAAAACCGCGGAAATTTTTCCGGAAAATGCTCCAGGTGTTCTCGGCATTATTGGTGGTCGCGCCAATCCATTGCGCGCGCCAATCCGGTTTTTCCGCCAAAGCAGCAGCGGCGCTCAGGCCAAGAATTGAAAATGTCGAAACGGCAACGGCTTTCATTTTCCGGATTTATTTCATACAGCATGAACCCGCTCACTGGCGCGTGCGAAAAAAGCCCTGACTATTCACGAATGAAACGTCATACGGCGGGACGGCTCCGAGAATATCGGCCCACAAGCCCTGCAGAGAGCTGGCCGTTTGGAGAAAGCCGTTTTGCCAGGTAAGCCGCACATTGTTTCCATTGCGGGCAAAGTTCAAAATCGGGGCGGAAGTCGGAATGTAATTCACCTGAAATTCCCAAAATGTCGGCGCGTCGGTGGATTGAAAAATGTTCAGGAGCACCTTCGTGGTCGTGACGCCGGAAAAATTTGCCGTGTAGTTCGCGCCAATGGTTGTGCCGTTCACCAGCGTCTGCCACAGCGCGCCGTCCCAGATTTGAAGCGCGAAACTTTGCACGCGATCGAACGCTTCGCTGAGGTAAATCTGGTTGAACGACACCGGCTGCGGAAAATCCAATTCCAACCACGCATTCGTCTGCCCCGCCGGGCCGGAAGCCCAGCGCGTTCCCATGTTCCCGTCAATCGCAAGCTGCGGTCCGTTGTTGGCGGCGTCGTTGTTCCAGATCGCCGACGCGGTGGCGGTGGCGGTGCCGGCAAAATTGACTGTGGATTCGGTCAATGCCACCGGCGCGCTGGTGATCGCGCCGCTGAAGTTGGAGACGACGACTTGATAACTGCCGTAATCCGTCACCGCGACGCTCGGAAATTCCATCGTCTGCGTCTGCGCGACGGGCGCGCTCAAGCCGACTTTGAACCACCGATAACTCAACGGCGCAGTGCCGCTGGCGCTCACGCTGAACGCCGCCGACGCGCCGCGCGCGACGGTCTGGTTTTGTGGCAAGGAATTAAAATTCAGCGAGCCGCCGGCCGCGGGCGGATTCATGAGCGTGACCCCCATGAGTCCGATGACGGATTCTTGCGAAAGCGCTTCGAGGGTGACTTGCTGTAATATTTTTCCGGCCTGCAGTTTGTAATTGAGCAGCAGCGCGCGGCAGTTGTTGCCTAACTGCATGGTCGTCGGCCACGGCTTGGGCACCATGTAGTTCTCGGTGCTTTGCGTGTAATCGTTCGCGCCATATTGGTCGAAGCTGGCACGTCCATTGATCGGCGAAAGGTTCCAATAGTTGTAGGGCGGAATCAGTTCGAGACGGTCCTCGCTGTTGTCGGTGTATTTCAGGTGCAGCACGGCGTTCGGAATGCGGCATTGGAGAACGGTCGTTGAACCGCAAATCAAAAACCACGCGGCCTCGGCGCTTTGATTCACCGGCACGGTGACTTGATTGGTCCAATTGCTCCAGAGCGACGCGAACGCGACGTTCTTCGCGCCGCCCCAACGGAACGGCACGCCTTGCGGCGTCACGAGCAGGCTGGAATTGGTTGGCGAAAGCAGACTCGGAACGTTGTTCGTGCTGATCGTCGGCGCGGAAATTCCCCAATACGTGAACGCCCACGGCGAAAACCCATCAGTCCCAATGCGCGCGGACATGCTGGCGGGCCGCGGCGAGGCGTAGTTCTGCTGGTAAATCGTGGTGATGTTAGCGGCGAGTTGCGCAGTCATGTCCACGGTGGACCACGCCGCGCCGCTCGGAACGGAGGCGAAGCTTGTGGACGGATGCGAGACGTCGAGAATATGCAGATTGAAAATGCGCGTCTGCGGCATATTGCCGACGGTGACGCGCGCGAAGACGCGATGATAACCAAGGTTTGTCGAGAGCGTGGTGCTAACCGCACTGCCGCTCATCACGGCGTTGCTCAACGCGCCTTGCGGATCGCTGAACGATACAATCGTCGCGCCGGACACGGAAAGAATCACCGGCGAACCGGTCGGCGCTTCGACGGCGACGGGATCGGCTTGCGGAATGCTGTCGGTCGTGCTGACGGCGAACGTGAGATTTGTGCCAGCAACCGCTGGAGTCGAGAAGCGAACGATGGTGCAGCCAAATCCATTCGTGGTCTGAAACGGAACGGAAACGCCATTGACGGTGACGGATGCGACCCCGCTGGCGCGCACGGGGATTTCCACGTTGACGGTGGCGCTGCGCTGGAGCCGCGCTTCCAGCGTCGTCGTGTTCCCAGTGCGATTGTAGCGCAGGCGCACGTCGGGCGTTTTCATCGCGGCGTTCGTCCACGTCACGGGAATTTGCGGCGCGAGACGCACTAAGCCATTCGGGAAATCAGGCTGGTAGCCGAAGAATCCTTCCACAATCGTTCGCGTGAACGGATGCATGCAATCGCCGAAATCCGTTCCGCCAAAGAAATCCGCCGCGTCGCCGGGAACGACATTGTCAAAGCCCGCGTGCAAAAATGTTCCGCTCAAAATGTCCCAGCCGTCCGCCGCGAAACCGGCCTGCATATAAGAATAGGCGAGCATGTAATCATCCCCGGGCCAGAGGATGCGCACCGACCAGATGCCCGGCGTGAAGTTCGACGGCCAGACACGGCGGCCTCCGCTGCTCATGCGGTCGTTTTGCAGTCCGTATTCCGTGTAATACAAATTTTCCGCGCACTGTTCGGGCGTGAGC
>PLYV01000267.1 GCA_003151855.1 Limisphaerales bacterium | reverse complement strand
CATTGACCCGGTGACGCGCGCGATCATTCGTGGCTTTCTTTCGACGAGCAATTTGAAGGACGTGAACAACGTCAACGTCCGCAGCGTGGCGCAGAGCATCGGCATCACGGTTGAGGAAAAGAAATCGGATGAGCCGGTGACGTTCAACGAATGGGTTCATGTCCAGGCGTTCGGCAACGGCAAGAAGCTGGTTTCCGCCGGCGGCACGTTCTTCGGTTCGCCGAACAACCCGCGCATCGTGCGGCTGTTCAGCCAGCCGGTGGAGATTCCCACGAGCGGCACGCTGCTGCTGCTCAACAACGCCGACAAGCCGGGCATCGTCGGCCTGCTCGGCACGCTGCTGGCGAAGCACAAGGTCAACATCGCGAGCATGAGCCTCGGCCGCGACACGGCGGGCGGCAAAGCGCTGACGGTGTTGAGCCTCGACAGCGAGCCGCCGCAGGCCGTGCTGGATGAGCTGAAAAAAGACACTGACATCAGCAATGTCAAAGTGGTAAAGTTGTGATTCCGATTTGAACCAAATAAACAACCGACAGTCCAAGACGAACATGAAATTGAATCTGCTCCTCTCCGCCGCGCTGATGGCCGGCGTGGTTTCCGCTTCGGCGGTCACGCAACCGGCCGCGCCCGCCGCCGTCACCAATGCCGCCACGCCGGAAGCGGCGATGAAGGCGCTGTTTGGCGATCCCGTGGTCGTCAAGGGCAAGGGCTTCGAGATCAAGCAAAGCGATTTGGACGAGGTTTTGAGCGGCGCGAAGGCCAACGCCGCCGCGCAGGGCCAGCAGTTGCCACCGGAATTTTCCGTGGCGATCCTGAACCAGCTCATCACCATCCAGGCGTTGCTGCAAAAGGCGACGCCCGCCGACCGCGCCGCCGGCCAGGTGGACGCGGACTTGCAATACACCAACCTGGTCAAGCGTTTCGGCTCTGCCGAGGCGTTTGCGCGCCAGCTCAAGGCCGTGGGCATGACGATGGAGGATTTGCGCGCGAAGGCCGTGCAGGAAGCCGTCGCCAAGACTGCGCTCAAGCGCGAGTTGAACATCACCGTCGCGCCGGACGCGGCGAAGGATTTTTACACCAAGCACGCGGCGGATTTTGAACAGCCGCAGATGGCGCACGTCCGGCACATCCTGCTGATGACGGTGGACCCGGAAACGCGCGTGTCGCTGCCGACGAACACCATTGCCGCCAAGCGCAAGCAGGCGGACGAGCTGCTCAAGCAGATCCGTGGCGGCGGGGATTTTGCCGCGCTGGCCAAGCAGTATTCCGACGACCCCGGCTCGAAGGAAAACGGCGGCGAGCTGCCCGAATTCACGCGCGGCCAGATGGTGCCGGAGTTCGAAGCCACGGCGTTTTCGCTGACGAACAGCCAGGTCAGCGACATCGTCACCACGCAGTTCGGCTACCACATCATCAAGGGCATCAGCCAGACGCCGGCGAAAAAATTTGCGTTCACCGACACGCTGCCGCAGGTGGGCAAGACGGTGGCCGAGGTCTGCCGCGCCGAGGTGGAATCGGAGCAAATCAAGCTGCTCGCGCCGGACTATGTGAAGAAGCTCCGCACCGAGTTGGCGGTGGAGATCACCGACCCGGCGCTGAAGGCGTTGGATGAAAGCGTCCGCGCACAGGCCGAGGCCGCCGGCGACAAGTCCGAGGCTCTGCCCGCGAAGTAAGCCGCTTGACAACGCGGGCTGACGACGGAGAATCAGCTTATGAAGACTAAAATTGTCATCGTGATTTTGGCCGTCGCCTGCGCGGGGCTGCTCGTCGGGCTGTTCGCCGTCAAGAAACAGGGCGAGGAACAGCGCGTGGCCGACGCCAGTTCCATCGTGGATTTTTCCAACCAAGTGGTGGGTGCCAACCTGAAGATCAACGACCTGAACCAGGCCAATCTCACCTATTCCAACGACTGGGCGTTGAGCCTGTCGCAAGCCGCGCAACTTTCCAACAGCTTGGCCGAAGCCACCGCTAGCATCGCCAGCAGCCGCACGGCGCTGGCCGGCGCGCAGGAGCAGATCACCAGCCTGAACACGCACATTGGCGATTTGGAAGCTGAAAACAAGGTGCTCGACCAGCGCGCCAGCGAGCTGACCAACACCATCTCGCAGTTGAACCGCCAGATCGAGGACACGCGCACCAAGCTGGCCGCGGCCGAAAACAACGGCCAGTTTCTCCAGCTGGAACTACAGAAGCAAATGGCGCAGAAGGCCGAGATTGAGCATAAGTTCAACGATCTCGACGAACTCCGCCAGCAGGTCAAAAAGGTGAAGACCGATTTGTTTGTCGCCCGCCGGTTGCAGTTCATGAAAAACGACAACAGCCAGAAACGCGGCGCGCAACTGCTCATCGAACGCTCGGTGCCGGTCGCACCGGCCGCGCCCGCCGGCGATTACGGCCTGAACGTCGAGGTCGGTTCCGACGGCTCGGTGCGCGTCATCCCGCCGCTCGGCGCGTCCACCAACGCCCCGGCCCATTGATGCGCGCGGCCCGGCAAGGATTTTTTCATGCCCACCTACGAATACGTCTGCGAAAAATGCGGACATGAGTTTGAAGCCCGTCATTCCATTGCCGCCCCGGCGCTGAAGACCTGCCCGGAAGACCAGTGCGCCAAAAAGAAATGGGGCCGCGGCAAAGTTGTAAAAAAAATCGGTGCCGGCGCCGGCCTGCTCTTCAAGGGCGGCGGCTTCTACATCACCGACTATCGCAGCGAGGGCTACAAGTCGGCGGCGAAAAAAGATGTCGCGCCGGCCAAGGCCGAAGCCAAGCCCGCCGCCAAGCCTGAAAAAAAATGAACCGTCCGCATCCGGTTTGCGCAGCGGTCGCCGGCCTGATGTTTTTCCTCGCCGCCGCCGACGGTGAACCTTTTCCCCAGCCCGCCGCGATCCAGAGCGCCTCCGGCCAGTTCAGCGTTTCGGCGCTGGCAGACGGACAGCCGGTGTTTCCGCGCGCCAGATTTTCCGCCGCCGCCGGCCTGCTCCGGTTGGAACCGGCGCTCGTCGCGGTGTCCGCCGAGCATTTCAAAAATTCCCTGTGGCAGAAAATCGGCCTCGATGCCAGCACGCCGTGGCGCGGAAAAATTTTCATCGCGCTGCATCCCGCGCGCACGCCGGACGAGTCGGTGAATCTGGTCGCCCAGCCGTTCCTGAACAAATGGAGCTATCGCTTGGAATTGCCGGACGCGATTTTCACCGATCGCTGCGCCCGCGCCTTCAGCGCCGTGCTGCTGCTGGAAATCGCCAACCGCGACGCCCGGCCCGACGGGCGTTCCGCCACGCTGCCGGACTGGCTGGTGGCCGGCATGGGCCGGCAGATTTTGGATGCGGCGGAATCGCCGATGATTTTGTCCCGGCCCGACAAGGCCATCAACGATGTGCAACAGACCCGCACCGTCGAGAAACGGCGCGGCCTCGACCCGCTCGCCGGCGCGCGCCGCGCGCTGCAAAATTCCACCGCGCTGACCTTCGACCAGTTGAGCTGGCCGACCGCCGCGCAACTGGACGACGCGGACGGCGACGTGTTTTTTTCCAGCGCGCAACTGTTCGTCGCCGAGCTGCTGGCGCTGGACAACGGGCCGAAAAAATTCCGCGCGCTGCTCGCCGCGCTGCCGGCGCACGAGAACTGGCAGACGGCGTTCTTCGCGGCGTTCCAGGAAGATTTTCGCCGCCCGCTCGACGTGGAAAAATGGTGGGCGCTCCGGGTTCTCACCTTCACCGCGCACGACCCCGGCCCGCAATGGACGGTCGCCGTCAGCCGCGAGCGGCTGGACGCCGCGCTGGCCGTGCCGGTGAACGTCCGCTATGCGCCCAATGCGCTGCCGACGTATTCCGAGATTTCATTCCAGTCCGTCATCCGCAATTTTGAGCCGGCGCGCCAGGTGGAAGTTCTTTCGGCGCGGCTGCATGATCTGGAGCTGGCCGAGTATCGCCTTGCGCCGCCGTTGAACGGCCTCGCTGCCGGCTACGCCAGGATTCTTACAGACTATCTGCAAGCGCAAAGAAAAGTTTTTTTTCTCCGGCGACCGGGGCCGGCCACGACCATCAGCCGGCTCGATGCGATGGACGCGCGCCGCCGCGAGGTGGAATCCAAGCTGCGGACCAGCGTGCTGCCGGCGGATTTGAACCTGCCCGCGCCGTAGCTGGTCAACTTGACAGAAAACAAATCGAAATTATAGTGCGCCATTGAAAATGCAGGCTGAAAAACCATCCCAGGACAGCGGGGAACCGCCTTCGGCAGGCGCGTTGACAGCGTTGAAACATTTTTCCTCCGCCGGGCGCGGCTATTGGCACAACGTGCCGGACGCCGACTGGAACGACTGGCGCTGGCAGCTCAAGCACCGCATCACCACCGTCGAACAGTTGCAGAAATTTTTCCCGACGCTCACGCCGGAGGAACTCGCCGGTGCGCAGCTCGCGAACCACAAGCTCGCCCTCGGCATCACGCCGTATTTTTTCAATCTCATTGATCCGGCGGATGAACATTGTCCCATCCGGCGGCAGGTGATTCCGCGCATCGAGGAAACGGAAACCGCCTCGTGGGAAATGAGCGATCCGTGCGGCGAAGATTCGCACTCGCCGGTGCCGGGACTCGTCCATCGCTATCCCGACCGCGTCCTGTTTCTCGTGACGGACCGCTGCGCCAGCTACTGCCGTTATTGCACGCGCTCGCGGCTCGTCAGCAACGCCAGCGGCTACGATTTTCATCCTGAATTCGACAAGCAGATCGCCTACATCGCCGCGCATCCGGAAATCCGCGACGTGCTCTTGAGCGGCGGCGACCCGCTGTTGTTGAGCGACGAGAAATTGGAGAATTTGTTGAGCCGCCTGCGCGCGATTTCGCATGTGGAATTTCTCCGCCTCGGCACGCGTATTCCGGTTTTTCTGCCGCAGCGCATCACGCCGGAACTCTGCGCGATGCTCAAGCAGTTTCATCCGCTGTTCATCAGCATCCACTCGAACCACCCGCGCGAGCTCACCACGGAAGTTCGCGACGCGCTGGGCCGCCTGGCCGATGCCGGCATCCCGCTCGGCAACCAGACCGTGCTGCTCAAGCACGTCAACGACGACGCGGACGTGATGAAGGCGCACCTGCAAAAGCTGCTCATGTGCCGCGTGCGGCCGTATTACATCTACCAGTGCGACCTCATCGCCGGCTCCGCGCATCTGCGCGCCAGCGTGCGCAAGGGCATTGAGATCATGGAAAAACTGCGCGGCCACACGACCGGCTACGCAGTGCCGACCTATGTGATTGACGCGCCCGGCGGCGGCGGCAAGGTGCCGGTCAGCCCGGAATACGTTTTGAGCCACAACGCCGACCGCGTGGTCATCCGCAACTTCGAGGGGAAAATATTTGAATACCCGGAAGCCGCCGACGGCAGACCTTGCGGTCGGCCACCGGAAAGAATTGAAGAATCGCAGTTGGTTTGAAAATTCCGGGTGAACGGACTGCTGGCGCGCCTGTCGAAAGTTCCATGCGATTTACCCGCCGGTGGAAAATCTTATCTGCGCTGTCCGCTGCCGCCGTCATTCTTGGTGCGACGCTTGTCTGGTGCATCGGCGGTGTGCTGGTTTTGCCGGCGAATCATCCCATCGAAAACCCGCCGCCTGATTTGCACGCGGAGAATGTCACGTTTCCCAGCGCCAGCGGCGCGACCATCCACGGCTGGTTTGTCGCCGGCGAACCGGGCCACGGCGCGGTGCTGCTGCTGCACGGCGTCCACGCGAACCGGATGGCGATGGAATCGCGCGCGGAACTTTTGTCGCACGCCGGCTATGCCGTTTTGCTGTTTGATTTTCAGGCGCACGGCGAAAGCCTGGGTAAACAGATCACGTTCGGATTTCTGGAAAGCCGCGACGCGACGGCAGCGGTAAATTTTCTGCGCCAGAAACTGCCTGGCGAAAAAATTGGCGTCATCGGCGTCTCGATGGGCGCGGCGGCGGCGCTGCTCGCGCAACCGCCGCTGCCGGTCAGCGCGCTCGTTTTGGAATCATGCTACCCGACGATTTATCAGGCGACGGAAGGCCGTATCGTGGAGCGACTCGGTTTTCTTGGCCGGCTCGCCACGCCGCTGCTGACGTGCCAATTGGAACCGCGACTGGGCATCAGCCCGGACGAGTTGAAGCCGATTGAATCCGCCAGGAACGTTTCCGCCCCGAAGTTTTTCATCGCCGGCAGCGCCGACAAGCTGACGACGGAACAGGAAGCGAAAGATTTGTTCGCGGCCGCCGCCGGGCCGAAGCAGTTCTGGCTCATGGACGGGGCCGCGCATGAGGATTTGCGCGCGTTTGCCGGCGGCGAATACGACCGGCGCGTGCTGGCATTTCTGGCCGGCAACCTGAAATAATCTCCGGGCGGCAACAAACTTTGCTTGGCGTTTAGGCGTCTTTGCAGTTAATTGTTGAAAAATCGGGAGATTGAAATTATGAGCCACACTTGGAAATTCTTCCGCGCCGGCGGCTTTGATCAGGTCAAACTCGAATCCGGTGCCGACCTCGCCAATCTGGACCAGCTCGACCAGAAGCTGTGGGTCGCGCTCGCCTGCCCGACGCGCGGGCTGGAGTTTGACAACCGCACGCTCGACCTGGTGGACGCCGACAAGGACGGCCGCGTGCGCGTGCCGGAAGTCATCGCCGCCGCGAAATGGGCGACGGGCCTGCTCAAAACCCCCGACGACCTGCTGAAAGGTTCGCCGTCGCTCTCGCTCGCCGCCATCAACGACGCCACGCCGGAGGGAAAACAGATTCTCGCTTCGGCGAAACAGATTCTCGCCAATCTGGGCAAGGCGGACAGCGCGGCGATTGACCTCGAAGACACGGCGGATACCGCGAAAATTTTTGCCGCCACGAATTTCAACGGCGACGGCATCATCCCCGCCGACGCCGCCAGCGATGACGTGACGAAAGCCGTCATCGCCGACATCATGGCCTGTCTCGGCATCGAGACCGACCGCAGCGGCAAGCCGGGCATCGGGCAGGCGAAGGCGGACACTTTTTTCGCCGAGGCACAGGCGCATTCCGACTGGTGGAAGCAGGCCGAGGGCGACAAAACTGTTCTGCCGCTCGGCGAAGCCACCGCTGCCGCGTCCGCCGTCGTCAAAGCGGTGAAGGTGAAGGTGGACGACTTTTTCGCGCGCTGCCGGCTCGCCGCGTTTGACGCCCGCGCCATCGCCGCGCTGAACCGGCAGGAGTCTGAATACCTCGCGCTGGCCGCGAAGGAATTGACCATCACCTCCGCTGAAATCGCAAATTTTCCGCTCGCGCAAATCGCCGCCGGCAAGGCGTTGCCGCTGGCGGATGGCGTGAATCCCGCCTGGGCCGTCGCGCTGGCCGCGTTGCAAGCCGCCGCCGTCAAGCCGCTGCTCGGCGACAAAAATTCCATCACCGAAGCCGATTGGGCGGCGGTGAACGCGAAGCTCGCACCGTTTGAAACATGGTCCACCGGCAAGGTCGGCGCGATGGTGGAAAAACTGGGCTTGAAGCGCGTGCGCGAAATCCTCGCCGGTGACACGAAAATAAAAATCATCGCGCTCATCGCCAAAGACAAGGCGCTGGAGCCGGAGGCCAACGCGATTGCCGCCGTGGAAAAACTGATTCGGTTCAACCGCGACCTTTATACGCTGTGCGTGAATTTCGTCAGCTTCAAAAATTTTTACAGCCGCAAGATTCCGGCGATTTTTCAGGCGGGCCGGTTGTTTCTCGACCAGCGCAGTTGCGACCTGTGCCTCACCGTCGAGGACGCGGGCAAGCACGCGACGATGGCCGGTCTGGCGGGCGCGTATCTCGCGTATGTGGACTGCGTGCGCAAGGCCACCGGCGAAAAGTTGAGCATCCTCGCCATCCTTTCGCAGGGCGATGACGACAATCTGATGGTCGGGCGCAACGGCATTTTCTACGATCGCAAGGGCCGCGACTTTGACGCGACCATCACCAAGATTGTTGCCAATCCCATCAGCGTCCGGCAGGCGTTCTGGGCGCCGTATAAAAAACTGGCCCGCTTCATCGAGGCGCAGGTGGCCAAGCGCGCCGCCAGCGCCGATGCCGCCGCGACGGCGAATCTCCAGTCTGCCGCGAGCGTGACCGGCGGCGGCGCACCACCGGCACCCAGCAAGATTGACACCGGCACGCTGGCCGCGATTGGTTTGGTGCTGACGACGTTGATGGGCGCGTTGGGCATGATCTTCACCAAGATTTTTGACATCAAGCCGGTGTGGGAAATCCCGCTGGTTTTCATCGGCCTCCTGTTTGCCGTCTCCATGCCGTCGGTCGTCATGGCGTGGCTGCAACTGCGCAAGCGCAACCTCGGCCCAATCCTCGACGCGAACGGTTGGGCGGTGAACGCCAAGGCCAAGATGAACGTGCCGTTCGGCGCGAGCCTCACGCAGATCGCCGTGCTGCCGCCGGGTTCGCAGCGCGACTTGCATGACCCGTTTGCGGAAAAGAAAAGCCCGTGGCCGAAAATCATCGCCGTGCTGGTCGTGCTCGCGGCGGTCGGCGGCGGCTGGTATTGCGGCAAGTTCGACAAGGTGCTCACACGCCTGCCCGGCCACCTCACCACCCGCGATGTTTTTGGCACGAATGCCTGGAGTTACACGCCGCCGACCAATTCATTGCCATCGGGCGTGACGACCAATCTGCCGGCGAAATAGTTTTATGCCACGCGCAGCCCGGACGTTCGCGTCCGGGCTTTTTTCTGGGAGCGCCGAGCACCGTCTCGGCGGGATTCTTGGAATGTTTGTTATCGTGCCTGGACGGTGCCGGCGCTCCGAAGACTTGCCGCCTTTTTACGCGCTGTTAATCTTCCCTGCCATGCCGCGCGAAAGCACCGCCGAAAAAATTGCCCGCACGCAGAAAATTCTTTCTGCGCTCAAGCGCGTTTATCCCGACGCGCATTGCGAGTTGAACCATGCCAGCCCGCTGCAACTGCTCGTCGCCACGATCCTTTCCGCGCAATGCACGGACAAGCGCGTGAACATGGTGACGGCGGAGCTGTTCAAGAAATATCGCACGGCGAAAGATTTCACCAACGCGCCGCTGGCGGAAATTGAGGAAGCCGTGAAGTCCACCGGCTTTTTCCGCAACAAAGCGAAGAACATTCAAAATTGCTGCCGCGCGCTGGTGGAAAAATTCGGCGGCGAGGTGCCGCGCACGATGGAGGAATTGCACGCGCTCGCCGGCGTCGGGCGCAAGACGGCAAACGTGGTTTTGGGAAATGCGTTCGGCATCAACGTCGGCGTGGTCGTGGACACGCACGTCACGCGGCTGTCAAATCGGCTCGGTCTGGCGAAGGGCACGGATGCCGTGAAGTTGGAGCAGGATTTGATGAAGCTGGTGCCGCAAAACGACTGGACGCTGTTCAGTCACTGGCTCATCTGGCACGGTCGCCGCCGCTGCGACGCGCGCAAGCCGGACTGCGCGAATTGCGAAATCCAAAACCTCTGCCCGCAGATTGGCGTGAAGAAATAATTTCAGCCACAGATTGAACACAGATCGAGAAATACAGCAGCTTTCGCCGATTTACGCAGATAAATTTTCCATCTGTGTTTCATCTGTGTAAATCTGTGGCAAAATGAATTGGTTTTTACTCAATTCCGGCCCGTGCGACGCCGCATTCAATATGGCACTGGACGAAGCGTTGCTGGAAGCGATGCCGCGTTTGCAGCAACCAGTTTTGCGTTTTTACGGCTGGACGGAACCGGCGGCGGCGTTCGGCTATTTCCAGAAATATGCGGACGTTGAACGCGCAACGTTGCTGCGTCCGCTCATTCGCCGGCCGACCG
>PLYV01000246.1 GCA_003151855.1 Limisphaerales bacterium | reverse complement strand
TCCACGATCATCAGCGTCTTGTCGCGCGTGCTGCCGCCGGCGCCGTAGGTGACGGAGCAGAAGTCGGGCTGGCCGGCGAGGAGCGCGGGGATGTGCTTTTCCAAAAGCGCGCGGTCGCCCTCGTCGGTCTTGGGCGGAAAAAATTCAAAGGAGACGACCGGTTTGGCGGCGGCCTTTTTCGCGGCGAGGATGTCGCGGATGAAGCGCATAAGCGTTAATTCAGTTTGACGCAGACAAAGCTACTGGGAAGCGCGCGGCTTTACAAATTAAAAATCAACACATCTTGATGCGATGATATGTTATTTAAAGACGGCGCGTTTCTAAAATGAAAAGCCCCTGCCGGCGAACCGGCAGGGGCGAAGGATTCTAATTCAGATTAGAACTTGTAAACGACGTTGGCATAGAGACCAACCGCCGTGCGGCTCACGCTTGCGCCCGTCGGGGCGAAATAGCCGGCCGAGAAAAACGGCGAGTTCCAAGAGCCACCCAAGATGTGGTCATACCGCACTTCGAGGCGGCTGACGACATTGGCCCAGAGGTCGTATTCGACCGTTTCGGTGAGGGAGATGCCGTTGTCGCTGCCCGTTTCGAGCTGGGTTTTGCCGAGCGGATTGACATAAGTCCCGGTCGAACCTTGGCCGTCAATCTCCCAGTATTCCGCGCGGGAGTTGAAGCTCAACTTGTCCGTGACTTTGATGGTGTTATACACCGCAGCAACGATGTCGTCGGCATGGATGCTCAACGGGTTGTTGCCCACAGCGCCGCCGCCGAGGTTCTGGACATAGTCCAAGGAGGCGCCGAACGTGACGCTCTTCCACGGGGTGTTGAGGGTCGAACCAACGTAGTAGTTGGCCTGGTTGCCGCCTTGCTTGCCGCCGGCGCCGAGGGTGCTGTAACCGGAATTGGCAAAGCCATAGACCATGCCCGCATAAAGGGCGGAGCCGGAAGCCCAACCCCAGCTGCTCGGAGCGGTCAGGGTCACAGAACCCATGAGGGTTTTGTTCCAGACGCCGTTGTTCTCGTTGCTGGTGGTGGACTTGTAGAGGTTGCGGGCGTTGATGCCGGCCGTGAGCGTGTTGGCCACGCCTGCGGAAACCGTGAGCGCATCCACCACTTTGTAGGTGGCGAGGATGCCGGTGTGTTCGGTCGGTTCAACGGCCCAGCCCCAGGAACGGGTGTAGTTCGGGTTGCTGGCGGTGTCGAAGGCTTCGTAGCCGACGACGGTGTTGAACACGCCGATTTTCCAGTCAATGCCGTTGCCCACGGGGGTGCGCAAGGCGACATACGCCTGCGAGATCGAGACTTCGGAATTGGCCGCGCCCGGGGACGGGTTCCAGCCGACGGCGTCGGGGCCGAACAGGAGGTCAACCTGATAGCCGGCCGCCCAAGGGGATTCGTCCTGCGCCTTGGCGATGGAGAGCTTCACCACGTCGAGGTTGAAGCCGTTGGCCTTGCCGCCTTGCAGCGGAATTGCGCCGGCGATCGAGCTGCCCACGTTGGCGGGAGCGGGGCTGGCCTGGTAATTAGCGGATGCGCTGACGTAGCCGCTGATGACCGTGCTGGAGAGCGCGGTTTCAACCGGGCTCAGTTTAGGTGCGTCGTCTGCGCGGACGGCGGAAGCCATGCTGACGGCTCCGACGGCGGCGAGACCCAATGTCCATTTATTGATGTTAAACTTCATCTGTTCCTCCGATGTTGTTTGTTTTGGTTTGCTGACTAAGCGGGGTAAAAACGGTTTACCCCAACACCTCTTGCAGGTGCGATTGAGTTCCACCCTAGAAAAAACCCGTCGGGTTGACAACATCTTTTTTCCTTAAAGCAACTATTACACAAGTGGAAATAATCCCCGCAAAATCCGCGCCCGTCTTTGCCGACCGCCTTTCGGCGGGAACCTTCCTGTTCCCGGTGCAGTTGGAACAAATCGTGCTTGTATTCCTTCGCGCACACAATTGCGCTTGCAATTCCACTATATTGAACTATTCACGGACACAGGTATGCCAATATTTGCTTACACTGCCAGAGAAACGGCCACCGGGCGCGAAATCCGCAACACCGTCGAGGCCGCCACTGAACAGGCCGCCATCGCCGCCCTGCTCAACCGCAACCTGCTGGTGGTCGAAATCCGCGAGAAGACCGCCAAGCGCGGCCAGACCAAGGGCGGCAAGGTCAGCCTGAACGACCTCGTCGTCTTCACGCGCCAGCTCGCCACGATGATTGACGCCGGCATCGCCATTGTCCAAGCCTTGCAGGCGCTGGCCGAGCAGACCCCGAACAAGGTCATGCGCGACACCATTCGCGATGTCTGCACCCGCGTGGAAAGCGGCGAAAGTTTCTCCGAGGCCTTGACCCGCCATCCCAAGGCGTTCAACCGCCTTTATGTCTCCATGGTCGCCGCCGGTGAAAAGGGCGGTCTGCTGGCGGAAATTCTCTCCCGCCTCGCGACCTATCTGGAAAACAGCGAGCGCCTGCGCAAAAAGGTGAAGACCGCCCTGATGTATCCGACGGTCGTGACCGTCGTCGCCGTCGTCATCACCGTGTTTCTGCTCGTCAAAGTCATTCCCACCTTCAAGGACGTGTATTCCGGTTTCGGCGCCAAGCTGCCCGCCCCGACCGAGATCATGATTGGCATCAGCGAAATCATGCAGCATTACCTGATTTACCTGATTGTCCTGGCCGGTGCCGCCGTCTGGGGCTGGCTGTATTTCATCAAGACCAAGCCGGGCCGCGATTTTTGGGACCGTCAGCGCATCAAGCTCCCCATTTTCGGCACCATCGCCCACAAAATCTGCCTTGCGCGGTTCACCCGCACCCTGTCCTCGCTCATCCGCAGCGGCGTGCCGATCCTCGAAGTTTTGCAGATCGTCTCCGCCACCGTCGGCAATACCATGATGGAAAAAGCCATCAAGACCTCCGCCCTCGACATCGAACGTGGCGAAGGCATCTCGCAGGCGCTGTCCAAGCACCCCATTTTCCCCAGCATGATCATCCGCATGTTGAGTGCCGGCGAGCAGACCGGCAACATTGATAACATGCTGGAACGTGTCTCTAACTTCCTCGACGAGGAGATCGAAACCACGCTGTCCGGCCTCATGTCGCTCATCGAACCGCTCCTCATCGTGTTCCTCGGCGTGGTCATCGGCAGCATGGTCGTCTGCATGTTCCTGCCCATTTTCAACCTCGCCAACATCGTCAACAGCGGCCACTGAAAATCTGAAAACAAAAAGCCGCCGGAAGAAAATTTCTTCCGGCGGTTTTGTTTTGGGCAAATGATTATGCGGCTTAAACCGAAACCAGCTTGGCCGGCTGCGGCTGGAAGACCTTGATCTTCGGCCAGCGCGCGGTGATTTGCTCCTCAAACCATTTGCGCGCCGCGTCGTCGCCGTGGCCCAGCAGAATCGCGCGCGGCGAAACCTGCCCGACCAGCTCCAGCAAATCCTGCCGGTTCGCGTGCGCCGTCAGATCAAAATCCTGCACCTCGCAACGCTTCGTCACCTGCCCGGCACTCGGGCTGAACACAAACGTCTCGCCTTGTTTCGCCGCCTTCAAATGGCCCGCCGGTGAATCCGGGTCCGCGTAGCCCACGAAGAAAATGCTCTGTTTCTCGTCACCGATCATCCGCGTCGCCAGCGTGTGTGCCGCCGTGTTCTCGCTCATCATGCCGGCGGTGATCACAAAGATTTTTCCGCCGCTCAGCTTGATGTTGTCCGCCGCGCCTTTTTCCAGCACGACCAGTTGCAAAGCATCATTCAGATGCAGGTTCGTGTGCTGCCGGTGCGTCCGCGCCGCCTCGATGTCGTAAATCTCCGTGAACACGCGGCCCAGCCCGCCGATATAGACCGGCTGTTTCTTCAATTTCCCCTCGCGCATCAGCAAGGCCAGCAGCGCCAGGATTTCCTGCGTGCGCCCCAGCGCGAACGACGGGATCAGGATGCAGCCTTTCTTTTTCTGCGCCGCGTGAATGGCCGCGACCAGCCGGTCAATTTCGCTGGCGCGTGAAAATTCCTTCGGCACCTCGCGGTTGCCGCGCGTCGTTTCCATGATCAGCACGTCCGCCTTCA
>PLYV01000272.1 GCA_003151855.1 Limisphaerales bacterium | reverse complement strand
TCGCCAGCGCCGCCGAAGCCGAATGGCTGGTGAAAGAGATGAACAAAGCGCTGGGACGCATTGCATGAAAACGAAGATGGAAAATGGACGATTGAAGCTGGCCAGACGCGCCCGCCATTTTCCATCTTCCATCCTCCATCCTCCATCCTCGCCGCCTGTCCCACCGCGTTGGCGCAAGGAAGTCGAGCGCGTTCTCATCACCGAGGAACAACTGGCGCGGCGCGCGAAAACTTTGGCGCGCGAAATTGAAAAGGATTTTCGCGGACGCGAACTGGTCGTCATCTCGCTGCTGTCGGGCACGGTGATGTTCCTGGCCGATTTGATCCGGCATTTGAATCTGCCACTGCGCCTCGATTTCATCGGCGTTTCCAGCTACGGCAGCGGCACGGAATCCGGCGAGCTGATCTTCACCAAGGAACTGCGCCTCGACGTGCGCGGGCGCGACGTGCTGCTGGTGGACGACATTCTCGACACCGGCAAAACCATGAGCCGCGTGCTCCCGAAAATCCGCGCGCTCAAGCCGCGCCGCATCAAGACCTGCGTGCTGCTCGATAAGCCCGCGCGCCGCGTGGAAGACATCCGCGCCGATTACGTCGGCTTTGCGATCCCCGATTTGTTTGTCATCGGCTACGGCCTTGATTTCGCCGAGCGCTACCGCAACCTGCCCTTCGTCGGCGTGCTGCATCCGCACGTTTACCAAAAGACGTAAATCATGCCCGTCACATTATCCCAGCTTTCCCGGCGCGAATTTCTGAAACGCGCCGCGCTGGCCGGATCGGTTGCCGCTTTTGCGCCGGCGAGTTACGCCGGGCTGTTTGGCAAATCGCGCGACCGGCACACCTTCGCCTTTTTCTCCGACCCGCACGTCGCCGCCGATGCCGCGTTGAAAAACAGCGGCGTCAACATGGCGGATCATCTCGCCGCCTGCGTGCGCGAACTCGCGGCGTGGCCGGTGAAGCCCGCCGCCGTCATCGTGAACGGTGATCTGACGTTCAAATTCGGCCTGCCGGAAGATTACGCGACGTTTGGCAAGCTGATTTCGTCCGTCCGCGCGCTCGCGCCGCTGCATCTGACGCTCGGCAACCACGACGAGCGGGGAAATTTCTGGAAAGCCTTTCCCCGCGACGCCACGAAGTTGAAATCCGTCCCGCAAAAGCAGGCCGCGATTTTTTCCAGCGCCCGCGCGAACTGGTTTTTGCTCGATTCCCTCGAACTCACCGACATCACGCCGGGCGAATTGGGGGTGGCGCAGTTGGATTGGTTGAACACCGAACTCGCCGCGCGGCCGGACCAGCCGGCCATCATCGTGGCGCATCACAATCTGAGCAACCTCGTCGGCATACCCGGCCTGAAGGATTCGGCGGCGCTGGAGGAACTGTTCGCGCGGCACCGGCAGGTGAAGGCGTTTGTCTTCGGCCACACGCATCACTGGCACGTCGAGACGCACGCCAGCGGCGTGCAGCTCATCAATCTGCCGCCGACCGGCTATGTGTTCGAGCAAGGCCGGCCGAGCGGCTGGGTGCGCTGCACGCTCACACGCGACGGCGCGGAGTTTGAACTGCGTTCCCTCGATGGGAAACATCCCGAACACGCGCAGGTGAAAAAAGTTTCCTGGCGGGCGGACGAAGCCTGACGTGACAACCAATTGTCTGAAATCCCAAACCACCCAGCACCTTCTGGCGGGACAAGGCCGGCTACTCGTCATATTCTGCGCAATAATAATGTATCCAACCCAAGGCTTATGCCCTCCAATACTGCCATGAAAGTTTTTATATCCGCCATCGTTGCCGTCTGCGCCATTTGCTCGTTTGATTTGCCGGAGGCCAGGGCGCAAGCCACCAATTCGGACCGGGGGCCGGACGTTCCCATTTTCCTCGTGCGACCGGGCTTAAAGGTGACCTTGGCGGCGCAAAATATCGGCCAGGTGAGGTTCCTCGAATTCGGCAAGAGCAACACCCTCTACGTTTCACAACCTTCCAGCGGCACCATCATCTCGTTACGCGAACACAACGGGGTTTGGGAAAAGATCGCCGATTACACGACCGGCAAGCCGACCGTCCACGGGATGTGTTATTTCGACGGCTGGCTCTGGTTCACCCAAAGCGGGGCGGTTTGGAAATCGCGCGACACCAACGATGACGGCAAGGCGGACGAAGAAATCAAAGTGGTGGACGGACTGCCGTCGGGCGGTGCGCACTGGTGGCGTTCCATCCTGGTCACCCCGACCGCGTTTTACACGTCCATCGGCGATTCGGGGAATGCCACCGACGAGACCGCGACCGACCGACAGAAGATCTGGAAGTTCAGTCTGGACGGGAAAACCAAAAGCCTGTTTGTCTCGGGGATTCGCAATACGGAAAAACTGCGGCTGCGTCCGGGCACCAATGAGATCTGGGGCTGCGATCACGGTTCGGATAATTACGGCCAGAGCCTCGGCGAAACCCCCGGCCACCAGCCGTTCACGGACAAGATTCCCCCGGACGAATTCAATCTCTACCGGGAAGGCGGCTTCTACGGCCATCCCTTCATCGTGGCGGACGGCCTGCCCCGGTTGGAATTCCGGGGACGCTCGAATCTGGTTGAACTCGCCAGCAAAGCCATTTCGCCGGCCTGGATGTTCGGGGCGCACTGGGCGACCTGTGGCTGGAATTTCATGCAAAGCGACGCGCTCGGTTTTCAGGGCGATGCCATTGTCGCCTGCCACGGTTCTTGGAACTCCACGAAGAAGGTCGGTTATCGGATCGAGCGGGTCATGTTCGATCCTTTGACGGGACGCCCCACCGGCCGGCAAAAACTGGTGGCACTTCTGGATGGCGAAGACAACATCCTCGGCCGGCCTTGCGACGTCGCGGAAGCTCCGGATGGCTCCATCCTCTTCAGCGATGATTACCGGGGCCGGATTTACCGCATTTCCAAGCTCTGACGAAGGTCTGGAATAATTGCCACCCGGTGTAAATGGGATTAAAAAATTACCGGCCCAAGCCACGGCAACGAGAGCCACTCACGGCACGGGACCGAAGGAAATAATATTGCTGAAAGGCGTATTGGGTTTGCCATCGCCATCCTCGCCGCACAGCTTGATCTGCCACCACGGCGTGCCATCAGGGATAATGTCCGCATCCGGCGCGGGAAAGCTGCTGGTTTCCAACTCGCCAAAATTAGACCACGCCTCGGTGCCTTGGCAACGCATCCACAACTGCCAATAATCCTGCGTCGGGCCATGGTAAGTCAGCGTCCACATGCCGCCCGCCGACCGGTTGATTACCGGCACCAGCAGCGTGAACCGCGCTTGCAAGTCATCAATGATCGCTTTCAGGCCGTTGAACTGGTCGCGCATCTCCGCCGCATCCAGCGGCGAATCCTCCACGGGTTTGGTCGGGTCGAATGACATGGTAAAATGAGGTTAAGTTTTCGGAGTAAAGTTGCCCCCTGGCCCGGCGGGCGGGGCCAGGGGGCGGGGTGATCCGTCCGGCGCGGACGCCGGCGCGGAAATCATGCGCACATATGCGTCACCAGATCGCTCCATTCGGAGGTGGCATCGTTCCCGCCCACGAAGGCCACGCGGAAATCATACACCACGCCCGGCGTGAGGCCGGCGATCACGATATTACGCCCGGAGGAGAATGCGCCCCCGCTGGTCCAGTTGCCGGCACCCGTGCGGTATTCCACCAAGATCGAATGGATGTTGGGCTGCATCGTCACATGCAGTTGAACCTTGCTGGCCGCGATATTCTCCACCGACGTGAGCTCCGGTTTCACCGGCGGGACGGACGGGACATGCGTGTGTTCGACCGGCTCAAACCCGGCGGCGCGGATGGTGTCCGGGTTGCCTTGGGCGACGCCCTCGACGTAGGCCGCAAGCTGGTTTAAAAGGCCGATCAACACTGAGTAGGCGAGGATTTTGGCCTCAGTCTGCGCCACGCTGCCCTTTTGCGCGGCGTTATACTTGGTGGTGTAGTCCGTGATGGCCGCCAGCAGCGCAATCATCGTGACCGGCAGCGAGGTGAACAGCGTGGCATGGCCGCCTAGCCCGTCATGCACGCCTTGGGCGAACGGAATTATTTCGCCCTCTTTCTTTTTCTTATATGCCAATGAGACATGTGAGTTCATTTTGTTGTTGTTGGTTGGAGCCTGCCCGTTCCAGGTCAATTTCTTCGACCAGGTATATTTGGTCTTTGACCAGGTTAAAGGCGTGCTCATTTTAGTTATTGGTCTACATAAGGTAATACGTAGAAAAAGAAAGTTTCTGTCAAAATAATGTAAAAAAATTTCAAGCGCCACCTTTCGTCCGCCTTTGCCCGCCCGCCGGGAGGCTAAAATCCACCCATTGGCGTTCCACCGACGCCCGTAGTTGTTGCATTTACGCCCGTAACTGTTCCGGCGACACCCGTAACTGCAACAGATACGCCCGTAGTTGTTTCACCGACACCCGTAGTTGTTACAGATACGCCCGTAGTTGTTCCGCCGACGCCCGTAACTGTTCCAGTTACACCCGTAGTTGTTCCACCGACACCCGTAACTATTACAGTTACGCCCGTAGTTGTTCCACCGACACCCGTAGTTGTTCCAGTTACGCCCGTAACTGTGTATAAAAAGAGACAGTTTGCAGCCGGAACGGGTGGTTTTGTCCAAAAACCGGTCAAAAACGTGGGTTGGCAGCGAAAACGGGTATCCCGAAGGGATTTCATCATCCAGCCCAAGGTTGGAGCGCAGCGACTATGATGGATTTGGATGCGCGTTACCCAGCGTATGGCGCTAACCAAGCCAAGATTTTAATGTTTTCCAGATTTTTTTCAAAAGGCCGAAGGGTTTGCAGGTGAAATCAAAAGTGTATTTGCTTTCGCGCTTAAATGAAATCTTCATGGTCGCATTTAACCATGAGACGGAATCGACAACTATTACAGTAATTTGCTGGCTGATGTATGGGATAAAAATCGCGCTTCAATTTGTTCGTTCATATGGTCGTAGTGATCCTGCCACTTTGCATGAACCCTTAACCGTCGTTTTCTTTCCCGACTC
Organism: Limisphaerales bacterium; assembly: GCA_003151855.1. GTDB lineage: Bacteria > Verrucomicrobiota > Verrucomicrobiia > Limisphaerales > UBA11358 > UBA11358. The sequence continues at coordinate 2,675 of PLYV01000272.1, read as the reverse complement.
ATTTCTATGCTGATACGGTTGGGGGCAATTTCATTCCCAAACCATTTCTTGAGCATTTCCGCCTTGCGCGGGTTTCGCAGGGGAAGTGCCGGTCTGGATGTGTCAACATTCCCTTCATATTCTGAGAGCACGGATATACGAGCCAGTTTGCGCGCCAACGGCCAGGCTTTAGACTGAAGTGCGTGGAACAATGTCATCGCCGCAAATAATGGCGCGACAAAATCTGGATCGCGATTATAACAATTGGCAAACCGTGTCCAATAGATGTGCCTCAGCCTTTGTTTTTCATCTTCATCTCTTGCTTGCGGTAGCCGGGGGGCACCCCTGCCAGGCATCTGATGATGCTGATGCGTAACATCCTCGACAGCTTCCCAGCAATTGATTGGCCATCCGAGATATTCTTTGCGGCTTAAGAGAATAGTCTGCACGCTGCCATCAAAAAAACTATCCATTCCCGCCCAAGGCAATCCGCCTGCGGCATGTGGCCCCGGACGTTTGCGCTTTCTTGGTTCGTTTGTCTGCTGTATTCGTGGCATTGGCTGAGGGCCATACTTATTGTCTCAAGAAGAAACCGGTTCGTTTTTTTCAGAATCCCATCGAGGCGGCTTGTTTCCATCCTTCAATCTGAAATCGGCGATGAGGTCATCATAAAGGCCCTGAACTGTCTTGGCATCAAATCGGTGTTGCAGCCAGTCATCACCTGTAAATTGTGTTGGATAGAATGAGCCTTCCCACGCGATCAACAATGAATTGATATATTTCCGGGCGGTTTCAAGCTGCTGGCTAGAATATTTCACAGTCGAATCAGTTAATAGTTTAACCAATTCCTCAACAGTGTGCTTAGCATTTCGGCTTGCAGCCAAAAATCTATCAACTTCTGTTGTAGTTTTTTCCTGTGCCCGCTTGAAGTTGGGCAACATATCCTTCCGTTTATGATGAACTATCGCGTTTCTTGCCTTGATTAGCTCACGCATAGAATTAATCGCCGGATGCCCTTCCGGAATTTCCTTGTTCTGGCAGAGCCGTGGCAGCAGGAGCCATTTTGTGAGTAGCCGGAGATTTCCCAGATGTTCTTCAAAAGAATCGGGGTCCAGAAATGTATAAGCGTATTGATTAATTGCATCTTCCAATACAGCTACAGCAGACATTAACAAAACTACACCGGCCTCATTCCTTTGCGCCATGGCGTCAAACGTGCGCGGCATGAGTTCCGCAGCCTTTGACCGTTCGTATTCTGCATCAATTTTTAATTTTGCGGCGTCCGCTTCTTCAAATTCTTTCACAGCACGAACAAAAACATTCGAAAGGCCATAAGCGACCTCAACGTGGCCCAAACTAAATAGTTTTCGTTTCATTACACCAGTTTCTTGGCAATGTGCTCGTCGAGGATTTCCTGCACGGTCAGGGCGACGATGACTTTGTGGCTGCGCTTGAAGAAAGATTCGATCTCCTGCAATGCGTCTGACGAATAATCGAACGACACGAAGAAGCCTTTCTCGCAGTCCTCGCGCATCATCATGGCTTCAAAGGCGTCAATGTCCGGCCGGCCAGCCTTGTCTTTTTGTTTTACCTGGATGGGATACCAGCGTTCTTTCAGGCCGAGTTCGCCTTCCTGCGACTTGCGCGGGGCGGCACTGGAACTGACGGGGAAGATACGGCCATCCACGCCCATGTCGCCCACTTGCACCTTGTTCGGGATGCCGCCGAGGGCGATGACGGCCCAGTTCTCAAATTCAAACGGCGGGATGACGCGCAGCTTCTCCACCGTCCACGGCAGGTCGCGGACAACGAAGCCGCGTCCGGCTTTCCAAAGGGGTTCGCTTTCGGGGATGCCGCAGACATCGCGCAGGCGCTTGGCCATGACGCGGCAGGCGGTGGGCGAAATATCAATGCCAATCCACTGGCGTTTCAAATTCTGCGCCGCGACGAGCGCTGTGCCACATCCGCAGAACGCATCCAGCACGATGTCGTTTTCCTTGCTGCTGGCTCGGATAATTCGGTCAAGTAAAGCCAATGGCTTTTGTGTCGGATAGCCAAGACGTTCTTTGGCCTGTGAGTTAATCGGCGGAATGTCCGTCCAAACCGTGTCAATCGGACGGCCTTCTTGTTCGTCGAGATAACGCTTCATTTGAGGAACAGCACCGGGCTTTGTCTGGACAACAATGCCGTTGTCATAAGCCTCCTGCATTCGCTCTTTCGTCCAACGCCAAACTCTATTTACGCCCAAGAATTCGTAAGTGAGATTGGGACGGTTTGGATTTGGGTTAATCAAATTATCAAGACGGTAAATCCGTCCGTCTGGATCACGATGCGAATACTTGCTCGCAGTTTTCTCATCAAGGTTGTCCTGGTCGTAAGGATCGTAAGGCCGATTGAATGTGGTTTCATCCCCGCCGCCATAAAGAAAGATTGTGTCGTGATTATTCGGAAAGCCAGTGAAGGCCAAACCTTTTGCCAGTGTGCGATGCCAAATGATTTCACTTTGGAAATTATTCTCCCCTAAAATCTGGTCGAGCATGACCTTGANNGTTGCACGCAGCGCGGGCGCATGTAATCTATGTAAGCCTTGGTGTTTTCGTGGCGGTCTTCAAAGGCGCGCTTCTCCTTGGTCTCGCCCCAGAACACCTCGTAGTTGCGATTGGAATTAAACGGCGGGTCAATGTAAATCAAATCCA
>PLYV01000317.1 GCA_003151855.1 Limisphaerales bacterium | reverse complement strand
CGTTGGGCGAACTGAAATCAATGACGACGGTTTTCGGCGACGCGGCCTGGTCGAAGAACAGATGCTCGCCGCGCACGGCGGCTTCGAGCGTTTCCTTGAGCAGCGCCGGCTTGAGCCGGAAATTCAGGAAGCCGGCACCGGCAATTTCCACTTTTTCGCACACGGCGGAAACATCGAGCTTCGCGACCACGTCGGTGGCGAGCTGGCGTGGATTCAGTTTCCGCGTCTTGGCGAGCGACATGAGCGCGTTGCTCTGGTAGTCGCCAAACTTGGGATCGCAGGGACGGACTAAAACGGTGGAGACATCGGCGTCCGGCAAAACGACACCGACGGCGGCTTGCAGGGACGATTCAATTTGTTTGTGAGGCAGCACGAAGAAATTTTAGCCACAGATGAACGCAGATGAAACACAGATTTTTCTGTGCGGAAACGGACGCGCTGACAAATTCGCAGGCAAGACGCCTTGCGCCGACTTACTTCTTGCCGTGTTCCTTGATGACGGCGAGCATCGCTTCGGCGCTGGTGGATTTTTCCAGGGCTTCGCGGAAATCGGCCTTGTGCAGGAGCTTTGCGATGTTGGCGAGCGTGTGGAGATGTTTCTGAAACTGACCCTGCGGGACGAGGAAGAGCATGACGAGCTTGACCGGCTGATTGTCCAGCGCGTCGAAGTTGACGCCTTTGCTTGAGCGGCCGAGCGCGCCGACGACTTCGTAGATCAGGTCGGTGGAGGCGTGCGGGATGCCGATGCCGAAGCCGATGCCGGTGGACATCGAGGTCTCACGCTTCTTGACGGCGGCGGTTACGGCATCGCGGTCGCCGGGCTGGATTTTGCCGGTGGCCACGAGGTTGCCGATGAGTTCGTCAATGGCCTCCCAGCGGTTCGATGCTTTGAGTTCGGGCACGATCTGCTCGCGTCCCAAGATGTCGGCTAAATCCATGCGTAAAGGATGAATCCAAAGCCGTCAGCATTTCAAGTCCGAATTGCTGACAATTTTTGCCGTTCAGAACAGGTGGTGCAGCCAGACGAAAACTTTTCCGGTCTCCGTTGCCCATAATCCGCAGATTTTGAAAAGCTCCGGATGCCGGGTCAGCAACGGAATGCCGAACAGCAGCACGCAAATATTGCCAATAAAAATCACCACGGCGGAAAATAAATAACCCTGGCTCGTGATGTCCGACTGCTGCGTCTGCAACACATGAATCGTCAGCGAAACGTGAAATGCATACGCCGCGCCGAGCAGCAAATGAAACCAGACGAGGTAGCCGTGCCAGTTCCAGATCAGGTTGCCGAGCGCAAACACGGCGATGACGAGGATGGCGTAGAGCGGGAAAAAATACGGCGCGAGCGCGATGACAAAATTCGTCTTGGAAATCAGGACGTGGCCGCCCTTGGAGGAGACCTTCATCTTTTTGACCTCGCCGCCGAACAGCCAGGTCCACAGTGCGTGCGTCAATTCGTGGCCGAAGACGTAAACCCACATCGGCTTGGGCAGCAGGAAAAAAATCACGCACCAGCACGCCGCGCCGCCGAGGAACGGCACCCACATCGTATCCGCGCCGCCGCTGTTGCGCAGCACCTGCCACAGCGCCCGTGCCGCACCGGCGCAAACCGGCAGCAGCAGGACGGCGATGAGAAATTTGATCCACTTCGGCACCCGCAAAGTTTATCCGCAGATTTCGCGGATTGCACAGATTTTAAGAACAGTGGCACAGGTTTTTAATCGGCGAGAATCGGCGCAATCTGCGGATAAACTTGAAAATGAAAACTGAAAACTTGAAACTGTCGCCATGACACAAGATCAAGTTCTCCAGGTTTTCCGCGACAGCGGCGCGCTGCTCGAAGGCCATTTCATCCTCCGCAGCGGTCTGCACAGCCGGCAATTTTTCCAATGCGCCCTCGCGCTCCAGCAGATGCCCGCCGTCGAAAAACTCGGCGCGGCGCTCGCGGCCAAGCTCAAACCGCTCGGTGCCGTCACCGTCGTCGCGCCGGCGATGGGCGGACTCGTCATTGGCCAGGAAGTCGCGCGGCAGCTCGGCCGGCGGTTTATTTTTGTGGAAAAAGAGGAAGGCAAGCTGGTTCTCCGCCGTGGCTTCAAGATTGCGCCGGGTGAGAAAATTCTCGTCGTCGAGGATGTCGTGACCAAGGGCGGCCGCGTGCAGGAGACGATTGACATCGTTCGCGCCAACGGCGGCACCGTCGCCGGCGTGGCGATGGTCGTGGACCGTTCCAACGGCGCGGTGAACCTTGGCGTGCCGACCGTCAGCCTCATCGCGCTGCAAGTCGAGACGTTTGACCCAAACAATCTTCCGCCCGACCTCGCTAAAACTCCTGCCGTCAAGCCTGGCAGCAAGTGAGCGCGCATTCGTGAATTGCTTCTGCCGTTGCGTCCGGCGCGTGGACGGCTTAATTTCTGCGGCGTGTTCACCCTGGCGAGCCGGCTCAAATCTTCGCAACTGCTGCTGTTGTTGCGGACGAACGCCATCTATTCGTGGCGGCGGCTGCTTGCCATCCGCTCGCAGTCGCGGCTGCTGACGGGCATCATCAGCGCGTTCATCCTTGGCTACCTCGTGCTGGCGTTCGAGCTGTTTTACCACGGCATGAAATTCATGGCCAAGTTTCCCGGCCTCGGCGCGGTGCTGACGGAGCGGCTGCTCTACACGCTGTTCGCCTTTTTGTTTGCGCTGCTGCTGTTGAGCAACCTTGTCATCGCCTACACGAACCTGTTTCGGAACCGCGAGACGGCGTTTCTGCTCACGCTGCCGGTCCCGCCGCAGACCATCTTCAACTGGAAATTCATCGAATCCACGGTGCTGGCGTCNNTGGCGTCGTGGGCGTTTTTGTTTCTTATCGCGCCGCTGCTGGCGGCCTTCGGGCTGGTGCGCGATCTGCCGTGGCATTTTTATCCGGTGACGGTGCTGCTGATGGGGCTGTTCATCATCTTGCCCGGCGTGTTCGGTGCGGCGGCGGCCATCGTCATCGGGCGGCATCTTGACCGGAAAAGTTTTCAAATCGTGCTGCTGCTGCTCGCGGTGGTGCTGCTGGCGTTCGTGGCGTTCTGGTGGAAGACGAACCCCGTGGATGACGAGCTGCTGGACAAGCGCACGCTGGAGGCGCTGGACAAACTGCTCGCCAAGACGCGCTTCACGATGTTCCCGTTCCTGCCGAGCTACTGGCTCTCCAGCGCGGTGCTGCAATGGGCCGAGGGCATCCCGCGCCACGCGCTGTTTTTCGCTTCGGTGCTGTTGAGCCACACGCTGTTCTTCGGCAGCATCGCGTTCACGCGGTTTGGAAATTTGTTTTACGGCACGGCCTCGGCGGTGCAAAGCCGCGCGGGCGGAATGTTTAATTTTAATTTTTTCAAGACGGAAAAAAGAAATTCCGCCGCGCCGGGCCTTCTGGAAAAACTGTTCGCCAAAATCTTCTGGCTCGCGCCGGACACGCGGGCGGTCGCCGTGAAGGACGTGCGGATGTTCTGGCGCGACACGACGCAATGGGGCCAGTCCGTGATGTTCTTCGGCCTGCTCGGCGCCTACATCATCAACCTCCGCAACTTCACGCACCAGCTCACCAGCCCGTTCTGGATCCACGCCGTCGCGTTCCTCAACCTCGGCGCGTGCGCCTTCAACCTCGCATCCGTCACCACGCGGTTTGTGTTCCCGCAGTTCTCGCTCGAAGGCCGGCGGATGTGGATCGTCGGGATGTCGCCGATGGGGCTGGCGCGCGTCGTGATGACAAAATACTGGCTCGCCAGCGCCGCCTCGCTCACGGTCACGCTCGGCCTCGTCACGCTCTCGTGCTATCTGCTGAAAATGCCGTGGGACGACGTCGCCTTCTTCGGCGCGGTCGTCACCGTGATGACCTTCGCGCTCAACGGCCTCGCCGTCGGCCTCGGCATTTTGTATCCGAACGTGCAGGAGACAAACCCGAACAAGATCGTCAGCGGCTTCGGCGGGACGCTGTGCTTCGTTTTAAGCTCCATTTACATCATCGCGTCGCTCGCGCTGCTGGTGTTCGGCGGCGGCGGCTACCACAGCCACAGCGACTGGGTGATCGCGAGCATCGCTGGCTTCATCGTGCTGTCCGGCATCATCGGCTGGCTGCCGATGAAAATGGGGCTGAAACAGTTGAGGAATTTTGAAGCCTGAAGTTCAACCACGAAATACACGAACCACACAAAAATAAAATCTTCCTCGTCCGTCCACTTTTCGTGTAGTTCGTGTATTTCGTGGTTAAAAAATCTTTTCCAAAGCGGCGAACAATTTTTGCGCGTCCGCAAAATGTTTCTGTTCGTCTGCTGAAACCAAGTTGAACCCCCTGCCGTAAGCCGGCCCGTTCGCCACGCAGAAATCCGTCGCGCAATCCGCCAGTTGTTTTTTTGCCGCACGCAAGGTATCGGTGCGCTGGCCGTCCGCCTCGAATTTCCAGCCGACAATTTTTGCCTTCGGAAACCAGCCGCGCAGTGCCGCGATGATTTTCGGCGTGGGCACCAGTTCGACGAGCAGGCTGCCTTTGCGCGTGGAAATCTTCTTGGACGCCTTGAGCGCGGCAAATTCCCCGGATTTTGTTTCTGCGAAGATTTGGCCGAACGCAAAATCGCTCACCGCCGCCGCGTGAAAAATGGCCTCCACCTTTTTGCCGGAAAAGGCTTTCAGCTTCGCGCGCAGATCCGCCGTGGTGGAAAAGGTTTTCACCGCTGTCGCCCGGCGTTCACCCGCATAAGTCGCCGCTTCGCTGACGAACAGCGTCACGCGATGGCCGCGCGCCGTGAGAAAATTGGCGAGTTCCGTGCCGAGCCGGCCCGTGGAAAAATTCGTGAGCCGGCGCACGTCGTCCAGCGGCTCGCACGTCGGCCCGGCGGTGACGATGCAATTCATGCCACCAATGATAGGCATTCTGCCCGCCGTCGGGAAAAGAAAAACGCGGCCGGAATTGCTTCCGACCGCGTCTGTAATTTCTCGGTTCTCCTGACCCTTGGCGAATCAATATCCGCCCATGCCGCCCATGTCGCCCATGCCGCCGCCGTGACCGCCGCCGGCCGGAGCTTTTTCCTTCTCCGGGAGGTCGGTGATGAGACATTCGGTGGTCAGCAACAGACCGGCGATGGACGCCGCGTTCTGGAGCGCGCTGCGGGTGACCTTCTTCGGGTCAACCACGCCGGCCTTCACGAGGTCTTCGTAAACGCCGGTCGCGACGTTGTAACCTTCGTTGCCCTTGGCCTTCTTGACCTTGTCAACGATGACGCTGCCTTCTTCGCCGGCGTTCGCGGC
>PLYV01000001.1 GCA_003151855.1 Limisphaerales bacterium | reverse complement strand
TATTGGGAACTCAACATAAGCCGATGACCACATGGTCAATCACTTCAATTTTAAGGAGCTGGCCGGCGCGGATCAGATCGCGGGTGACGGTGATGTCCGCCTGGCTGGGACTTGACTCTCCCGATGGATGGTTGTGTGCCAGCGCGATTTTTGCCGCCGCCGCGATGATGGCGCAACGGAACACCTCACGCGGATGCACCAGAATGGTGTCAAGCGTGCCGATGGTGAGCAACTGATGACCCTTCACCCGGTTGCGCGTATTCAACATCAGCACCGCCATGCACTCGCATTCAGGATTGAAGACTGGAGCGGTGGCAATGTGCAACCGCCAGTAGTCAGCCACCTGCTGTGGCGTCTCGCATACCAGCATGTCGCTGGGCACGGGACAATCCCGGAGCGCCATCACTTTGAATTCCTTGGGATGAATGGTTTTCATGCGCACACCTCCGCAACCATTGGCGGTGGTGTGGCGATGGTCGAGGTTTTCACCGCGACGTTTTCCGGGCCATTGCCAAGAATGAAGTCCGCTGCTTTTTGCGCCTGCGCCGCTGCTTGGACGATCAATGTTCGGTCATTCCGCAACTGCTCCAGCCAGTTCTGGACATAAGCTGCGGAATTATCAATCGTCCGCTCGACAATCTCAGCCTGGCCGCAGAGAAACGCTGCACCAATTTCTGCAACGAGTTCCTCTTTGCAGTAGGGGTTGGAACCGAAACCGGATTTTTCCGTAAGCGAGGCGCGATTCAGCCGCGACTCGTGGCCGGTAGCGTGCACCAGTTCGTGAAAGAGCGTGTGAGCATTCATGGTATTTTCCTTTTCTGCCGTCCAACCCGCCGAAGCGGGTTTCGCTTCGGTTGATGGACTGTGGCTGTGAGCGCGGACGGCGTTTTACAGCGGACAGGGGGAATGCAATTTGAAGAACTGCTTACGGCTAATAGAAGATTAGCCGTCTCCATTTTGTATCCTAGCACGAACCCCATGGTTTTGTGAAGGGATGCCGGTGGGGGAATATATAAAAGCCCGCAAACCATGGAAATTCGCGGGCGGTGTGGTGAGTCAGCTTTCGTCTGACAACATGACGGGGATGGCCGGTTGCGGATTGTTAATGTAGAGCGCGCCGCAAGCTGCGATGAGTTTGACCAGCCGCGCGCGCAATTATGGTTGCGACCAAATCAAGAGTCTACGCTTGTGCCTGAACCTCGGCTGTTACAGAAGCACGAACTGAAGCGTAAAGGGTATTGCATACACCTGTTTCGTCCTCAATTCGAACCGCAACTGCAACCGGAACAAATTCACCTGAATCAAGCCATTGGGACGGGGTCAGCGCAATCGCCAATGTGTAAGGATGGGCGCTGTATTCGCGCGAATGCTGCTTCCAAATAAAACATTCTCTTTGGAGGGTTCCGTTAGATCGAGCAGTAATACCAAGTTCACCGCTTTGGTCGCCAACGTTTGGACGGATTTGGGTTGATCCTACTTCAAGAGCCATGAATGCTGAAACATCTGTCGGATTCTCGTCGCCGCGGAATAATCGGAAACGTAATTCAGCACCCAAATAATCCGTAAGTCCCCATTTCTGAACAGACGGAGTTGTTGCAACTGACACAATTATTTTTTTTATCCCACGTCCAACGTCAGCAAGGTCGATTGGAACTGGTATTTGAAATAGTGCTACTTTTCCTACTTCCAGAGACCCTTGATAATGTAATGTGACCGAACTGCGGGAGCATTCCAATGCGCGGATTCCTGAAGGTAAGCCATGCCCAATGACGGAAAGGGCCGCCTCACAGCTTCCCAAAGTTGTTTCGCACCAAGAGTGAGTGTGATTGGGGCTGTCGGATGATGTTGCCAGCAGAGCTCGCAACAGTGCGCTGCTTGGCTCAACATTTATTTGGCGTAATTCGTGTGCAATAACAGCAAGATGATGTGCGATGCGAGGCGCTGAAAAGCTAGTCCCAACGTCAGACTTCAACGCAGGAGTAAGCTTGTTGCTCGCCATTAAAATACTCGTGGTTTGGTTTGTCAAAACCCGCCCCGTCCCTACCTCAATGACAAAGTTTCCTCCTCGCTCGACGAAATCGGGCTTTGTTGCTCCGGCGAATCCAGGGCCAGATCTTGTAAACGGCGAGGGTTTTCCTTCGTCGGCTATCGGAGCAGCATTCGCAACTGCTACCCTAGAGGAATGTGCGATGGATCCAGATGTTACGGCTAACGCAGCTTGGCCTGGGTCTAGAATTTTAGCCAAAGGCCCTGAAAAATATGCTGGATAAGGTGATACCGCATGCAGTTCTTGCACTTCACCAGCGTCAATGTTCCCGGTAATTGTCACAAAAACGACGTCAAATTCCTTGCTTAGCTGGTCGATTGTCCGCGCCACCCACGCGTTGCGAGAAACAACGCCCTTATTTGCTTCACTCCAGTAGTGTCCAACTATATTAAAGGCTAGAACAAATATCCTGATTCCTCGCGGACGATAATCCGAAACAATTTCCCGGAGAAGCTGCGACAATAAGCGAGCGTGTCGGACTCGCATAACCCCTTCGCTGTCTGTTTCAACTTTGTCCAAAAATCCGGCTTCAGTAAGAATTCGCGCAGAAGCAATCCAAGCTTTAGCCCGTAAAGTCGCTCCGGCAGTCGGGTCGATGTCATAATAGGCGGCAAGAGATGCAACCCCAGACCCATGGTCCAACTCATCGACCGTTGGTTCGCATCCCTCAACGTAACTTTTGCACAAATCTCGTCTAAGAACAGGGGCTAGAAGTGGATTACCCGCAGCAATGCCGCTGTCAATTATGCATATAGTTTCGGCATCCTCCGCTGGAGGAACTATGTTCGTGTTGCTAATGTTAAAGTTTGTGACGACGTGATGAAACGTCTGAAAAGCAGGTCTTCCATCGAAAAATGTTATCGTTCGCTGCCATTGCGGGAATTCCACTAATTGTTGAAACTTTGCTCCAGTAGATGATAGCAAAACTCTCGCACCATCCCCTGCGTAATCAACTTCGTAAATGCGACCTTCAATCATCCCTATAAATGATCGAATGTTTGAAACTATTTGCTCTACTTCTTTTCGTCTCGTGGCATTTCTGGACTTAAAACTTGTTACTTCGAGTTCGTAGATTAAAAAACTCTCTGTTATTAGCGTCTCATATTTACCCGCTAGCTCTGGCGAAAGGCGATCAAGAGGAGAGCCTTCTTCAATCGCGGTTATTGCCATTCCCAAGTCTTGTCCGGCAGGTTTTTCATTGGGATTTTGATTGGTTTCGACTCCTTCCAGTCTCTTATCAAGCTTTCCTAGATGTTCTTCGCGTGGAATCACCAGTGTTTCGGTTCCGTTCATCGAGGACATGGGGCGAAGACCGGTGCCAACCAAATCCTGAACACGTAGCGGACGATCATGTTTAAGCTTTAAGAATACGGCTCGTTTCTGCTCAGGCGAAAGAGTCCGAACATGATTTTGGATCATCTGAACTTGAGCACGCAGCAGGCGTGACTTTTCAGCGCTTTTTTGTAAATCAATAGGAGACTGAGGCACAAACCGCCCCTTGGCCGGTCGGAGACGGGCTATAGTCGGCGCTCTTAAGGCAAATGGGGGGAATTCTGCATTCATCTTCGCTGGGGCCGCAAGGAACTCGCCGCAATGCGCTTTTTCCGTAACGACTGAAGTTCAGAAACTATTTGCTTCGCGGCAACGGAGGACGCATTGCTCAGAATTTTGAACTTCGCAACATCCAATACTGAACGCTCGATTTCGGCGAATGATGCGCCCGCAGTTCCTTTGACGACTTCCTTAATTGAGCCATCCAAGTGAAGTCCGCTTGTTAAATAGTTCAATTGAGCAAGTCTCGATTCTGCTGAAGGAAGACCAAATTCGACAACATCGTCAAATCGCCGCCAAATTGCAGAGTCGAACAAATGTTGATGATTGCTTGCGAGAATAATAATACTTTTTCTCGGAACAATTTCATCTAGGCACTGGAGCAAGCTATTAACGACTCGCTTTAGCTCGCCAACGTCATTTCGGTCTTCTCTGTTTTTTGCAATCGCATCAGCCTCGTCGAAAAGTAAAATCATCTGATTTGCGTTGGCAAAGTTAAACGCCTTTTGGAGATTTGATGAGGTTTCGCCGACAAAACTGCTAATGAGCGAGCTGAGTCTGACGACGCCAAATCCCCAACCGAGTTCTGACGCAAGTAGTTCCGCAGTCACCGTTTTGCCACAACCGGGAGGACCCCAAAAAAGAATTTTCCGACGAGGTGAAAGTCCGGCTTCTGCAAGTCGGTTTGAATTTTGATTTTCCTCGATGATCAATTTGAGAGATTTTTGTGCATCATTCGATAGAAAAACTGCTTCCTTTTTGATTTTGGGTTTGAGAATGGATAAAACTGGATCGCCATTCCGATTTGTTACCGAAGGCAGTTTTGAAGAATTTGCCGATAATTGCGAACCATTGAGTGTGAGAAGGGAAATTGCATCTCTTAACGCCTTGGCTTCGTCGGGACGATTGGTGACACCCAGCTCCCGCACAAGACTTTCTGCGGATTGCCGGAAAGCTTTTTCATCGTGCGTGCCGTGACTGATGATTAGGCGGCGTAAGCCGTCAATAAATCCGCTCATTGAAAATGGTGGCTGCATCGTGCTTTTGTTAAAAATATGGAGCTAATCGTCTCTATAAATGTGCCAAAAGACAATTGCAATATGATTTCAGACTACGTGGCCAGACTCAAGCAGCACTTTTGAGCACGCCAGCAAAAAGACGAGGCTGACTTGGTTTTGGCTCCATTTACCTTCCCGTCGGCGACGTGCCCGTGCCGAATAGTAAACGAGAGTTAAAATCGTTGAAGATCTGGATCAGACTCCAAAAAAACCTACATTTCTAGGCATTTTATTTGGTGGCGAGCGGCAGAATTGAATCACAAATAAAAAACCTCCCCGCAAAAGGGAGGTATGGTTTTAGTAATCTTCCGGCAGCAAGACCGTCGTAACCGAGCGGTCAGCCTCCGTGATGATCCAGAATTTCGTGCCGTTGGCGGCTTGATACGCGGATAAAATCCGCATTCCTTCCGCTAGGGCCTGATTGTTGACTTCTTTATCCTCAGCACAGAGATCGCCCCAATCGCCGACGACATGACGCGCGAGCGCCAGCGTGATGTCAGTTTGGGTGATGTGGGCGAGCGCATTGGGGGTGGCGACAATCTGCCCTAGTGGCAGGGATGGACTGGTGCGCGTGCTCATAGTCGCAAGTCCTCCAGCGTGGCGGCGATTCCGTCTTCGTCATCGCCGAGGATTTCAACAATGCCGGCTTTCAACACGGCCTTGTCCGGATCGGGCTGGGCGCCCTTGGGACAGGCCGGACACCGCAACACATTCATGATGCTGGTGCCGAATTCGTATCCGGCGGCCTTGAACTTGTCGCGATACCGCTGCGAAAGGCGCAGTTGCGGAGACAGCCTCGACCATGCTTTGGCTTCCGCATGATCGAGGTCAGTCTCGTGGATGGCGTCGTGCCGCAGATGATAAACATCCCACGGCTCGCCACAGGTGGTGCAAAGAACATCCATGACGTCTCCTTTTTTACTGGAACAACTGCTGCACTTCTTCGGCAGTCAGGTGTTCCGGTTGCATGTCGGGTTGGTCAAACACATGGATTTTCACGAAACAGAACCGGGACAACCGGGCAGCGATTTCCTCGCGGCCGGCTTTGCCCGCTTCGTCCTCGTCAAACATGACGACGACGTGACTGTTCGGGTTCGTGTTCCGACGAATCAAATCCTCCTGCATGGCCGTCATGGTGCTGCCCATCAGGGCAACGACATTCCGGTAGCCGTGCTGGTGGAGTTTGATGGCATCGAAGAATCCTTCGACGATGATCAACGGACGCTCCGTCATTTCTTTGATGGCACGGTCCAGATTGAATACTTCCTGCCCCTTTTTGAAACCGGTGGGGAGTTTGTATTTCGGCGTGCCATCGGGAGGCTCACCCGGCCAACGTCCCGCATACGCAACGACTTCACCTTTGATGTTGTGAATCGGAATGACGATGCGACCAATCATCAGCCCCTTGTCGCCGGTGAAATAGCCAAGGCCAAAATCAATGACGGTTTCCTGGCTGAGACCGCGTTCCGCAAAATACGGATGGGCGCGATTCAATTTCTCCAGCTTGAATTTCAAGGGAGGATTGAGGGTGGTGTCTTCCGACTTAGGCGGCGGTGCTGATCTAGGTTTCGCGACGGGTGCCGGGGGATTTTCCCCGGACTCTGGCGCGGCATTTGCATTGGACTTAACTTCGTCCAGCGGGATGTTGAACCATTCACAGGCTTTGAGAGCCGCGTCGTGAATGGACACATCTTCCTTTTTGGCGATGAAGTCGAGGGCGTTGCCGCCGTGTTTGCATTCGCTGAAGCAATTCCAGAGGTTTTTTTCGGTATCAACCCGGAATTGCGTGGGGTTGCTACCGCCGTGAATCGGACAAGGCCCGCTCAAGCGGTCGCCGGTGCGTTTGAAGGTGTCGAGAACACCGTAGTGTTGCAGGACGTTTTCCATGGTGATTCGGGAACGAACTTCCCGAAAATCTACGAACGGTTTTTTAGGCATAGGATGACTCCTTTCAATGTGCTGTTTTGGGGGAACAATACCGGGGAATCCGGCATCTGATCGCACCCTAGCACGAAGCAAAAAAAGAAACTAGAGGGGCAAACTAGCAGGCAACACATTGTAAAATCTGTCAAATTAAAGGGCAATAAAGGCTGACTTTTGCGCTGGGGAGGGTGCCTTCGATTAATTGTGAAGCTAAATACCAATTTTTCGTGAACCCATTTCATAAAAAAATGTAAAAAAAGCAAAAAATTGTTTGACTCCCCATTGACAATTTGCGAATTTGCATACAATCCGGCGGCGCTAGTGGGTGGAGAAAGACGGAATGCCTAAGTAATGGGCACCACCCTTGAAAAGACTCGTCAAAGGCCGGATTTGGATTAAATGAGCGGCCTAAACATATTTTTATGGGGATTCGTTGGCAGCCTGGCAGTTGAAATTGTCAGGCTGAACTCATGCATCCAGCGTGCGCCAAACAAATTGCCGATGCGTTACCTTCTGTTGAGGTTTTATTTCGCGAGGGCATTGCTGGCTCTCGTGGGTGGAGGGGTTGCATTGGCATACCAAATCCAAAGTCCATTGCTGGCATTGCATATAGGGGCGGCTACCCCGCTCATTGTCGTCGCTTTTAGCCGTAGCTTTGATAGCCCATGATTCTTTAAGGACACCTATTTGAGCCGGACGGAAATGCCTCACGATTTTATCATGCCAGCAAGTTGGTCCTTTCCGGCCGGCTGGTCTGCCACTGGATGGCGAGAACGTCGCCGTGTGCGGCCAATGCCGCTGCATCCAGAAACAGAAACAGGCCATGTCCGTGCGCCAAGTCATGACACGCATCCTTTATTCCTTGAACCCGTTGTTTGCTGGTGGTGACGGTCAGCACGCGGAAACGCTGCCAACCGAACCGCGTGCGGTGAAGGTTTTGCGACCATGTCGCTTCGTAGGCGAGAAGCTTTCGCTGGAAACTGGTCTGGTTAAGATTGCTGCGTGTGATGGGCATGGTGCCACGGTCGGCTTCGAGACAATACCAGGATTGCTGGCCGTTAAAGTCCAAACCGAAAACCCGATCAGGAATGACGCCTATGTTTTGCCGCTGGCCGATGTCCACCCTCCATTGAAACGGTTCTCGCATGTTTTTAATCCGCAAATCATCCGGCGACAGCAAGCGGATGTTGTTGCGGTTCCGGCACGCCACTTCAACGGACACCATGATGTCGGAAACCAACAGGGCATGTTCAAGGAATAGCCGACCGACATTGCCTTTTGGCTTCCATTCAAGCTGATGGAAGGAAAGCGACAGCGTGTGTTTCAACCACGCCGCCCCCTTGTTGCCCAAGCCGTAGGCGATTCGGCGAGAACCACTATGATAGTAGTCAATCTGGCAGTGTGGCCGTTCCAAGTAGCCATGATGAAACAGCCGCTGCAATCGCCGCAACACCTGCTGCCGACTGCCGGGACACAGCGACACGATATGGTCAGAACGAAGGAACCGGTGACGGAGAAGGCATTTCAAAATATCACCGTCACGGTCGGTTAACCGGAGCGGTGGGATGTCTGGCGAGCGTTTGAAGCGGGGAAGTCGAGTCACCGTTTCATTTTAGCATGAGAAATTATTTTTTAGCAGGCTTGCGAGCTTCAGCAATGACGTTCTCCAATGGGATTTTCAAAACATCAGCAACTCGCAACAGGGTATCTAAGGTGGGCATTCTCATTTCTCTTTCCAAATAGCTAACGCTTTGCTGCGACAACCCTGCCCGCTGTGCTACAACGGTCATGGACAGGTTTTGCCGCTGTCGTTCTGCCTTCAACAGTTTTGCGACTTTTGAGCAAACGGTCTTCCGTGATTTGGCTGCCATAGTGAATAAATAACTGATTCTGGTTTGACTCAACACCTAACTAGTGTTAGGTGTTTGTATGTTCGTAAAACGTTTAGGACTTGATCCGCAGGGCAACGGCGTGCAATGCGCCGGTTGCCAGGGGTGTCCTGACGTTTGGGAACTGGAGGACGGCGATTTCGCCATCATTGGGGAAGACATCACTGCTGCCGTGATTGCAAAATTGCCAACCACTGCCGGCTGCGCCCCAACCGAACGCATCATCCGCCTGCCACGCCGGGTGCTGGTGAGCGCTCGTCGGGATATTCCCAAGACAGTGTGATGTATGGTATGATGTGTGCATGGGATTTAGTGCATGGCTTGCAGACAATTCGGTCAATCTTCTGAGCACCTTCGGCATTGTTGGCAGCTTTTTCATTGCCGCAAAGGCTTTTCGTTCGGAAGCCAAAACCCGGCGGATCGCCAACCTGCTTTCCATCACGGCCAATCACCGCGAAGTCTGGAAAGTTTTTGTGAATGACAAATCCCTGACACGGGTCCTGGCAGCGAAAGCAGACACGAGCAAACAACCGATTACGGAATCAGAAAAAGCCTTTGTCACCTTGGTCATCACGCATATCAGTAGCGTGTATTACGCCATGAACGATCAACTGGTGGTCAATTTGGACGGACTGCGCCGGGACATCGTGCAATTTCTTTCCCTGCCAATTCCGCGCGCGGTATGGGAAAACATCAAAGTCCTGCAAAATGATGATTTTGCCGCCTTTGTGGAATCGTGCCGGAACTGGAAATAGGCAGCCGGTTCAGCTTTTGTTCGACTGCCTGGCGGGGAGTTGCAAATTTCAACCGTGAATTCTGGATGTGGGCCACCGCCCTGCCCCGGCTGTTGTCCACCGGATGCATCGTCACGCCCCTGAAGGGTTCCCTGTTCGTGCCATCCTCCAGAATCTTGGTGAACACATTGAATCGTTCCAAATCCACGAATTGCTGGGCAATGAACGCGTTGGCAAACTCCTTTTGCAACACCTCGGCGTCCGTGTTGCCGACACGGAACGAAAATAGCGTGCCGACATTGCCGAACACCGCCTGCCGGATCGGCAGCGGAATCTGGTCAACGTATTGATGCGAAAGTGTCAGACACAACCGGTATTTGCGGGCCTCCGCCAGAATCGCCGCAAAGCTGTCGGTGGTGAAATTTTGAAACTCGTCAATGAACAGGTAAAAATCCCGGCGTTCGTCCTCCGGCTGGCCGGCGCGGCGCATCGCCGCCAGTTGAAACTGCGTGGTGAGCAACGAACCCAGCAGGTTTGCCTTGTCGTGGCCGATCTTGCCTTTGGACAGATTGGCAATGAACACCCGCTGGTTATCCATGATGAAAGGGAAGTTCACCTTGCATTGGACCTGGCCGAGAATGTTCCGAATCACCGGATTCAACATGAACTGACCCAGCTTGTTTTGTATCGGCGCAATGGCTTCACGGCGAAAACGTTCGTCGTAACTGGCAAATTCACGTTCCCAAAATTCCTTGATAAACGGGTCTTGGATTTGCCGGATCACCCAGTCCCGGTATTTTTCGTCGGTCAACATCCGGTTCACGCCCAGTAGGGAAGTGTTCTGACAATCGAGCAAGGCGGCGATGGCGTTGTATAAAATGTATTCCATCCTCGGCCCCCATGAATCCGGCCAGATGCTCTTGAACGCGCCGACGATGCCCGACGCCACCAGATGCCGCTCGTCCTTCGGCACGTTCGCCAGCAAGTTCAAAGCGGCGGGATATTCCAAATCTGACGGATTGAAATAGACCAGATGATCGGTGCGCCAGCGGGGAATGTGATTCAACAATTCCTCAGCTAGGTCGCCGTGCGGATCAATCAGGCCGACGCCATGACCCAGCGCGATGTGCTGAATAATCATGTTGCGCAGCAATGTCGATTTGCCGGACCCGGTTTTACCGATGACGTAGATGTGCTGGCGTAAATCAGGCAGCGAAATACCGAAAGGAACGGTGCTTCCCCAGATTTCCTGTGTGCCGATTAAAATGGAATCGTCATTCATGATTGCGAATTCAACCGCCACTCCCGGCCATTCGACCATTCCCCGGTTGTGGTAGGAATGGTTGACAGATGAGACGCCGCCCGCGCAGAGGCGAATCAATGGCTGTGGCGAAACCATTGGCAAACGCTGTTGGGTGCGAGCCAACGGGGTAATGGCGGCTGAGTCCGAAACCCGAAGAATTCAGTTTTATTGTAGCACGCGGCGGGGGATGCCAGCCACCGGTGTTGAGGATAATGTGTTCACATTCAAAAGTGGTGTCGATCGGGCCGACTCGATGAAGCCCCCTTTGGGGGAGGTCAGAACTGCGATGTGGCCTCCGGCATAGGGGGTTTGGGGGTAACGGGGAATCGCCCCCCCCCCCCACGAAATTGCGCCACGAAAAAACCCCGCCGTCAATGGCGGGGTCTTCTTTGCGACGAGCTACTTGTCGTCTATGCGCGTTTCCAGTTTATCTTCAAGCTCGATAAGGCGTCCATAGATGCGAGATTCGGCGCTATCAATGCGTTCCTCAAGTCGCTCGAACGAGCGACCAATGGACATGGCGATGTCGTCGCCGTTCTTGTAAATGACGCGCTCAATTTGTTCGAGGTCTTGTTGGTCAATAGCCATAAATATATTTTAGATTAGTAATCAGATGGCAGAAGCACGGTCGTCGTGTTTCTGTCATCTTCGGTGATAATGTAGAACTTCACGCCTTTGCGGTCGTGATATACTGAAAGCAGTCGCCCGCCGATTTTGAGAGCCGTTTCATTCGCCTCTCTGTCCTCGGCGCAAATGTCGCCCCAATCTCCGTTGTGGTGGCGACGGAGGGCGATAAGCGCGTCTTCCTTATCGAGCTTCAAACCTGCTTCGCTCGTCATGTAGAACTTTCCAAGCCAGAACTTTGACATGGGGTCGGTGTTTACGCTGTTTGGCTGGGGCATGTAATTTCATTAACCTGATAATGAAGCCCTGCGACTATTTGGCTTCTGCGGACGAAACTGCGGAGCTGTCCTGCTCCTTGCGTGTTTTCTGTGAGCCTTTTTTTCCGGCAATAATGCCGTGCTTGTAGCTCTCCAAGATTTTCTCCGAAACCCAGTGAACCACTGACGAAATCTCCTCGTGGCTGTTAAGCTTCTTTGATAAATCACCTTCAAAGTCTGTGATGTATGACATAGAAGTATTTAGTTAATTGTTAATAATTTCGACCTTTGTGCGGTTGCGTTCGTAAGACGCCCGCACTCTGGACGCACCGCCCGCAGTCAAGAGAGCGGAGCATCGCGGAGCGACCTTGACGGCTATGGGCGGTATAATGGGAAGAGGGCGGCGACGAAACGAACACAGAAACGGGATGCGATTTGCGATTTGCGATCCGGGGGGGGCGATAAAGGGGGGAATTACATTGGCGATTTTGCGGCGGCGCTTTTTCCGGCAACCGAGGTTGCGCCCTTAAAACTCGTTGTTCCGCAATTTTTGCGAAGTCGTCCTGGCCTCGTGTGTCCAATCGGACATCTTTTGAACCCGTCCCCCCAACGTGTCGTCGGACAGTGCCGATAGAAACTGGCCAGCCGACTTCGCGCTTTTTGGTGAGGACCAACGACTAGGCGGGACGCAACCCGATAGCCACCGGAAAAAGCGCGAAGTCGGCTGGCTGGCCGACGACACGTTGGGGGCACTCGTGGCTCCGTTAAGCCACCGCTGGTGGCATGGCGCGTTTCGCGCCCCTACATACCATGTATGTAGAGGTCGTTGTAGGGGCAATTCCGGGGAAGTGAAAACGCATGAAATTAAGGTAATTTCAATTCAATTGTGCCGCTTGAATTGCCTTTTTCCAAAGTAACCTGGAAACCTTTGCTTCGATACCACCTGGGCAAGTCAGGATTTACCTGTAGATCCCTCGGAAACAGGTTTCCAGTAATTCCGATTAATTTGCGCTCTTTTGCCCGCTGGATCACAAGATTGAGCAATTGAGTTCCCAAGTTCAAATGCTGATAGTTTCTAGTCTTGGCTTCTAGGCCACACTTCGCTGCTAACCAGCGACTAAAAGCGCTTTGCCACACCTTGGCCTCGTCAAATACTTGCAGGTTACCGATGAACAAAAACCCGTTTAGAACCACACAATCCACTTTGGCAACATGGATTTTTCGATCGTAAAGCCAAAGTTTCCAGGCCGTATCGTATTCGTAGAAAAGCAATTTGTAAGCGCGTCCGTTTATATCCGTCAAAAACAGTATTTCAGGAACATCGGCATCGGTTGAATCGCTCATGCAAATTTAAGCCATGATATTTCCATCAACCGGCAAAGGAAAGCGACTTGCAGCGGCCGTGTTGAAGTTGTGATTTCAACAATACTGGGAAATGGCTCAACCGAGCCATATTTTCGTGTCGCACAATCTTACTTTCGCGACGTGGCATCAGAATCCGACTCAACCAAGCCGGCGTGTGGAATCATGTTTTCATATCGATATTTCCAATTGATCCAAAATCATCCCATGCGTTGACTCCTCTAGTGCGTCCAGCTTCAAACCATAAAGTTGCCGTCACTTGACACCGATTAAATTGTGTAGCGCGGTGCGCTCCATCTTAACTGTGTGCGGTTTGCCCGATTTCAATCACCGGTAATTCATATTGCTCCAACAGGGCACGCAAAACTGCGCGGCGCTTCGTGTCGGTCAACATGGCTTGAAGCCATTGCATGAATTCGATTTGTTGTGATTGCATGATGATTATCTTAAAGATTGCCTATAAAACTGGGTATTTTTAATCTGTATATTCTTCTATAGAGAGAAGTCAGCCGGCTGACGACTAGAGGTGGGCCTGCCGACGCCTAGATGTCGGCGGGCCGACTTCTGGGGGTTGTTATCCACAGCCGGCTGCACCTGAAAATGGACAGTGTAAAGGTTGGTCTTCCCCTGCCCTCGGCGCTGAATGCTAATCAGGGCTGATCTTTCCAACTCCCCTACAAACTCGGTCACGCGTGACCGGCTCATGCCCATATCCTCGGCCAGCCGATCTTGCCCCGGAAAACATGAATCATTGTGCCAAGCGTAGCTCAAAAACATGGCATAAGTCACCTTTGCACCGGGCGACAAATTGGAATCTCTCAGGATGAAATTGGGGACTTGGGTAAAACCGCCTTGCAACACGGGATTGGCCGTGTCCAGTTGCAGATTCTTCTCTTTGAGGATTTCCCCGATGGCTTTCATGTGTGCTAAAATTATAGCACGAGGCCGGAAAATCCATTCTGTGGATAAATTAAAAAGCCCCTCGCAACCTTCATGGAGCAAAACCCACAAAATCATAACGGAACTGTTACGCACCCTTCCGCAGGATTCGGAAGCGTGCCGAATGGTTCTGCATCAGTCCGCAACGTTCCGAATGATTCGGCAGGATTCCGAAGTGTTCCGCATTTTTCGGAACGCAAGGAAAACCACAC
>PLYV01000068.1 GCA_003151855.1 Limisphaerales bacterium | reverse complement strand
CGTCGCCGAGATCCGCGACACCTACATCCAGGCGTGGAAGATGGGCCTCAAGTGCGTCGCCATCTATCGTGACGGTTCCAAGCGCTCGCAACCGTTGAACACCAAGAAGACCAACGACGGCGTCGCCAAGACCGACAGTGAAAGCGTCCTCGTCTCCGAGATGTCCGCGCGCATCAAGGAACTGGAAGCCCTCGCCGCCCATCTCCAGAACGAATCCGGCAAGCCGCTTCGCCGCAAACTGCTGGAGACCCGCAAAGCCGTCACGCACAAGTTCGACATCGCCGGCCACGAAGGTTATCTCACCGTGGGCCTGTTCGAGGACAACACGCCCGGCGAACTTTTCATCACGATGGCCAAAGAAGGTTCCACGATTGGCGGCCTCATGGACAGCATCGGCACCCTCACCAGCATGGCGCTCCAATACGGCGTGCCGCTGGAAGCCCTCGTCAAGAAGTTCGCCCACCAGCGCTTCGAGCCGAGCGGCTTTACCAAGAACCCGGAAATCCGCAACGCCTCGTCCATCACCGACTACGTCTTCCGCTGGATGGCCCTCCAGTTCATCGACGGCTACCGCGAAAGCCTCAACGCCGCGCGCACCCAGCCGGAGCTGGTCATGCCCGGGCTGGCCGAGGAAATCAAAAAAAAAGTGAACCGCCCCGTGCCGGAACTGCTGGCGGTCAATGAGGAAACCGACATCATCGAGCTGAAAAAACAGCCCGCCGCCGTGCGCCGCGCCGCGAGCCTCACACAGATGATCACCAACCAGCAGGACGCGCCGACCTGCCCGAACTGCGGCAACGTGGTCGTCCGCAACGGTGCCTGTTACAAGTGCCTGAACTGCGGCGAAAGCCTCGGCTGCTCTTAAGCTGGAAAAACGGATTCATTCGACAAGCCGGAGAATTTGAAATTCTCCGGCTTGTTTCGTTTCACGGACAGGCTTACTGTGAACGCCATGAGCAACGGCAACGCTTTCATTCAAGAGGATCCCTGGCGCATTTTCCGCATCATGGCGGAGTTTGTGGATTCCTTCCAAACCATGTCCCACGTCGGCCCGGCGGTGACGATCTTCGGCTCGGCGCGTACCAAGCCTTCGGATAAATATTATCGCGCCGCCGTGGAAATCTCGAAGGGCCTCGCGAAACACAACCTCGCCGTGGTGACGGGCGGCGGGCCCGGCATCATGGAGGCGTCCAACAAGGGCGCGGCGCAGGTCGGCGGCAAGTCGGTGGGCCTGAACATCGAGTTGCCGCACGAACAGACGGGAAACAAATACGCCAACGTGCCGATTCATTTTCATTATTTCTTTTCGCGCAAGGTCTGCTTCGTGAAATACAGCATCGGCTTCGTGTTCATGCCCGGCGGCTTCGGCACGCTGGACGAGTTCTTTGAAGTGCTCACGCTGGTGCAGACGGAGCGCATCCCGCAGTTCCCGCTGATCCTGTTCGGCCGCGAGCATTGGGAGGGTTTGCTGCATTGGATGAAAAAGGAACTGGCGCAGAAAAACAAATTCATCAAGCCCAGCGACCTCGACCTCGTGTGCGTGACCGACAGCCCGCAGGAAGTGGTGGAGATCATCCGCGATTACGAGCGCCGCCTCGGCACGCCCGGCGTCCTGCCCACGGCGTTTGCGTGAAAACAGCCACAGATGGACACAGATGAAACACAGATACGGCTGAAGCCTATGGATGAAATATTTTTTCAGCCGCCAAGTTTTTTTCTTCATCTGTGTGCCTCTGTGCGCATCTGTGGCTAAATAAAAATGCGGCCACTGCTCCAAGTCATCCCCACGGCGCACACGCCGGAATCGCTGGTCGAAAACTTGCGCGGCGCGGACGGCATCGTCTTGCTGCGGACGGCGCAATTCGACTTGCCGTCGGCGCGGTATTCCTTCGTGGCGGCGCAGCCGTTTCTGACGTTCCGCAGCTTCGGCTCGCGGTGCGAGGTCACGCCCCACGCAGTTTCCCCCAACTCCCATCTGCCAACTGCCATCTGCCACACGCAATTCGGCAATCCCTGGCAATTGCTCGACGCGCTCATGGCACGGTGCGAGCTGCTCGAAGAGATTGATTCGCCGTTCCCGCTGGGCGGCGCGTTCGGCTGCTGGGGCTATGACCTAAAAAACTTTACGGAACCCAAACTCCCCCGGCGTGCAATGAATGATTTGGAGTTGCCCGACTGCCATGTCGGGTTTTACGACAGCCTCGTGGTGTTCGACCATCAAACCGGGCAGGTGAGCGTGGTCTCCACCGGGTTGGACGCCGATGGTTCGCGGAGCGAGGAGCGTGCTGCCGAGCGGCTGGAGTTTTGGCGGTGTCGGCTGCAGGATTCGGAAAGCTCACGCCAAAACGCCAAGACGCAAAAAGCAGAATCACTTTGCGACTTTGCGACTTTGCGTGAGTCCAATCTGACGCGCGCCGAGTTCATCGCCGCCGTTGAGAGCGCGCAGCGTTACATCCGCAGCGGCGACATTTATCAGGTCAACTTGTCGCACCGGCTGACGGCAAATTTGGTTGGAGTTCAAGCTTCAGCTTGTTCTCCGTGTTCCCCGGACACGCTAAAGCGTGAACTCCAGCAGCCCGCGTGGAAATTGTTTCAAAAGCTGGCCGCCGTTTCGCCCGCGCCGTTCAGCGCGTTTCTAGACTGCGGCGATTTTCAACTGGCATCGTCTTCGCCGGAGCAGTTTCTGCGCATGAGCGGTTCGCACATCGTCACGCGCCCCATCAAAGGCACCCGTCCGCGCGCCGCCGACAGCAATCGCGACGCGCAACTCGCGTATGAATTGCAGACGAGCGCCAAGGAACTCGCCGAACTTGTGATGATCACCGACCTCCTCCGAAATGATCTGGGGCGTGTCTGCGAGTTTGGCTCGGTCACTGTGCCGGAACTGGCAAAGCTCGAGAAGTTCGCGCAGGTGCAGCACTTGGTTTCCACCGTGGAAGGGCGGTTGCGGATCGATGTCACGCATTTCGCCGCGCTCGCTTCCAGTTTTCCCGGCGGCAGCATTACGGGCGCGCCGAAATTCCGCGCGATGGAGATCATTGACGAGTTGGAACCGCTGTCGCGCGGGCCGTATTGCGGCTGCATCGGCTATCTCGGATTCAATCGCGAAAGCCAGTTGAACATCGCCATCCGCACGGCCATCTGCAAAGACGGTCGCGCGCATTTCAACGTCGGTGCCGGCATCGTAGCCGACTCGAATGCCGAAGCCGAATACGAGGAGACGCTGGCGAAGGCGCGGGGATTTCTGGCGGCTTTGGGCCGGCTGCGGTTGAATGGGAATGAACCTGAATTGCCGGTTGCGAAACTGCGCGGTTGAAACGGAGACGGTTCCGAATCTTGCAGTTGGAACCGTAAAACACACGAAGTTCAGGCCAAGCTATTAATGATTGTGTCCATTTGGGCCGCCGCCATCGTCCCGACCGGGATAACACCACAGCCGATTTTTACCGGAATAGTCCTGATCTTCGAGCCAACGATCCAAGCGGACGTAGCTCACCGAAGCATCGAATGCCGCCTGAATGCCGCCTTGAGAATGCCGGGCGCTGACGCCTTCGCCGGGCCAGTTGGAGCCGTCGTTGAAGTAATCCGGATGTGTTTCGTCCGTTTCCCAATATGCGCAATCGGTCGGCTGCATCGCCGCCAGTTTGACCACTGAATTCGTAAGCTCGCCATAGCCGACGACCGCACCGTTCATCGCGTAGCTGGAGAGTTGTTGCGCCCGGGTGCCGTATCTTTCGCTGCTCGGATCGTCCGCCGGGCAAATATAAACCTTCGGGTTGCCCAGCGCACTCCACAGCAGACCTTTTTGCGCGTCGAACCGGTCCGGGTCATCAAACGCCTTGCTCGGATCCACCGCATAAAGCCAGCCAGGCGGCGAGTCGGAAACGCCATTGTCCCAATTGGGGTTGGGCAGCACATCGCCGCCATCTGTGGCGTAAATGTGGACCGCGACCATCATCTGCTTGAGGTTATTGATGTCCGTGGTTTTGGCAGCCTGGTTCTTGGCCTTGGCCAGCGCCGGCATGAGCATGGCCGCAAGGATGCCGATGATGGCGATGACCACCAGCAGTTCAATCAAGGTAAATGCCCGGCGTAGTTTCATGTCAATCAGAGACAAGCCTGCCGTGAATTCGTTACAAAGTATTTTGCGGCGCAATTCATGGCGTGTTCATCTTTACAATGTCCGCCCGGAGCCAAAATCGGACATTTATTTTTCATAATCAATTCGTCCACCCCTCGGCCAATGCCTTACGGCGCGGCGGTCAAAATGGGCTTGTGCTCGAGCTGGATGATGTTGGTTTCTAGGAAATCCTCCGTCCAGCCGGCGTGGCTGGTGGTGTAGCCATTCATTTCAACCGATAGGGAAATATGCTGCGTCCGTTCCTTCGGATAGCGGATGACGCCTTCACCGGCGGCATCGGCGTAGAAGGGCGCGGCCACCATGTAAGGCCCGTCCACATCCATGTAAGGGTTCACCAAGGCGCCTTTGACGGGCAGGCCGGTGTCCGCATCCAGCACCCGGATGGTCATCACATCCTGGAAATGGCGCGGCGGCTCGTCCGCGGGAACCGGCTTGGAGACCGCGCGGCGGAAATCCGTTTTCGCCACCGTCGCCGCGAGCAGTTGATACGCCGCCCGGTGATGCGTTGAAACCACGTCCATCGTCACCACCACCTTCTCCGGGTTGGGATTCATCAGCCGGCTCTTGAACGCCCGCTGCGTGGATTTGAAATCGGCCTGCCCCGGCCCGCGCCAGATGATCTTCGTGTCCAGGTCGCTCATCGTCTCCGATTCCTCGGTGCGGATGCGCTGAAAATCCCGGACCTGGCCGCCGTAAATGATCGGCAGCTCGGCCTTCGTGCCGTCCGCGTAATTCAAGCGGATCAGGGCAATCGTCTCGCCCTCCACATCCGGCCAGTAGGTGGCGTGAATCAAATGCAGCTCCTCAAATTTTCGGCCCACGGGAATGCCCGTCTTGTCCGGATAATGGGTGCCGGCGGTAGCGTTCTTCTTGCCGCGATCATCCCAGTTCACCTGGCTCTGGCCATAGACGACGATTCTTCCGTCCACATGGAACGGCAGGCCGTCGAACATCTGCCGGCGGTAAATTCCGGCGGCGTCATTGCCCAGTCGGTCCTTGTAAAAATGGGAGAGGTCAATCACCAGCGCGGCGTCTTCCTGGGGATACGGCACCTTCTTGACCTTCGCGATGCGCGCGGGATGTTTGTGGCAGCCGGTGACCAGCAAACCCGTCACCAAGGCCGAGAGCAGCAGAACCTGAATTTTCATGGTATTAAAACGCCGATTAATACGAACCGTTGCAAATGGAATTTCGGCAGGCTACGCCCCCGCTCCCGTTTGTCCAGCACCAACTGGCGGCGCGGGATATTGCCGCCGTTGGAGTTCAAGCTTCAGCTTGGCCGTCCAACAAGCTAAAGCTTGAACTCCAACGGTGGTTCGGATAATCAAGGCGCATAAGGAACAGTTTTTTCATGGAAGTTTTTTTGAACGGAAAATATTTGCCCGCAGCGGACGCCGTCGTGCCTTTGAACGACCGCGGCTTTCTGCTGGGCGACGGCTTGTTCGAGACGGCGCGCGTCGCGGGCGGTCAGCCGTTCCGCTTCGCGCAGCATCTGGAGAGATTGTCGCGTGGCGCGGACTTTCTGAAAATCAAACTGCCGTTCACGCCGAAGGAAATCCAGAAGTTCGCTGTGCAGCTCATCGGGAAAAATAACCTGGCGGAAGCCGTCTTGCGCCTGACGCTCACGCGCGGCGCGGGAACGCGCGGTTATTCCATCAAAGGCGCGGATCAGCCGACGCTGGCGATGACGTTGCATCCGTTGCCACCGCACAATCCCGATGAGCCGTTGCAGTGGAGTTTAATTACTTCCTCGCATAAAATTCCCGCCGGCGACGCGCTGGCGTCATTCAAGACCACGAGCAAAATCCTGAATGTCCTCGCGCGCGCCGAGGCGGAAGAGCAGGGCGCGGACGAGGCGCTGCTGCTGAACACGAACGGCGAGGTCGCGGAGACGGCGGGCGGAAACATCTTTTGGATTTATCACGACACCGTTTGCACCGTGCCGACCGGTCGCGGCGTTCTTCCAGGCATCACGCGCGCGGTGATTTTGGAAATCTGCCAGTCGCTCGGCCTCGCCACGAATAAGCGCGTCATCAAGCCGGAACATCTGCGGAAGGCGGATGGAATTTTCGTCACGCAGAGCGCGCTGGGCATCATTCCCATCGCGGCATTCGACGGGCAGCCGGTCGCGCCGTCGCCGCTCGTGGATCAAATTGTCGGTGCCTACAACGAGATTTTGCGGCGTGAGGCGATTTAACTAATTGAATTAGTTTTCTTCAAATCGTCTGTTGGGACTTGATATTTAGGGAGATGCGGGCGTAAGGTTGGTCAGAACCACGAGGTAACTTATGATAAACGCATCACTGGACCGCTGTCTCTCCTTCATCAACAGCCAAAGCGCCCCCACCAAGCGTGCCCTGACGCCGGTGGGCTTGCGTCGGGCCGTGACCATCTCCCGTCAGGCGGGTTGTGGCGCGGTGCGGGTCGCCGAAAAACTTGCCGAGTATCTCCAGCAGCACGCGCCGCCGCAGAACGCGCCGTGGACCATCTTTGACCGGAACCTGATGGACCAGGTGCTCGCCGACCATAACCTGCCGGCGTATCTCGCCAAAACCTTGCCGGAAGATCGGATGTCGGCACTGGAAGACATGATTGCGGAAATCGTCGGCGCGCGGCCGACGGTGCAAAAACTGGTGTTGCAGACCACGGAAACCGTTTTGAAATTCGCCGATCTGGGCGGGGTCATTATCATCGGCCGCGGCGGGAACATCATCACGGCCAAACTGCCGCACGTCCTGCACGTCCGGCTGGTTGCGCCGCTGGACGACCGCATCGAGCGGATTTGCCGCGACGACCACAAGACGCCGGCCGAGGCGCGGAAATTCTGCATCGAGGAAGAGCAGTCGCGGGCGCGCTACCTTAAGACGTATTTCAACGCCGACATCAACGATCCGTTGAACTATCACCTCATCGTCAACACCAGCCGCGTTGGTTGCGACAACTCCGCGAAGCTGATCGGCGACGCGGTGCTGCGGCTCTGACGCGAAATCAACTTGGGTCGGCGGGCGGCGCGCGGTAGATTGGCCGCGTGCCGATTCTGGAAACATCCGGTTCACGTCGCCATAGTCGCCTCGGTGATTTTCTCGCCGTGCTGCTGCTGATGACTGTGATGGGCGGGCTTCTCTGGCTGTGGTGGCACGCGAAGCATCCGGCCAAGCACTCCAAACACAAACCGGCGGCTGCCGCCGTGTCAGCTGCCTCTGTCGCCAGGCCGGAACGCAAAAAAGAAATCAAACCCATCGTCATCGCGCCGCAAACGACGACGGATTTTCCACGCCCGGTGCGCGACGCGTTGGAGGCGCAGGTGGCGCTGGCGCGGCGCGCGATTTCGCCGGGTTCGCTGGACGCGGCCATCGGTTCGCAGACGCGCGCGGCCCTCGCGGCGTTTCAGCGCTCGAAAAATTTGTCCGAGACCGCCTCGCTGGACACGAACACGCGGCCGGTGCTGACGCTGGACGCGCCGTTGCTGACGACTTACACGGTGACGACGAACGATCTCGCCCGCCTGCAGCCGCTTGGCAAAACGTGGCTGGCCAAGTCGGAGCAGACGGCGCTGGACTACGAGACGATCCTGGAACTGGTCGCGGAGACGGCGCATTCGTATCCGCTGCTGATTCAAAAGCTGAATCCCGACGTGAACTGGACGAATGTTTCAGCGGGAGCGGTTTTGAAAATTCCCGACGTGAGCTATCCCGAAGCGCCGGACAAGGCGGCTTTTGTGGTCATCCACCTGTCGCAAAAGTTTCTCGAGGCGTTTGATGTGGCGACCAATCTGCTGCTGCACTGTCCGTGCAGCATCGCGGCGAAAGTCGAGAAGCGTCCGGTCGGCGAACTGCATGTGAAGGACATCGCGTTTCCGGCGAATTACACGTTCGACCCGGCGGTGTTTCCCGAATCGCCGGAGGCGCAGGCCATCGGGCATAAATTGATTTTGCCGCCGGGGCCGAACAATCCCGTCGGCGTCGCGTGGATCAGTTTGGACAAGCCGGGTTACGGCATGCACGGCACGCCGGCGCCGGAGCAGGTCGGGCGCACGGAGTCGCACGGTTGCTTCCGCTTGGCGAACTGGGACGCGGAATATTTAGTCAAACTTGTTTGGGTCGGGCTGCCGGTGGAAGTGGTGCCGTGATGGTGCCCTCCGCAAGGAGTTCCAAATTTCGCCGCAAATTATCATTGCCCGGCGGCGCGGTTCGGTGAAAGCTGTTCGCGAACTTAACCAAAGGAAATTTATGATGACTGGAATTATGTTGGCAGAACCCGGAACCCTCGCGCTGGGATTGATTGCGATCTTGGTCGGCTTGGTGGTCGTGGCCGTCATCGTTGGCGCGCTGGCCATCGGCGTTTACAACAAGCTCGTCACGCTGCGCAACCGCTACAAAAACGCCTACGCGCA
>PLYV01000144.1 GCA_003151855.1 Limisphaerales bacterium | reverse complement strand
ACGCCGCGCTGCCGATCCTGCTGAAGAAGAAGCCGGACGTCATCGCCATCACTGGCGACCATTCGACGCCATGCGCGCTGAAGGGCCACTCGTGGCATCCGCAGCCGGTGCTGCTGCACTCGTCCGCGAGCGGCTCCGACAAGCTGGAACGCTTCACCGAGACTGGCGCGAACAGCGGTTCGCTCGGCATCATGCCGGCGAAATTCCTCATCCGCCTGATGCAGGCGAACGCCAAGATGTTCGACAAGTTCGGCGCGTAAGTTTTGAAACAACAGGCGGGTTGCCCAGCGCAGCCCGCCTTTTTTTATTTTTTAGAATTGCCAATCAACGTCGCCAGTCGGCACTCTTTCGCCACATGAATCTGCCCAACAAGCTCACCGTCTCGCGCTTTGTGCTGACGGTGTTTTTTTTGTGGGCGCTGTTCTCGCCGCTAAAATACAACGACACGCTGGCGCTGTTTTTCTTCTGCCTCGGCGGCGTGACGGATTTTCTCGACGGTCGCATCGCGCGATCGCGCAACCTCATCACGAACTTCGGCAAGCTGATGGACCCGCTGGCGGACAAGATCATGACCTGCTCGGCGTTTGTGGCGTTTGTCGAAAGCACGCACCTGAATGCGAATGCGCCGGTGAAGGTCGCCGCGTGGATGGTCATCATCATCGTCGGGCGCGAACTCGCCATCACCGGGCTGCGCCTGCTGGCGGCGTCAAAAAACATCGTGCTGGCGGCGGAGCGCTATGGAAAGCACAAGACCATTTCGCAGATCGTCTGCATCATCGCGCTGCTGGTGGTGGATGCGTGCGAGGAATGGCCGGCGGCGTTGAAAAATATTTTCGTGTCGTGGGTGCCGGCATTCGCGGAAATCATGCTCTGGCTGACCGTCGCCCTGACCGCGTTTTCCGGCGGCGTCTATCTGTGGCGCAACCGCCGCCTGTATCTGGAAGATATGTGAGTGAAGGCAGAAGGAAGAATGCAGAATGATGAAGTGGGTTGCTGCCGCCTTACTTCTGCATTCTGAATTTTTCCTTCTTCATTTCTTGCCGGGCAGCGGCAGCGTGTCACCGGAGTTCGCCGGCTGATAGACGGCGGGCGGAAGATTCTTGAGCGGGTTGCTTTTCTGGTGATGCCGCCACGCCCAGAACGACACGCCGACAATGATCGCAAGGCCGATGACGGCGAACCCGGCCAGCCCCACTTTCCAGTTGAGTTTCGCGAGGATGAGCGTGAGCTGGTCCAGCACGGTTTTTTTCGATTCCGACAGCGGTGGCGGCTCGCTGTATTTGACCGTGCCCTTCAATTCCGCGTCCAGCGCGGCCAGCAGCGCCGCGGTGTCCATCTTGAGCGCATTCGCATAATTCTTCACCGAGCCGCGGATGTAGATGGGCGCGGAAAAGACGTTGAAGTTGCCTTCTTCCAGGGCGCGGATGTGATCCGTGCGGATCTTCGTCAGGTCCGCGACCTGTTCGACCGTGAGGTTTTTGGCCTCGCGGGCGGAGCGGAGCTGTTCGGCGACGGTTGACATTTGCCTTTATTTAGCGCGATTGTCGCGCGCTTGGCAATCTCGGAAATTTTTTCATTCCGATTGAACCTTTGCTCGCCTCGCGCATTCCTCTGATTGAAAATGCCGGAAGTGGCCGACATCGAACAACTGCCCGTGCCGCAGGCCCGCGCCGGGGAACCGGCGGCCTGGGATGCGCTCTTCCGGCGCTACCAACTGCCGCTTTATGTTTATGTTTTTGAACTCGTCCGCGACGAACAGGCCGGTCTGGATATTGTGCAGGAGACGTTCATTGCCGCCGTCCGGCACATCGGCGGACTGCGCGAGGATGGGAAGTTCGGAAGCTGGCTGTTCGGCATCGCGCACCAGAAAGTCGTCCAGCGCTGGCGCAAGCGGACGGAAATCCTGCTCGATGAAATCCCCGAACCGCCGGATGAATTTGAAGATGGCCCGGACGATTTGCTCATCCGGCGCGAACAGGAAACGGAATTTATGAATCTGGTTGAACAACTGCCGCCGTTGCACCGCTCCGTCCTGCTACTGCATTTTGTCGAGGACTTTTCGCTCGACGAAATCGCCCGCATCACGGAAACGCAGTTGGGCACGGTGAAGTCCCGATTGCATTACGCCAAGAAAACCCTGCGCAAACTGGTGGAGGAGAAAAATGAAAACCCCGCATAAAATCCTTTTGGACCGCCATCAGGCCAAGACACCGAAGCTCGACGCCATCCGGCGCTCGGTCGTCATTGGATTGAACAACGAAGACGCGAAGACGCAAAGTTTGTGGTTCAGCTTCGCGCCTTTGCGCCTTTGTTGTTTTCATAAACTCTGGCTGGAACTGGTCTGGCCGTGCCGCCGGATTTGGACGGGGCTGGCGGCGGTCTGGGTTGTGCTGGCCATCGTCAATTTTTCCCAGCGCGACGGTTCGCAGGTTCACCTGGCCAAGTCCTCAACGCCGATGGCCATGACGATGACGTTTCGCGACCAGCAAAAAATCCTGAACGAACTGTTTGCCGACCGTTCGGCGCCGGCGGAGGCGGTGCGGCCAAGAATCTTTTCGCCAAAACCACGGACGGAAACCATGAGACTTGAAACCGTATGAATGAACCTTCTCAAAAACAAAATGGCCAGTGCCGGTGCGCGCTTTGGATTTGGCTGATTTGCTTTGTCGCGATCGCCGTGTATCTCGTTTTTCTCGACATTGACGCGTTCAAACATTCGAGCCACACGCCGCCATATTGGCAACAATTTTTAATCGCGGCCATTCCAGCCACGCTATTGCTGGGTTTGTGGATGTTTGTCCGTTGCGTGTTTGCCAGTTGGCGCAACTTCCGTCGGCTGTTGGTGGGATTGGCAATTTTTGCCACGTTGATTGCCATTTTCTACGCCGAAGAAGACTGGCGTGGTAAGCGGGCTTGGGAAAACTGCAAACGCGAACTGGAGGCCAAGGGCGCGGTGCTGGACTGGGACAAGTTCATCCCGCCGGCCGTGTCGGACGATCAGAATTTTTTCACCGCCAGCACTAACATCGCACTGCGGTTTGTCAAAGCCAGAAATGATGCCGAGAGTGAGCAGGCTAGGCGGGTGCAAATTCAATATTTTGGATGCGAAACGAATCCGTTCCCTGTGTTTGACAATACCAAGCCAAAAAGCAAACCGCTGGTCGTGGCAGAAATCAAAATACTTTCGCCCGGCAGCGTCCTGCCCGAATTGAGAACAAACCATCTGCTCATAAAGTTCAACGATCCGGCTGCGCGAAGTGAGGCTGGCAAGTTCATCCAAGACACGATTGGCCGCAGTTTCATGAGTTGCGCCGGTTTTAGATTCTCCGAATTCCAATTGAGCAATCTTCCGCCCGCGCAAATTTATATGCAGGCCGACACATCGCCATCCATCAGCGAACTGGAATACATCTTTCGCACGGACACCATCACCAACATTGGTCGTCTGCAAATTGAAGCGACCGGCAACAAGGGCGATTTTCGCGTGTTGTTGACCGGAGTGCAGATTACGGCGGCGGCGGATTATTTGAAGTGGAGCAACCAGTTTGTGCCGGACTTTGATGAAGTTCGCGCGGCGCTGAAGCGGCCCTATGCCATGATTCCCGGCGACTATTCGCAGCCATATCTGATACCGATACCGAACTTCGTGACGATGCGGGCGTTGTCGCAGTCATTAGCCCAGCGGGCCCAGTGCGATTTGTTCCTTGGCCAACCCGACCAGGCATTGCACGAATTGACGCTGGTCCACGATGTCTGCCGGATTCTCTCCCGGCCACCAACGGGGAAACCGATCACTTTGGTTGAGGCGATGATCAACGTCGCCATCACCGGACTTTATGTCAGCGCAATTGCCGAAGGACTACAGATGCACCAATGGCAAGAACCTCAATTAATCGAGTTGCAGAAACAACTTGAGGACATCAATCTGACGCCTATGGTGGCTAAGGCTTTCAGCGTAACATTGGCATCCGGAAGTGTAAGACTCGCATATAACTCGGCGGCGGAATACGAAAATAGAAGGAAGGCCTACAAAGCGTATGGCATGGCAATTAAGCCAAAAATTGAAGACCCTGAATATCTTTTTTCAACCTTTGCCCCGCGCGGGTGGCTTTATCAAAATATGATTACTCGCGAAACCGCGCTTCAAAAGCAAATCAATGGCTACGATCTACCAAACAACTTGATACTTCCAAGCGAAGAAAACGAAGCAGCCATGGAAATTGATTCGCTCAGCAAGCGGTCGCCTTACAATTTTTTCGGGACGCTGTATTCCCCGGATTTCACGCGAGCAACGAAAACCCTCGCTTTCAATCAAACCCTCGCCAACCAAGCCCAAATCGTTTGCGCGCTCGAACGTTACCATCTGGCGCATGGCAATTATCCCGAAACACTCGACGCCCTCACGCCACAGTTCATGGAAAAGATTCCGCTCGACCTCATCGGCGGGCAGCCGTTGCACTATCGGCGCACGGACGATGGGAAGTTTCTGCTCTATTCCGTCGGTTGGAATGAAACGGATGACAGCGGTTTGCCGGGCACCTTATCTGATGTAAAGAATGGCGATTGGGTTTGGCAGTATCCGGCGAAATAAAATTCCCCGCGCGCGTCGTTCACTTCAGCCCGACGCGGTAAATCTGGAAGTGCGTCATCGGCCGGCCGTGGTATTGCGACCAGAAATCGTCCACCAGTTCCATTTCCCCGAAAGTCTTTTTCATCACCGGCGGCACCCATTGGATCGGGAACGCCTCTGCCACGAACAGCGCCTGCGTGTCCGGTTTCACCTCGTAGCCCGGCCACAGCGTGAACTGCGTGGCCCCGTAAGGCTGCGGCAGCAGGTAAGTCGTCGGCCGGTCCGGCAGATAAAATGCCAGCAGGCTCGCATCCCCGTAATTATCCGCGATCAGCAGATTCGCGTGGGTCTTCTCCCGCGCCGCCTGCACGTGCGCGGCAAAATCTTTCCAGCCCTGCGCGCGGCGCAGCGGATCGTGCAATGGCTGCCAGTGCCTCGCATCCGTCACGCGCCGGGCCGCGTTCATGAGCGGGTCCGTGTCATGCATCACCACCGTCATCAACAGCGCCACGGCGAAGGCCGCCCCCACGCCGCGCCGCCACGCCGGCCGCGCCGCCACCACCTCCCGCCAATAGACCACCGTGAAAATGATGCCCGTGACCAGCGCCGGCGACGTCCAGTTGAGCTGGCCCGCCTTGTTCAGGCTGAAGAAGGCGAACAGGCCGTAGAGCGGCAGAAACTGGCTCATCAAAAAGCGCACCCGCAAATCCTCAGGCCGCTTCCAGAGCAACGCCACCATGGCCGTCACCATGCCCGCTGCTATCAAAGGTGAAATCACGCCAAACTGCCCGCCGAGAAAGGTCAGCAGCTCCAGCGGATGAACTTGAAAGCTCTTGTCCACCCCGCTCCGGGTGTGCAGCGCCAGGTAATGCACCCAGCCCGTCTGGATGTTCCAAATCAGAATCGGCAGGATGCTCACCGCAAACGCCGCGCCCATCACCCACACCTTCCGGCTGAAGAGCAGGGGACGATGCTCCTTTGACCACAGCAGGAAAAACGCGATGCAGCCGAGCTGCACGCCGTTCGTGAACTTCGCCAGGAAACCCGCGCCGATGGCCAGCCCCAGCCAAAACCAGTCCGCGAGCTTGTCCCGATGGATGGCTTTCCAGAAAATCAGCGCCGCCCACGCCCAGAACAGCACGCTCAACGAATCAATCGTCATCAGGATGGAGCCCACCGCCAGCATGGGGATCACCGACGCCACCAGCAGCGACCACAGCGCCACCCGGTCATCATACAGCCGGCGCGCCAGCAGGAACAGCAGCACCCCGGTGCCCGAGCTCAACACCACCGCGAAGAAACGGATGCCCACCACCGTGTCCCCAAACAGTTTTGTGCCCAGCCAGATGACCCACGCCACGCCCGGTCCCTTGTCGCGATACGACCACGCGGGATGCTTGGCCCACAGCCAGTAATAGGCCTCGTCCGGCACCAGTTCCATCCGCGTCATGAACCACAGCCGGTAAAGCGTCAGGCCAAGGATGAGGAACAGGGCGAGCCGCACGGGGCTGGTCTGGCGCAGGTAGGCAAGCATGGCGATGATAAAAAATCGTGCCGGCGGCGGGAAACTTTCCCGCGAACGCAGGCACGAAATATATTAAGCCGTTTTGACCCGCGCTTGGCAACCTTGGAAATCGGGCGGCAACGAGCGGTGCGGCCACCCTGTCCGGCGAATTGACGGCGGGGCAGGGGTTCTCTAATCTCCGCCCATGGCCAAAAAGATTTCCGGCGTGAAAACTCCAGCGGCTGTAGCGGCGGTCTATGACCG
>PLYV01000142.1 GCA_003151855.1 Limisphaerales bacterium | reverse complement strand
CTTTAGTGTTAACACACCCTAGGCCCGGGCCGCCGCCGCTGCGGGCGGGTCGGCCTTGAAAACCAATAAAAAGGCTTCTGCTTCCGTGGAAACACGCACGCTGGAATTTACTGTGCGGGTAGGCGGTATCCCTGGTTCACCGGCCCCGGACCGGGATGTTACATGATTGTAGCATAACCTCCATTCATCCGTAACCTAAATATTGATAATACACCCGACACCCATGGGAGTGTCGTTCGATTTACCAAGAACAACCAAAAAACCAACTGCCGATTCATGAAACTAAAAAAACTCGCCTGCCTGGCGTCAATGCTGGTCGCCTCGCTCGCCGGAGCGCAGGCTGCCACCACCCTCACCGCCTGGACTTTTGACAATGTGTCCGTGGGCTTGAATGCCGCCCCGGCCGCCGCGACCGGCCTCGGCGCGGCCTCGGCGCTGGGCCTGGGCAATTCCTACAACAATACCAACAGCGTGAGCAATCCCGATGTCCAGTCGCTCGCCGGCAGTTCCATGGGCGGGGCCAATGCCTGGCGGGTGCGCGGCAGCAGCACGGTGGCGGGCAGCCACGGCAATGGCTGGTCCACGAATGCGCCGATCGCGGCGCAGGGCGCGCAGTTTTCGGGCAGCACATTCGGTTATAACAAGGTCAAGGTGACTTTCGATGTCTATGCCACGGCGGACGCGGAGGCCAAGTTGCAGGTGCAATACTCGACGGATGTGGCCGGCACCAACTGGATCAATGCCACCATCACCTCGGCGGGCACGGACACCATCGGCAACAACAGTTCATCCGCCAGCACGGTGTTCGGTTCCTATGTCACTTTGGTGAGCGGCTGGAACAACCAGGTCACGGTGGATTTGAGCGGCGTTTCGGCCGTGGACAATTCCACGAATTTCGCCCTCCGCCTGGTGAACGCCGCCACGGGCGCGGATTGCGTGGACACGACCGGGGCCGTGTATAACAACACGTCCGGCAGTTGGACGTTTGACAACGTGGTGATCAAGGGCACGAGCCTGGACACCATCGTGGCCTGGACGTTTGAGAGTTATCCGAGCGCCGCCACCATCATCACGAACCCGGTGGCTGAAATCGGCGGCACGAATGCCGGCAAGGCCACTTCCTTGGGTTTCATCAACGGCTATACTTATGCCGGCGGCAACGGCACGGGCAGCATTGATGCGTCCGACGTCAACAACACCGGCGGGAGTTCCTCGGGCAACGCCGGTCCGAACGCGTGGCGCGTGCGCGGGGCCATCCCCAGCACCGGGTCGGCCGGCATCGGCTGGAATTACAACGCCCCCATCGGCACGCAGGGCGCCGAGTATGATGCGAGCACCTTGGGTTATTCAAACATCGTGGTGAACTTTGATCTGTATTTCACCAGCGCCGCCGAGGCGCGGATGTGCGTGCTCTACACGACCGACGGCTGGGCAACGACGAACGTGGCCAACTCGCTGGCCTACGCGCCCGTTCCGTCGTGCATCCATACGAACCTGTCAGTCGGCTTGGGCGGCAGCCCTGACACCGTGACGGGCACCTACTTTGTCGCCCCGAATAGCCAGGGATTTTACAACAACCTCATCGTGGACTTCACCGGGGTTGCGGGCGTGGACAACAATCCGCTGTTTGGTTTCAAGGTTGTGAATGCGTCAACCGGCTCGTCCGACTGCTTGAACCTGTCGGGTGCCACCTATAACAACTCTTCCGGCAACTGGCGTTTCGACAACGTGACGGTCGCCGGCACCTCCGGCACGCCGCCGCCGGCGATCACCTTTGATGCGAATGCCACGGTGGACGGGCCGTTCACCAACACCTTCACGGACAATCCGGCCTGGCGCGCCCAGATTGCCGGCATCTATGTTAACGGCCAGGCTTTGACGAACACGGCTTACACCACGAACACGGCGGGCAAGATCATCTTCACGCCGGCGAAATCCACTTTGCTTCAGGCGAGCGGGCTATTGAACATCTCCATTCTTTCCATTGGTTATGGCACGGCCAAGATTGCCCAGCCGATTGCCGCCGGGGTGGCCACCAAACTGGCCTTCACCAAGCAGGCCACCGGTCCCTCGGCCAGCACCGGCACGCTGGTGGTCAACCCCGTCCTGTTGGTCTCGGATCAATACGGTAACGGCACCACGAATCCTTACGCGAATGTCTCAGTCACCGCGTCGGTCAGCAATTCCGTGGCCTGGGTCTTGGGCGGTGACACGAATCAGGCGTCGGTTAATGGCCAGATCACCTTCACCAACCTGACGGCCACAGTCCTCGGCGGCACGAATTATGCCGGCGCGGCCATCACGTTCACGGTGTCGGGTTACGCCCCGCTGACGGTCACGAACTCCCCCGCCTTCAACATCGCCGCCGCCCCGGCCACCAATTTCACCCGTGGCAATCTGGCGATCCTGCAGCTCGACAAGTCGGCGAACAACACGACTTTCAGCATCATCGAAATCAATCCCTCGGCGGCGGGTCAAACCAATGCCTTCAACATCGTCCCCATCAGCGCCACGGGCGCGAATGCTTTGCGCATGGCTAATTCCGCCACCTGCGGTAAGTTGTCACTGAACGATGACGGCACCATGGTCTGCTTTGGCGCCTTTGTTGACGGCAGTTCGGCCACGTCCGATGAAACGTTCAATCTTAACCGGGCGGCGGTGGGGTTGAATTACACCAATCAGTTGAACATTGGTTTCAATTACACTTCAACTTCGCTGGGCGGCAGCCAGGCCCGTTCCTGCACCGAGTTGCAGGACATCTACGGCACCATCCACTGGATCGTGGATGACAAAGGCGGCTTATACGACGGCAATACGAACAGCGGAACCATCGCCCAGCCCAACTTGAACGCCTACAATAACATCGTCGTCAAAAATTTTGGGGGAGTTCCCTATGTCGAGACGCAAAAGGCGGTCGGGCCATCCTTGCCCGTGCTGTATTCCCTTGGCTTGGACCCCGACTCCGGCTTGTTCGATGTCACGCCCTACACCCCCGGCTTGAGCACGGATGCCAACGCCACGGATTTCTATCTGATTTCCACCAACGGTGGCACGAGCTATGACGTCCTGTATATCATGGACGCCATCACCACCAATGGCATCATCAACAAGTATTCCTTGGTGGGCGGTTCGTGGACGGCCAACGGCTCCTTCACCAACCGGACCGGCGGTGACAGTCTCTTTGCCACCACCAACGGCAACGGCGGCGTTTACCTGTATTTCACCACGGCTCCGGCGTCCGGACCCAACAGTGTCGTCCGCGTGACGGACGCGGCGGGTTGGAATGCGGCCATCAACATCGTTTCCAGCAACGTGATTTATACCGCCTCGGGCAACACCTATCTGAAAGGCCTCACCTTTGTGCCACAGCCGACCGCCGGTGCCACCGAGCTGACGCCGCCGCCCATCCTCACGGCGCAGACGGCGGCCTTCCCGGGTAGCACCACCTTCGCCGTGACGAACACGCCAGACGTTCCGGCCTGGCGCAATGCCATCACGGGAATCGCCGTGAACGGCACCGCGCTGCCGAGTGCGGCGTATGCTACGAACACGGCCGGCAAGATCATCTTTACGCCATCGCTCTCCGGCGGATTGCTGACCACTGCGGGTGCCAAAAACATTGTGATCAGCGCGAATGGTTATAGCACCAACTCGGTCGTCCAGATTCTGCTTGGCCCGGCCACTCAGTTGGTGATGGCGGCCGAGCCGGCTACCAATTGGATTGCGGGTGCAACAAACTCCACGCCGCCGGTGCTTTATATTGAAGACGCCAATGGCTATGTGGTGAACACCAACAACAGCACCGTCGTGACGGCCACGGTTGGAACGGGCACGGGACCGTTGACCGGCACGTTGACGGCCACGGCGGTCAACGGGGTGGTGACCTTCATCGGTTTGAAAGCGCCGACGCTGGCGCAAACCGGGCTGAAGCTGACGTTCACAAGCAGTGGCTTGTCGAGCGCGGTGGACACCACGAGCATCACGGTCATCGCCGGCAGCGCCAACAAGCTGGTCATCACCACGCAGCCGACGGCACCGGCCGGCAACGGCGGACCGCTCGCCACGCAACCCGTGGTCGCGGTGCAGGATCAATACGGCAATGCCACCACCAGCACGGCCAGCATCGCGGCGGCCGCAGTTCAGGGAACCTGGACCTTGGGCGGCACGACCAGCCGGGCCGCAGTTTCCGGAACTGCCACCTTCAGCGGCTTGACGGCGGGCAGCGCAGCGGCCGTGAGTGGAGCCACCATCACCTTCACTTCGGCGGGACTCGCCAGCGCGACGAGTTCTCCCGGATTTAATATATCCGCCCCCATCCAAGCGAATTTGAACGGTATCAGGTTGAGCGGAGGCAAGCTGGCTTTCTCCTTCACCAATGCCACCGGCTTGAGCTTCTCGGTGCTGGGAACCAACAACCTCACCGCGCCGAAGGCCAACTGGCCCGTCATCGGCACGGCGGTCGAAAGCCCGGCCGGTTCCGGGAATTATCAGTTCACTAATTCGCTGCCAGCGACCAACGGTTCACTGTTCTATCTCCTGCGCCAACCGTGAGCAGCTCCGGTGGTTGAAAAGCGCGACGGGCGGGTTTCACGCGAAACCCGCCCGTTTTTTGTCGTCCATTTTTCGCCGGGACTTAAGTGAAATCAGGCAAAACCTCCGTTTTTCCGGCGGGAAAACACGGTGAATAACTCGCTCTTTTTGCGTTTTATTGAAGTCAATTCAAATTGTTCAGCTCTGGCCAGCCGTGGAAAACCAATTCCCTCCGCAATCGTCGGCGCGGTGCGACCACCGAAAATTTTCGGGCAGACGGTCAGGTGAATTTCATCCGCCAAGCCGGCGCGAAACAGCGCATCGTTCAATTTGCCGCCGCCCTCGCATAGAAGCCGATTCACGTTCCAACGCGTCCGCAGCCAGCGCAGCGCGGTCGGAAAATTAATTTCTGTTTTGCCACAGATTTTCACCGCGTCCGCCAGTTTGCGGAGCTGCACCAGTTTCTTGGCCGAGGCGCGATCGGTGGTCAAAATGATAATGGGCGAAAACCGCTTCTGGAAAATCTTCGCTGCCGGATCAATCGAACCGCTGCCGCTGACAATGACGCGCAATGGAAATTCCGTCAGTCCATTTTTCAGCCGGAGCTTCCGGAATTTTTCGCCGCCGTTGCCCAGGATAGTCTGTGAAATCTCGACCGTTCGTGCGCCGCACATCACCGCGTCCGCCGTGGCGCGCAATTCGTAAAGATGCGCCAAATCCCGCTGGCTGCCGAACGAATGCACCGCGCGGTTTGCCGTCGCGATTTTTCCGTCCGCCGTCATCGCCATGTTCACAAAGACAAACGGCGACTTTGGGCTTTGGGTTTTGGACTTTGGACTCATAAAATCAGCATCGCGTCGCCGTAGCTGAAGAAGCGGTAACGCTCGCAGATCGCCTCGGCGTAAGTTTTCAAAATCAGTTCGCGTCCGCCGGTTTTTTCGCCCGGCGCGGCGAACGCACTGACCAGCATCAGTAGCGTGGACTCCGGCAGATGAAAGTTCGTCAGCAGCGCGTCCACGATTTGAAACTCCGCCGGCGGATAAAGAAAGATGTCGGTTTTACCCACATAAACATTGAGCTTTCCGGCGTTCAACCGCGCAATTGTTTCCAGTGTGCGCGTGGCCGTGGTGCCGACGGCGATGACGCGGTGGCCGGATTTTTTGGCTTCGTTCACCGCGTGAACCGTCGCTTCGCCAACCTCAAACCGTTCGGCGTGCATCTGGTGATCGGCGATGTTTTCGGCCTTCACCGGCAGAAAAGTTCCCGCGCCAACGTGCAGTGTTACGAAACAAATCTTGACGCCGAGCGCGCGGATTTTTTCGAGCAGTTCCGGCGTGAAATGCAGGCCGGCGGTCGGCGCGGCGACGGAGCCGGCCGGCTGCGCGAAAACGGTCTGGTAGCGTTCCTGGTCCTCGGTTTTTTCGGCGGCGCGCTCGATGTAAGGCGGCAGCGGCATTTCGCCCAGTTTTTCGAGTTCCTGAAAAAAATCTTCTGCGCCGGAAAACTGCAAACGCCGATGGCCTTCGTTGTTCACGGCGGCGACGGTCGCAACAATTTTCGTCGCCGCGCCGTTTTTTTCTTGCAATCGGATTTGTGTCCCGATTTTGGCGCGTTTGCCGGGGCGCATCATCGCCCACCAGTCGTTCGGCGCATTTTCTTCGAGCAGCAAAATTTCAAATTTTCCGCCGGTTTTCTCATTTGCGCCGTGCAGGCGCGCGGGGATGACGCGCGAGTTGTTCAGCACCAAAACATCGCCGGATTTCAGGAATTCCAGCAGGTCGGGAAACTGGCGATGCGCAATTTCCGCACTTTTCCGCTCCAAAACCAGCAGGCGCGAGCCGTCGCGGCGCGCGGCGGGTTGCTGCGCAATCAACTCCGGCGGCAGGTCGAAATGGAAATCGGCGGTTCGCACCATCGGAGCGTAACGGAGCGGGACGGGGGCTGACAATTCACAATGCCGGCAAATTGTGAATAACTTTGGGATAAATACCCGTTTCAAGGCCTGATTTCCATTGACAGCAGTGGGGTATTGTGGGTAATAATGGGGCGTTGTGGGTGATTTAGGTCGTTTCGGGAATCACTGTGAATAAAATGAGCGACGCCAAAACAGTTCCGCCGACTTACTACAATTCGTGCTACCGGCACGGTGTGGATGAGAAGCGGCGCGTGCAGATTCCGGCCAAGTGGCGGCCGGAAGACGATGGCACGGAGCTGACCGTGGTGCTCTGGCCGAAGCACAACGCCGGCACCTGCCTGCGGGTGTTGCCGCCGGAGCAGATGGCCAAGTTGATGGCCGACATTGATGCGATGCCGAAGGGCGACGAGAAGAAAACCTATCTCAAGCGCGCCATCGGCAGCGGTTCGGTGCAGGTCGCCTTGGACAAGGCTGGTCGCATCTGTCTGCCCGACGAAATGGCGCGCGCGGCGGATGTCAAAGACGAGGTGGTGCTCGTGGGCCTGCTCGACCGGTTCGAGATCTGGAGCCCGGTGCGTTACGAAAAAATGCAGGCGGCGGACGCGATGCTCGCGCACGAAGCCTTCAAATTCATGGAGTGATTATGAACCTAGGAAAATTGCTCGGTGCGGGAAAAAGTTTCTTCGGCGGTGGCGGCAAAGTCGCCTACCGCGAAGACAAGAAATTTAACCTGCCAAAATTCAACGCGGACAGGAACCCGTTTGCGCCGAAAGCCGCCAGCGGTGCCGACGGCCTGAACAAGGTCTCGCT
This sequence comes from Limisphaerales bacterium, assembly GCA_003151855.1. GTDB lineage: Bacteria > Verrucomicrobiota > Verrucomicrobiia > Limisphaerales > UBA11358 > UBA11358. Next base: position 5,456 of record PLYV01000142.1, on the reverse strand, counting down.
GCCCGCCGCCGCGAAGACGCAAAAAATCCCCGTGTTCGCCGCGCCCGCGCCAAAACCGGCTGGGCCGACGCGAGTCACAAGTTGGAAGGACAAATTGAATCCGTTCCGCGCGCCGCAGCCTTCTGCGCCGATGGCGAGCGTGGTGCAGGTCGAGCTTTCACTGGAATCCGTGAAAGTCGTCCACAATGATTTGGCCGATGCCGACATCGAAGTGGTGCCGGTGAAATCGCGGACCATTTCCCAGCCGGAAGCGCCGATGCTGCCGCCTGCGCGGCAGTCGTGGGAATTTCTCGGCGAACGGCTCGTGAAACAATCTTGAAGATGCGCAGTGCCCGAATTCATTCACAAACCAGTGATGGCGGCGGAGGTGCTGGCCGCGCTGAAGCCGCACCCGAACGGCCGCTACGCCGACGGGACGCTCGGTGGAGTTGGTCACGCGGCGAGCATTTTGGCCGCGAGTTCTCCGACTGGATGGCTGTCTGGGTGCGATCGCGATGGCGTCGCGGTTGAAACCGCCAAGGCGCGATTGAACGAAAAATTTGCCGGACGATTTGAAATCCGGCGCGGGAATTTTGCGGAACTGGCGGACTGGGTTGCGGAAAAAAGTTGTGATGGCGTGCTGCTGGACTTGGGCGTGAGCTCGCCGCAACTGGATGTCGCGGAACGCGGGTTCAGCTTTATGCAGGACGGCCCGCTGGACATGCGGATGGATCACCGGCAAAAGCTGACCGCAGCGGATTTGGTGAACGGCGAGGATGCCGAGCCGCTGGCGAAGATTTTTTGGGAATACGGCGACGAGCGCGATTCGCGCCGGTTTGCGAAGGCGATTGTCCACGACCGCGCGCTGCGAAAATTTGAAACGACGAAGCAGTTGGCGGATTTGATTGAGCGGCTCGCGCCGCGTCACGGCAAAAAGGCGCATCCGGCCACGAAAGTGTTTCAGGCGCTGCGCATCGCGGTGAACGACGAGATCGGCTCGCTGAAACGTGGCCTGACAGGTGCGGTGAAGCTATTGAAGCCCGGCGGGCGGCTGGCGGTGATCACGTTTCACTCGCTCGAAGATCGCGTGGTGAAAGATTTTGGCCGCGAAAAGACACGCGATTATACGTTTCCGGGCGAGGTGGATGTGCCGGAGTTGCGGACGCCGATTGTGCCGGAGCTGAAATGGGTTTTGCGCAAGGCGATTTTGCCGGGCGAAGTTGAATTGAAAGAAAATCCGCGCGCCCGAAGCGCGCAGTTGCGGGTGCTGGAGAAAATTTGAGATGGCAAAGAATCGTAAAAATCAGGCGGCGGCGATCCGGTTTGGTCCGGCGCTGAAGGCGTCGTTTTTGTGCCTGCTCATCGGCGGCTCGGCCGTCGGCTACGTCTGGCAGAAGAGTGAGATTGGCCGGCTCGCCCAGCAGATCCGCCAGCGCGAAACAAAGCTCGCGCAGTTGCAGAACGACAACAAGCGGCTCGCCGACCAGATTTCGATTTTGCATTCGCCGGTGATGATTGACCGTCGCGCGAAGGAGTTGAATCTTGGCCTCGCGCCGGCGACGCCGATGCAGGTCGTGCGGCTCGCCGAAGCGCCGACGGTGGCGCAGTCAAATCCGCGCCAGTTCGCCCAGCGGCCGGTGACCGAACTCACGCCGTAAGGAAAAGATAATTTTGGCCGCCGCTCGTGACGCCGTTGGTTGAGGAACCGATCGCCACGGGCGGCTGGCCTGTTTTTAGACCAAACAATCATCGTCTCCTCATCAATCGAGGACGAGGTGGACGACGAGAATGAGGATGAAATTGTAGGATGAACAACAAGACGCAAATCTACCGCGCCCGCCTGCTCCTCGCATTTCTGGGGCTGGCGTTCGCAGGGCTGGGCTACCGGCTCGTGGATTTGCAGGTGTTGCGCCACGACGAGCTCAGCGCCAAGGCCGAGCAGAACACGCAGCACGAATACTGGCAGGCACCGCGTCGCGGCGACATTCTCGATGTCAATGGCAACATCCTCGCCACGAGCGTGCCGGTGAAAACCATCTGCGCCGACCCGTCGCTCATCGGCACTTTTCAGCCGCTGGTCGCGCACGCCATCGCGCCGCTGCTCCAGCTCAACGAAATTGACCTTGCGCAAAAACTCACGCCGCGCCTCGCGCGCAACGCGAAAGGTGAAATCGTCACGAACAACTTTCATTACGTCCGGCTGGCTAAAAATATTTCCGACGATACCTGGCGGCAGATCACGGCGGCGATGACGAATCTGCCGTTCGGCGTGGACGAAAAAAAATTGCCGCGCGCGCAAAGGGAATTCGTCCGCAACCTCCGCGAGCACGCGATTTTTTCGGAGCCCGACCAGATGCGCGTCTATCCGAACGGTTCACTGGCGTCGCAGGTCGTTGGTTTTCCGGCGACGGAAGAAACGAAAACCAGCGGCTATATTGTTTCGCAGATCGTCGGGCGCGACGGCGCCGAACTAGCGATGCAGAAGCAGTTGAGCGGTGTCGCCGGCTGGAAGGTCACCGAGACCGACAGCGCCAAGCATGAGTTGGTGGCGTTGCGCGACGAGGATGTGCATCCGCGCGACGGCTTGAACGTCGTGCTGACGATTGATTCCGTGGTGCAGCACATTGTCGAGACGGCGCTGGCCGATGCGTTGCAAAAGCACACGCCGCGCAGCATCACCGGCATCGTCATGCGCCCGAAGACCGGCGAGATACTGGCGATGGCATCGCTGCCGAATTACGATCCGAACCAGCCGAACACCATCACGCCGGAAACCCGCAACCGCGTGCTGACGGATGTCATGGAACCCGGCTCGACATTCAAAATTGTCGTCGTCTCCGGCGCGCTGAACAACAGCGTGGTCAGCCTGAATACGCCGGTTTTTTGCGAGAACGGGCATTTTGCGTTTGCCGGCCGCGTGTTGCATGACCACGAAAGCCTCGGCAACGAAACGGTGAAAAGCGTCATCACCAAATCGTCCAACATCGGCGCGGCGAAGATCGGCATCCAGCTCGGCGCGGACAACCTGCACGATTACGCGTGGAACTACGGCTTCGGCCAGCGCAGCGGCATTCCGCTGCCGGGCGAGGCGCGCGGGTTTTTGTATCCGGTGAAAGACTGGAGCAAGGTTTCCATCGCGCAGATTCCGATGGGCCACGGCGTGGCGGTGACGCGGCTCCAAATGCTTTACGCGATGGCGGCGATTGCCAACCACGGCTGCCTGATGCGCCCGATGATCGTGAAGCAATTGCAGGAACGCGATGGCAGCATTGTCCAACGCTACGCGCCGGAACGCGTGCGTCAGGTCATTGGCGAAAAAGCTGACTTGGACATAATCGAGGCGCTGAAAACCGTGCCGACGAAAGAGGGCACCGCGCCGGACGCGGCGCTGAAAAATTACGTCGTTGCCGGCAAGACCGGCACGGCGCAGAAGGCGGAGAACGGCAGTTACGCTCCCGGCAAATACTTCTCCTCCTTCATCGGTTTTTTCCCGGCGGACAATCCGGAACTGTGCATTTCCGTCGTGATGGACGAGCCGAAGGAAGGCTATTACGGCGGCAAAGTCTGCGGCCCGGTGTTCCGCGACATCGCCGAGCGCTGCGCCAGTTATTTGAACATTCCGCCTGACCCGAAATTGATGACGAACGCGACGTCCGCGCTCGTCGTGGAAAACGGTTCGCGCAAACTTTAATTTTTATGAACGAATCTCGTCCGCAATTTTTTGGAATGCTGGCCGGCCTGTTTCTGGCCGCCGGCCTGGTGTTTTCCGCGATGCTCGGCACGAGCGCGTGGGTGAAAATCAAAAACTCGCAGTTCATCACCGTCAAAGGCTCGGTGCAGAAAAACATTGAGTCCGATCTCGCCATCTGGACCGGCGGTTTTCAGGTCGAAGGCGAAACGCTGTTGGACGCGCAGCACAAGATTCAGGCGAACCGCGCGCTGGTGGTGAAATTTCTCGGCGACGCCGGCGTGACGAATTTAAATTTTTCACCCATCAGCATTGAGGAATTGAAGGCCACGAAAAAATCCGCCGACGGCTTTGTGGCGCAACGCGCCGCCGGTTTCCATTTGAACCAGGGCGTTTCGGTGGAATCCGCCGACGTGGACCGGCTCGACAAGCTCGACACCACACCGCTCGTGGAGCAGGGCGTGATTTTCACGGTCTCGCCGCCGCAGTTCATCTACACCAAATCCGGCGAGACCAAGATCGAGATGCTCGCCGACGCGACGAAGGATGCCCGCGCCCGCGCCGAGCAGATCGCTACGCAAGGTGGCCGCACCATCGCGCGGCTGCATGATGCGGACCAGGGCATTTTTCAGATCACGCCGCTGCACAGCGTCGCGACCAGCTGGCAGGGAGAGAGCGACACCAGCTCGCGCCAGAAGACCATCACCGCGGTGGTGACGGCGACGTTTTTGTTGAAATAATTTTGTGGAAACATGCTCGTTGAAATTTATTGCCGAAGCCTGCGGGGCTGAAATCATCGGCGGCGCGGCGAACGCGGAAGTGAAGGCCGTCTGCACCGATTCGCGGGCGGCGAAGGCGGGCGATCTGTTTTTTGCCATCAAGGGTGACAAGTTCGACGGCCACGATTTCGTCGCCGATGTCGCGGTGAAAGGCGTTGCGGCCATCGTTGTCGAGAAGAAAAAAGTTCCGGCGTTCGTTCTGAATTGTCCGTTGCTGGTGGTGAAAGATGTCCGCGCGGCGCTAGGCGATCTGGCGGCAGTTTGCCGGCGGGGATTTTCGTTGCCGGTCATCGCGGTCGGCGGCTCGAACGGCAAAACGACGGTGAAGGAATTGCTGGCGTCTGTGTTGCGCCAGAAATTTTCGACGCTGGCGAGCGAGGCGAGTTTCAACAACGACATCGGCGTGCCGATGACGTTGCTGCGGCTGGAGAAATTGCATCAGGCAGCGGTGCTGGAAGCCGGCACGAATCATCCTGGCGAACTCGCGCCGCTCGTGAAAANNATTGGCCGCGAGCATCTGGAATTTTTTGGCGATGTCGCCGGTGTGGCGCTGGAAGAAGGCGTGCTCGCGGAACTGCTGCCGGCGGACGGGAAATTGTTTTTGAACGGCGACAGCGAGTGGTCGGACAAAATTGCGGCGCGGACGAAGGCGCAAGTTGTGCGCGTCGGCTTTGGCGAGAAAAACGATTGGTGCGCGAAGAAAGTCCGCCTTGATAAAAATGGTGTGACGTTCCAAGTCACCGCGCCGAAGGAGGAGTTTGGCGGTGAATATCGTGTAAATTTGCTGGGCAAACATCAGGCGGTGAATTCACTTCTGGCGACTGCGGTTGGCGCGGAACTGGGTTTGATGCGTGAGCAAATCCTGCGCGGCCTGGCCGAATGTCAGCCGGCGAAGATGCGCCTGAATTTTTGGGAGGCCAACGGCGTGCGCGTGCTGGACGACAGCTACAACGCCAACGCGGATTCGACCATCGCGGCGCTGGAAACGCTGTGCGGCCTGCCGTTGCAGG
>PLYV01000046.1 GCA_003151855.1 Limisphaerales bacterium | reverse complement strand
ACAACACTGTGGCACAACACTGTGGCACAACTTTCCGCGGCGTCTTTGGAACCAGCCGCAACGTTACCGAGCAATTCACAAAGGTTTTGAGCGGCAGCATGTCCCAATTGCCATGCCTCATATCCGTTGACTGGAAACATCGGGCAAGCGGCAAACGCGCCAGGATATAAGTCCGCCAGCATTAACCGACTCAACCGACGGCGATGCACTGGGAGTTTTTGTTCCACAGTTTCCTGGTGGCGGCACTTTTGGCGAGGAGTCCTGCGCAGGCAACAATAGTTTCGACATCGAATCCACGAGGCATTTCGTCGATTTGTAAGAATCCTTCGACATTCATGGCAGTGATGATTTTGGGTCCGCTTAAACCTGCTTCCGTAAGCCTTTCAGCCCAAAGTTGTAAATTCAATCCAAATAATTATCGCTTCCTTTTTGCTTTTGGAACAGCGGGTGGAATGCTGGTGCCGAAATTCACTTTGTTGGCCTGACGTTTGGCGTGTTCATTCGAAAGGTGACCGTAAACCTTGCCGATGAGGATGCCGCCGTCTTGATGTCCTACCCAGCGGGCAATGGTCATGTAATCAATGCCGGACATCACGCACATCGAGATGAAGAAGTGGCGACAATCGTGAAAACCAAATTTGGGCATGCTGGCGGCGTTGCGCGCCAAAATTAAACTTTCCCGAAATGATTTGATGGGGCGGTCTTCCTTGCCGCGTCGGGGCGAGGGAAAGAGCCAGTCGGAATCCGGTGCCTTGCGGGACTCCATATCTTTCAGATGCTTCTCCAAGTCCGGGTTAAAATCGACAATCCGCCATTGCCGGTTTTTAGCTTCGCCGTCCGCACCGATGGTAATTTGTTTGTTGGTCCAGTCCACGTTTGGCCAACGCACCCGCATGGCTTCCGCCATCCGCGCGCCCGAGAAACACAGCAGTCGAAGAAAGTCCACCACCTCCTCCCCGTTTTTGAGCGCCTGTCCCACTTGTCCGGCTTCGGCCACCTTTCCGGAAATAAAAATCGGCTGGCGTAATATTGCCAACAATTTCTCGATTTCCTTGCGTTCAAAAAGCTGACGTTTTTGCGCAGTGAGTTTGAGCGGGCGAAGATTCTCTGTGGGCAGGCGGGAAATTATTTTCTGATCAATGGCGCGCTTCATCACGTTACGGAAAATCGTGACGTCCAAATTAACCGTGCGGGCGGATTTGCCGGCCTTCTGGCGGGCGGCGATAAATCCGTCGATGTGGATGCGTTTGATCTGTTCCAGGCGCAGATGGCCCAAATGTTTTTTCCATTGATTGATCGTGTAGGTTTCCGTCTCCAGCGTCGAAGCCTTCTTGGCATCTTTGGCCTGCTGGTAATATTCGATGTATTTGTCGGCGTATTCGGAAATCCGTCATGGATTTTCCCGCCGCCAGCATGGCGGCAAACGGCGTCGGCCAGAGCGCAAAGTCCGTCCACAGGGAACAGCCAAGAAATGTCCAATCTCCGATTTGCACCGACTGGTTTTCCAGCAGACAGATGTTTCCTGTCTCCGTTTTGGCTCGGAATTCCTTGAAAACCGTCGAAATCGAATGGCCGTAGAACTCATGATTGCCCATGACGTAAATCACCGGCTTGTCGGGAAAATGCTTTTGCACCCATTTGATGCCCTTGCAACCCACATGAATGTCCCCCGCCAAAATTACCACGTCGGCATTTGTTTGCGTCGGCGTGTAATCGCCGAATTCCAAATGCAGGTCGCTTAAAATTTGCAGGCGTATGTGTCGCTTTCCACTCACACGCCAATTTTACACCTTGTTGGCTACTCGTTCAAATAGCCGGGGCGTTTTTTGGCGGGATTTCACTTTCGGCCTTTACCATGTCGGCGAGCAGCTTTTGAAAATCCTTCAAGCCTGTCGCCGGAATGATGATGCAATCGCGCTTGCCGCCGACTTCTTCCGTGATGCGCAGGAACCGTCCGCGCGGATTTTCCTTCACAGTCAAATGGAACAGCTTCCGCTCAATTTGAATCTCACGGCTTTGAAGCGTGTCTTCGGCAATGGGCGGCCTGGGCTGCTGGTTATATTTTGGCTGAAAATACGGCTGGCGGCCGTAGGGGGATGGACGTTCGTTTGAGATCATAAATAGGTTGTTTGCCTTTAAGATAATAGGCTATTCGTATTTGAAACCGACGACGATGGTGTTGTTAGCATCTGGTTTTTCCCGGATGCTAGACGCTCGAAGAAACAAGAAGAATGCCGACGAGGGCAAGGCCAATGAGAACGAGCCAAAGCTTTTCATTTTATTAACGAAACCATTTATAGCGGCCTTTGGCCTCGGGGCTTTGAGCCGGCTGGCCATTTTTATCCAATACCGTGCCGTCGCAATAAAGGACATTGCCGTCTATCGGGCAGACGGCGAGGATTGCGTGCGTGTTGGCATCGCTGGCATTTGTGCCAGAGCGCAAGCGGTAGGTGACGTTTTCTGGCCCAAGACTCGCCCAATTGGCCGCCGCCTTTTTTGACCGGTCTTGCGGGCAGACCAAAAGCAAAGGAACCCGCAAAAGTTCGTCGCCGGTCATGGCTTTGAAATGCAAAAATGAATTGTGGTCAAAACCATCCTTGCCAACCGCGCACAATTCCATCGTGCCGCCCGCGTTGGTGCTGACGTTGAAAGTATATTGATCGCCATGGTCAATCTCCCAAATCTTGAACGCAAGGCCGATTTGTTTGAGGTTGTTGACACAGTTAATCTCCTGCTCCACCGGGCCATTTGTGACCCGCTCGTAGTTCCAATAAACATAATAGCCCCAAGCCGAGGCAAGCAACAGGGCGACGAGAACGCGGATGAGGCTTCGTTTCATGCCGGTTAATGCTGATAGGAAATCAAAGTTCCGTTTGAATCGATCACAAACGATAGATTGTCAACACGGACGAGTTCCATTCCATTTTCATATTTAATTCCAACCTCGACGTCTGCGCCACCATCAATGTTGCAAAATGTAGCGGTTGGTTTGATGACAATATCTTTCAACTCATAGTTTAGCCCCGTATCCGCTTCTGCCATTGTCAACACCTGTTCTCTTGTGACTGGAACAGTTAGATTTCTCGGTTGTCCATCAGCAGGAATTGAATTCAAATCCTTTGCTGCTTGCTTTGTCATTAAATAAAAGACCTTTGTTCCTTTTCGACTACTAAAGATTGTAAATGTGGTGTCACCAAGCATGAATGTATAAAGACCTGCATTCGCTGAATGGAATTTATCCAATGTGATTTGGGAAGCATCAAACGGTAGATGTCCCGCATAGGCAGACTCCCATTTATCAATGGCGGGTTTGAACCGCTCATTGTATATTTGTTCCAACAATTTCCTTTCTTCAGCAGTAAACTGCGATGCTGGTTTGTTTATTGTTATCTCTGGAAAAGGCGATTGATGATTCGTATTGCCGCCAGTCAACAATTCAAGTGGTGTTTTTGTCGGCTCCTTATGGCGATTGATTCCAAATATCAAAATACCAACCGCCACAATTCCAACCAAAGAAAACAACCAAATAAGTTTTTTGCTTTTCATTGTCAGGGGTTTTTGACTGGAAATGTTATCAAGTTCCTTAACAAGTCATCATAAATGGAAGTATAAATACATTTTGAAAATCCAGCCAATGATGGTTTTGAGTTTTCAAACCCATCAAACCTATTTACGGTAGATTGCACCGCATATCGCCAAGAATATGTTGGGTCGCAACCGCCGGGATATTGATTCTCACCACAAACCCAAGTTTGGTCTAAAACCTCTGCAATTTCTGCCGTGGATTTGTAACCGCCCAATACATTATCACTGTATAAATTACTAATCACTTCACCAAAGAATAACCCGCAGTTTTTATACATGAAACTATTATTCTGGATAGGAGCAGGACGAATGCCGCAAGCATCCGACCAATTTGGATAGCCCAGTTTGTTCAATTGGACATCGGCAGAATAACAAGCAAACATAGTTGCCTTCCGTAACCGCCAACGCTTGTTGTCAGCATACCCCTGCACCCATCTTTCCAAATCGTGTGAATCAATTGTGTTTGTCAGATATTTAGCACCGCCAAGGAATCCGCCCGTGCCATGCGCTTGTGCAATCGTCAGTTCTGAATAATAAGAATTGGTCAATTGCCCAAGAATACTAACCCACGATTTGTAATCTGCATTGTATGGATGACATTGGGCAGCGTTACGATTTGTTCCCACATCACCCGTGCCATATTGAGTGAGTGAAAAATATCCGTATATGTCTTGATAAAGGGTCAGTAAATTACCAGCGATTGCTGTGTCTGCCTTATCGTTGATGTATTGACCCGTAGTGTCGCTTGGGTCTTCCCATTGATAGGTAAGCAAACATCCGTTTGGCGGTCTGATATTTCCATTCTTATCAATATGATTTGTAGTTACTAATGTTGTTGGGTCATAAGCAATGAATGTGACAACATAGGTATCATTTGAATATGGTGTTACGCCATCTGGCTCCGTGAAATTCCAAGGAATAACGATTGTTGCCGCGTAGGGGACATTGCCAGAATATGACGCCACAACTTGACCGTTGGCGGGATCGGTGATGGTTGCTGAAATCTGTTGAGCCTTGTTAATTGAATAATAAATATAATTTGTGCCTACTTCTGGCGGACACCAATCGCTTGCAAAAGCAAGGTATGTGTCGTTTTCAAAATCCAAAAACAGTGAATGTTCACCTGAAAAGAATATCTTGGAATTATCAGGGATGTTGTTTGCATCAAAAAACCTAGCCTGATTGCCAACGCTCAATTTCACTTCATTTAACCCATTAGGAGCATACGGAGTTTCAAGGTTAAACGTGTTGTTTGTTCCTAACGAGTATCTGGCAGCAAGTCCACCAACGGTAAAACTAAACGATTCATTCGTGATACCGCTCAAATCGGTTATGCCTGCGTGAATCGAAATGGTGTTGCTGATAACATCATAATCACTGAATCCCGTCAGATTAACTTCGGGGCCACCATACGGAACGACTCGGAAAAAGCCGTTGTAGATGCGCGAGGTGTTGGAAACCATCAAAAACATTGGATCGGAAACCTGCATACGTGGCACCGACCCTTGCACCAGCCAGCCGCCGTTTTGGATGTTGTTACTTGGAGCTGACAGATCAATGTTTTTAAAAAGTGGCGTCTCCAGCTTGTCGCCAACCACAAGGCAAAAGTCGCGAGCTGACTCGCTGGTATAATCAAAGTGGCTCGCCTTGAATAAAAGACAGTTGCCTTGATACGACATCACCTGCAAAACCGGGTCAGTTCCGTTGTCATCAGAAAACGATGAAAGCGCATTAAAAAGATTTGCGTCCGTTGAAGCTACCACGTTGGTGTCTAGCACCAAAAAAGACTGCGCTTGATACTTCAGATAATTTGAGATGTCTGGTGGTTGAGTAAATGAATTTGTTTCGCCATCCCCGCCCAACATTGGAATATTCATGCCGGACATCTGCGCTGTGGCCCGCAATATTTGCGAGCCTTGTATCTGCTCGATCAGATTGGCAATCGCATTGCCTTGCTTTTGGACGATAGAAGCAACCGAGACAGTGGTCGCGGCCTGCATCGCGCTGGTTCCCGCCATGTTCCCGCTCACCGCACTGCCGGTTTCGTCCACGAGGTAAATGCCGTCCACTACTTCGTAAATCGGCACGGACAAATCTTTCGGCGGGCAAGGCATCGGCACCGGCCTGCCGCCTGGATAGACCGTCCACCAGCAGGAGGCGAATAGCGGAAGCGTGGACGGGTCAACTTGTGAAAGCCCCTCGGCTTCCGCCGCGATTCGGACGATGGAATCAGGTGGTGCGGACTGTGCTACGCCGATGGATTGAACAGCGAGTTGAGCGTGAAGAATGACCGGCAGCGTAAACAGCCCCAGCCCGAAGATTGTCTGCCATGTTTTCATAGAATTATTATTTCATTTTTGATGGAGTGACGATTCAAAGACTCTCGCTCCCGCCCGGAAAGAATGGAAGCGAATCAAGGTCTTTGGCGCGAACGTGCGCCGGGAGCGGGTTCGCAGAGGCATGACGCAGGACGAACTGGCCGAGGGAGCCGAGATTGCGACACGCAACCTGCAAAAGATTGAGGCGGGGCAGATCAATGTCCTGCTCACCACGGCATTCAGAATTCAACTGGCATTGCGTTGTCCGTATAAACGCTTGATGCCTTCCGAATAGCGTCAGACTGTATTTGAGGCCATGCCTCATAATTTTGTTCCCTTAAAGACTGCCGTTGACCGACAGCGGAAGTTTCGCTATTCGCCGGAATTTGCCAAGCAGATTTACACATTGCATCCGCTACATAATTTGCCTTTGAAAAGACAAATAATGTCTATCCCCTCTCCGCTAATCTTTCGGAGCGCCGTGCCCGTCTTCGCGTTTCCAGAATCGCCTACCATTAGTCCAAGGCGACTTTTGAGCCACCTTTTTCCGCTTGCCTCCCTCCCCGTTTTGGCGTGAGAACATTCCCATGCGCGGGACGCACCAAGGGATGCGTGAAGAACAGGGCAAATCTGGCTTGTTTGCCCAATGGCTTTTTGTCTTTCCAGACATCTTCTCAGCCGATCTTGCCAGCCCCTCCTGATGCCACGGTGGCATCCTGTGGGATGGCGGTCGAACAGGAAGGCAAACCAACATGGCAAAACCACAAACCAAACCCGCAGGCAACAAGCCTGCTCACGAAGTCCGTCTCGGCAATATCCGAGCCACCATCTGGCTGAATGACACACCCCAAGGTGCGCGCTACAACACGACCTTTGAACGCTCCTACCGCGACGGCGAGGAATGGAAATCATCCGATGCCTTTGGACGCGACGACCTCCTGACCGTCGGCTTCGTCGCCGCCGAAGCGCTGCGCTGGATCATGGAGCAAAAGCAGTCATCCGCACCCGCAGTAAGTTAGCACACCAGAAGTAAAGTATTCTCCGGGCCTCTCGCCGGCCCGCCCCCCGCGCCAAAGGATGTCTCCTTTGGAAACCATTATATTCGGCATCATTTAACTCCCAAAACTTTAGGACTGATTTGCACGGGTATTTCTGATATTAAGGTTGGATGCTGCTGACATTGACCACAACGCATCAGCCTGCGACCGATCTGGGTTACCTGCTTCGGAAAAATCCAGCGCGGCCGCAATCGTTTGGCCTTTCTTTCGGCAAAGCGCATATTTTTTACCCAGAAGCCAACCATGAGCGATGCACCGTCGCTTTGCTTGTGGAAGTTGACCCGGTTGGATTGGTGCGAAACCGTCGTGGCCCTTCCGGCGAGGGTGGTGCGCTGGAACAATACGTCAATGACCGCCCCTACGCGGCTTCGTCGTTTTTGAGCGTGGCAATAGCGGACGTTTTTGGCACCGCCCTTGCCGGCAACAGCAAGGAAAGACCCGATCTGGTTGACGCCCCAATGCCTTTTCATGTGACCTTTTCCGCGCTGCCTTGCCGTGGGGGAGAACAGTTTTTACGAAAACTGTTTGAACCGCTGGGCTATCAAATTGCAGCCACCCGTCTGCCGTTGGATGCACGCTTCCCCGATTGGGGCGAAAGCGCCTATTACCGCGTTGAACTGGATGTTGTTTTGCCGCTCAAACAACTCCTCAGCCACCTTTACGTTCTCGTGCCGGTGCTGGACAACGATAAACATTATTGGGTTACTGACGACGAGGTTAAAAAACTCATGCGGCATGGTGAAGGCTGGCTGGCGGCGCACCCAGAACGCGAGGCTATCGCCCGCCGTTATCTCAAACACCAGCGCAGCCTTTTTGATGATGCTCTCGCTCAACTGGCAGATGAAAACGCACCAGACCCAGATTTCGTTGCCGAAACTCACGCACAAGAGGAGGAGGCCATCGAAAAAAATATCAGCCTCAACGAACAACGGCTTGGGGCCGTGGTTGCCGCGCTCAAAGGCAGCAACGCGACGCGCGTTTTGGACTTGGGCTGTGGTGAAGGCCGGCTCTTACAGTTGTTACTAAAGGAAAAGCAGTTTGCTGAAATCATTGGCATGGACGTTTCACACCGTGCATTGGAAATTGCCAAAGACCGTTTGCATTTTGACCGTATGCCGTCCATGCAAAAGGAACGACTGCGCCTGATGCACGGATCGCTTATTTACCGAGACCAGCGGCTGGCCGGGTTTGACGCCGCCGCCGTCGTGGAGGTCATTGAACATCTGGACCCGCCACGGTTGGCCGCATTTGAACGGGTGCTGTTTGAATGCGCGCGACCGTCAACCATCGTGGTCACAACACCCAATTCTGAATACAACGTGAAATGGGAAACGCTGCCGGCTGGCAAGTTTCGCCACCGCGACCATCGTTTTGAGTGGTCACGCGCAGAGTTTCAGGCATGGGCAAATCGTGTGGCCACCACCTCTGGCTATAAAGCACGCTTTCTTCCGGTTGGCCCGGAGGATTCAACCGTTGGCTCGCCAACGCAGATGGCCATATTCACCAAATGAAAATCACCATACCAGAGCTTTCATTTGTTGTGCTGATCGGCGTGTCCGGTTCAGGCAAGAGCACGTTTGCGCGGAAGCACTTCAAAGCCACGGAAATTCTTTCCTCTGATTATTGCCGGGGACTGGTGTCCGACGATGAAAACAGCCAGGCGGCAACGAAGGACGCTTTTGAAGTCCTTCACTATATCGCCCGCAAACGACTGGCCGCAGGCAAGATGACCGTGGTGGACGCGACCAATGTGCAGCCGGAAGCCCGTAAATCCCTCGTGGAGATTGCCCGCGAATTCCACTGTTTGCCGGTGGCCATTGTCCTTGACCTGCCGGAACGGGTTGCACACGACCGGAACAAAGCCCGGCCTGACCGTGACTTTGGCCCGCACGTCATCCGCCAACAATCACAGCAGTTGCACCGTTCCTTGCGCGGACTTGAGCGCGAAGGTTTCCGCCATGTCTTCGTGCTGAAATCCTTGGAAGAAGTTGAAGCCGCCATAATTGAGCGTCAGCCATTGTGGAACAACCTGAAGCAGGAACACGGGCCGTTCGACATCATCGGTGACGTGCATGGCTGTTTTGATGAACTTGTCGAATTGCTTGGCAAGCTGGGTTACGCAGAACAGCCGGGGGGTGCATGGAAACATCCAGAGGCAAGAAAGTTGGTATTTGTCGGCGACTTGGTTGATCGCGGACCGAAGATCCCCGACGTGGTGCGTCTGGTGCTGGAATCTGTCAATGCAGGGACGGCGCTGTGCGTGCCGGGCAATCATGACATGAAGTTCATGCGCAAAATCTGGGGCAAGGACGTTCAGATCACGCATGGCCTGGCGGAATCACTTGCACAGTTCGAGGCATACGAGCTGGCCTACCGTGGCTTCAGCCGGATCGCCGCAGATTTCATCCATAAGCTCGTGAGCCATTATGTCCTCGATGACGGCAAGCTCGTCGTCGCCCACGCCGGCATGAAGGAATCCATGCAGGGACGCGGTTCTGGGGCAGTGCGGGAGTTTGCGCTTTTCGGAGAGACGACCGGCGAAACCGACGAGTTTGGTTTGCCGGTGCGCTTCAATTGGGCGGCTGAATATCGCGGATCGGCGATGGTGGTTTATGGGCATACCCCGGTGCCCCAACCTGAATGGCTGAATCGCACCATCAATATTGATACTGGCTGCGTCTTTGGCGGAAAGCTGACGGCGTTACGTTATCCTGAAAAAGAAATTGTTTCGGTGCCGGCGAAAAACACTTACGCCGAATCCCGCAAACCATTTTTACCAGTCGAGGATCAAGCCCCCGTTTTGTCTGCGCAACAGCAATACGACGATTTGCTCGACCTTGCCGATGTGACAGGCAAACGCATTGTCAGCACCCGCTTGCATGGCAACGTGACCATTCGCGAAGAGAACGCCACTGCCGCACTGGAAGTGATGAGCCGTTTTGCCGCGAATCCCAAGTGGCTGATCTACCTGCCCCCCACCATGTCTCCCAGCGAAACTAGCAGCGCACCCGGTTTGCTGGAACATCCCGCCGAGGCTTTTGCTTATTTTCGTCACGCCGGCGTGCCGCGTGTTATTTGCGAAGAGAAGCACATGGGATCGCGTGCGGTGATAGTCGTCTGCCGTGACGAAGATGCCGCGCGAAAGAGTTTTGGCGTCACTAGCGAAGGCATTGGAATTTGCTACACGCGAACCGGACGACGTTTCTTCGATGATGCAAAGTTGGAACGAGAATTTCTCGCCCATGTCCAAGCCGCCGCCACAGCCGCCGGCTTCTGGGACGAATTCAAAACTGGCTGGCTTTGCCTCGACTGCGAACTCATGCCATGGTCGGCCAAGGCGCAGGAATTATTGAAACAGCAATATGCCGCCGTTGGCGCTTCAGCCAGCGCCGCACTTGCAAGTGAAGTCGCCACCCTTGAGCAAGCTGCCGAACGCGGTCTTGACGTGAACGAATTGCTCACGCGGACAATTGCCCGCCAATCAATGGTTGGTGATTATATTGAAGCCTATCGCCGTTACTGCTGGCCGGTGAATTCAGTAAGCGATTTCAAACTAGCCCCCTTTCACTTGCTCGCCACCGAGGGCGCTGACGATGTTGCGCTTTGCCGTCCGTGGCAGCCGGGCGGGCGTTGACCGCTTGGCCGTTGCGCTCTATGTCCGCAACGACAACCGGCACACGCGCCTTGTCAAGCTCATCGCCACTTGCGGCGCGCTCGACATGGACGACCCGCAACCGGCCATCACGGTCATGCTGCCGGAGGAAAGCTGACTTCCCTCCCCGACTGCCGCCGCCCGCGCCAAAGGTCATTGACCTTTGGAATCCGCCCGGTCAGAAATTCTTTCGTTTGCATTTTTCTGTGGAGGCTCCTAGAAAATCCTTATCACCCCATGACCGCAAAAATCCAATACCTTGAAGGCGACGCAACCCGGCCCGTTGGCGGCGGAAATAAAATCATCGCCCACGTCTGCAACGATGTTGGCAAATGGGGAAAGGGATTTGTCCTCGCCCTTTCAAAACGCTGGCGTGAACCGCGCGACCAATTCCTTTTGCTTCACTCGCGGCGGGCACTCATGCTCGGCATGGTGCAGCTCGTGCCGGTGGAAAAATCCATCTGGGTTGCCAACATGATCGCACAACACGACATCGTTTCCCAAGGCGGCGTGCCGCCCATCCGTTACGGGGCGCTGCTCGACTGTCTGAAACAACTTGGCTTTGAAGCCCACCAGAGAAACGCGAGCATTCACATCCCGCGCATTGGCTGCGGGCTGGCCGGTGGAAAATGGGAAAAGGTCGAAACGATGCTTCGCGACACCCTTCCGCTGACGCAGGTTTACGTTTACGACCTGCCGCCGCAATGAAACCGAAAATCAGGCCGCAGGCGTAGCCGGCAGAGCTTTTGCCGGAATCTCATCGGATATTTTTACCATATCCGCCAGCAACTTTTGAAATTCACCCAATCCCGTCGCGGGAATGATGATACAGTTGCGCTTGCCGCCGACCTCCTCGGTGATACGGAGAAAGCGGCCGCGCGGATTTTCTTTCAGCGTGACACTGAAAAATTTGCGCTCAATCTGGACCTCGCCCGTCTTGAGCGTGTCTTCCTGGACGAACGGTCGCGGCGGTTGCGGCGCGTAGGGTTGATGATACGGCTGATGATAGGGTTGGCGGGAAGGCCAAGACCGTTCGTTGGAGATCATAAACGGTCAGGCTTTTTTCTCGGACTTGATCTTGGCCCAGCGCGCTTTTTGCGCCGCTTTGATGCGGGCAATGCCTTCGGCGCTAATTTTCCTTTTCGCCGGTTTGGCGACGGGCTTGGCCGGCTTCGCGGCGGGTTTCCCCGCCTTCGCCTTTGCCCATCTGGCCTTTTGCGCCGCTGCAATCTTGGCGCGGGCCGACGCGCTCATCTTGCGCTTGGTTGCCGGCTTGGCGGGAGCCGCCGGAGTTCCAAAGATTGCGGTAAGTTGTTTTTCCAACTTCGCAATTTTTTCTTTGATGGATGCCGCCTTGTTAAGTTGGGCGGGCGTGAGGGACATTAGATTATTCATAGTGTCGGTAGTATGGGATAGGACGGGAATAATTCAAGTGCATCCTGTTTTACCTACTTATTCCCAACCCTTCCGCGTAGTCCGGTATTGACCCCGATTTTGCATCGGCTTACGGTCGCAGACGGGGAGCCATCTATGAAAAATCCTTTCAGAAATTCCCGTCAGGGGGCGGACCAGTCCGCCACCAAAGACCGTGATGCCATCACGCAACCATCCGAAAACCCGAAAAAGGAAATCCGGGTTTTGTATGAAGACCCCATCATCTTCGGCAAGGTGCCGGAACCGGTGGAAAATGATGCACCGCCAGACGACGAAAATATCTGGGGCGATGTTCTTGTGAAAGCCGTTGGGATCATCCTCGGCTTGTTCCTGCTACGTTGGGCAATCGGCGGTTTGCTGGGCGGTCATGCCCCGGACTTGGATTATATCAATAATCTGATCCGCAATTTTCTGCCGCAGTAGCCGCCGAAAGAGTTCCCCCCCCTCTCGATTTAGCCCGCGATTCAGATTAAGGACGCGGGCAATTTTGCGCGCCGGATTTTTGATTCGTTTTGTCCGGCATGGGTGTTGCGCATAGGCATTGCCTGCCATGCCTTATTGTGTGCGGACGCGATAATAGCGGTTGCGGTAATTTGTCCAACCGGCGTCGTTGAAATACCAAATGTTTGTTCCGAGCGTGTTTGTTTGCAGGGCAAGCCAGTTGGTGCTTGATAGATTGGTGCAAGTTTCGATAACCACAACCTGATTGGAATATCCGGCGACGGCGAAACCAAACCGATTGGTGCGAATTCCAAAGGTGGCCGCACTGGTCAGAATTTGCGGCGGTTGCGTCACGGTCAAGGTCGCATTGGCGCTGGCAACGACCGCCGCCGCATTGGAACAGGTGACACCGTATTGGCCCGATTGAGCGAGTTGCAAATTTGTCAGGGTAAGCACCGCGTTGGTTGCCCCCGCGATGCTGTTGCTGTTGAAATACCATTGATAGGCCAAGGCCGTCCCCGAAGCGGTGACAGACATGGTTGCGTTTGAATTCAGGCTGGCGGTTTGGGAAACCGGCGGTTGCGTGATTTGAGGATATTCAACAATGTCTATGGCACTGATGCCGCCTATGCCCACGGTGGCAGTAGTGTAATTCTGCTCATAGAGTTGGAGTATATGAAAGCCCGCGCTGATAAAGACATTGTGGTTCCGCACGGGTTGAAACACCGACCAAGAGCCGGTATCTGGAACCACCAAGGGGCCGGTTACGACATTGCCATCCACCGCCAAGAAATTGGTGCCGCCCTTGCCGAGCGCACCCTGCCAGAATACTACGGTGTAGTTGGTGGATTTTTGAACATTGACCGAGTATTTGACCCACTCGCCGGGTTGTGTCCAGCCAATCACAGCTTCGCCTGAATTGGTGTCATAGCCCAAGTCCACGCCTTCACTCAGTCGCCAGTTCCCCCAATTATAGGCGTCATAATCATGGTAGGCGACATTCTGCCCGCCGGTGTCGTAGCGTTCGAGGTGAATCCTTCCGGGAACGGTCTGCGGCGTGCCGCCGTAGGCACCGGGCGTTACCACAATGACGGATGCGTTTGGATTGGTCGTCGCCGTGCCGAGCGTGTCGGAAAAAAACATCAGCACGTTCACGCTGTTCCAAGCCAAAGTGTAGGTTACGCCCGAAATCGTGCCGCCACTTTGCGGCGCTGGCGGCGCATAAAACCCGCCAAGATTTTTTTGCCCGTCCGTGGCATTCACGATGCCGTTTCCATTCATCGTCGCTGTCCGGGAGGCAGTGTGCTGGTTGTGTTGGAAGTGGTCGGGAAAATTCAGGGTGATTTGAGCCGAGCCGGAACCGTTGCCCGGTGCGTTGATTGTCGAAATGTGCCCACTCGCTGAAACAGAAATATAATAGTTGTGACCGGCAACCACAGCGAACGAGGCAAGCCCCCGGTTATACGGAACGGCGGTGTAGTTCCCGACATCATCCGCCATTATATCGGTTAACGTGGTGACATCCCGGATAAAAACGCTCGCACCGCCCCAACTGGAATTTATGTAATTTAGCGTGTAGGAAAACGAACAGGTTCCGCTTAAAGGGGCGATGACATTCGTGGAAAAAGAAAACAAGCCGTCAGTGCTACCCTGTGGTGAATTGACTGAAAGTGAAACCGGCCGATAAACCAGATCATCCGTGAACCACGTTTCCGTTCCCGTTCCTGTGACGGTCCAAGAAAAGTTTTGGTCGGGAGTTTGGGCATAAATCCGGGCGCTTAACGTGGCGAACATTGCGGCCATCAATAGCACCTTCAAAAACACATTCGGGCGAGTTTTCATAATTTTTGACATCCATCGGTAAATTTCCCCCTGCCGGGGATTCGGCAATTTTCAGGGGCAGTTTAGCGAGCGTCGCCGGGCTGGCAATTAAATATAACCCTTGCGTAATAGTATAAGCAGATTGAAATGTCTCCACAAGCGCGGTTGAGTTGGCTATGTTTTCGATATTGATCCGCTGGCTGCAATGACAGAAAGAACACTCGGCCCGGTCGAGAAACAGGTCAATCAGTTTAGTTTGAAGGCGGCGGGGGAAGGCTGGAAAACCTTCAGACGAATCATGGGAACCGTCACCGAACCTTTTTTCCGTAAAGGCATGGGTGAGCGTTATTACGCGTATGACGCTTATGGGGTGGGAATTGTTATCTGGATAATGACGGGGTTGGTTAGCACACAATTTGTGTCCCACGCCTCGATAGCCGCGATCCTCACTCTCTATAAGCCTTTTCATTTCATGGCGTTCATTTTTCAAGTGTGGTATTTCCCCATTCTAGTCGGATTGGCCATGGCTTATATCCAGGGAAGGGCTGGAATACGAAACATTAAAGAAGCGCTGCGACTTCAGAAAACAGGCATTCCCCATCACTCCCGAAGCCGGGGTGCCGCTGTCTGGTGCAATGAAGGGTTGGCCTACGTTTTGATTGAGCTGGTTCTTGCGTTTTTTAATTGGCCGATGGCGGTGCTTTTTGGGATTGGATATGGAATGAATCAAATGCTCAAATCGGCACAGAATGCGGCCGTTCGTGAGCGATATTTGGACGCGATGGATAAAGAAATCGAAAACAAATACCTGAAGGATACCGCGCTGGGAAATCAGCCGCCGCAAATGGCTTTCCTTTACCACCAAATTGATACCACCATCAATCAAGAGGTTCGCGAAAAAATGGCGTCGGCCCTTGTTGGCGAGCCTATTTCCATTGTCGCCAAGCCGCCACAGAAAAAAACACCACCGCAATCCCAACAGAAAACCGAAGCCAGTCCCCAGCCAGCCGCTCCCGCCCCAAGTGCAGCCAAAGCAAAATCAGAAAGCGAATGGGAGGAACGGGAGCGCGAATTTGTTTCAGAAAATCCGCCAGAGCCAGTCAAAGAGGCTGTTACTCAAAATGACGGCGGAGTCTTCACCCCAACTCCAGAAATGGAGGCGCAGTTTCGCCGCCTGTGGAATCTTGGAAGATTGATCCGAAAGGTTGTAATTGTCGGATTGGTGATTCTGGTTTGCGCAATTGTGCTGCTCCCCATCATCTACACCATCAAACACGTTTCATTTGGTAGCCATCCAAGCCAAGCGCCGGGGCAGGCGAATTCTCCGCTGGCGGTTTCCGCTTCCGTGAAACCCGCAGCGTCGGCACCAACCGGCACAGGGTCAAAGCAACTGATTGATCAAGCAAACTCCGTATTGATCAATGAGGCCCAAATACTCATAGATTTCAAAGCGCGTTGTCAGGGGACACTGAATGAAGATTCTATGAAATCAGAAGATTTTGGCAGGCAATTTGATTTTTCATATATTCAAACAGAACTGGGTAAAGTTTATGATGGACAGGTGTCGTTTTTGAGAAGGCTGCACAACCAATTGAAACTTGCTGGAACCGCCACTGCCAAGGATACCGCACAATCCATTTTCGATGAATTGCAAAAAACAAGTGCATTGCGAGCGCAACAACGGCAAGACATTGATGACCGACTTAGGAAATTCGACGGTGATTTGAAAAAAATGGCCGCAAATGCCCGTCCTCAATCAAGTGGAAATAGCGTCATGGACATGTTCGGCAACTAAAACTTCACTCGTTGTGCCATCGCCTGACTGTGTTCGTTGCGAAGATGGCCGTAGGTTTTCATTGCCAGCGCCCCGCCGTCTTTGTGACCGAGCCAGCGTGACACCGTGGGAATGTCCACGCCGGATTCAATGCAGCGTGTGGCAAACAGGTGGCGGAAGTCGTGGTGTGTCAGGCGTGGAATACCGATCTCCCGACACGCCCGTTCCAGTGACACATGACCGCGACTGACTTGCAGGATGCGTTCTTTGTCCACGGTGCCGAGATCGTCTTTGAGCCGCTTTAGCAACTCCTCCATGTCCTGAATGATCGGGACACGCCGCGTCTCACTGTTTTTCGTCGAGGTGACGGGATCGCCCCGAACGATGATTTCCTTGCGCTTCCAATCAATGTCCGCCCATGTGACCCACAGCGCTTCAGAGCGGATGCGCAGCCCGCTATATGCCAGAAATTCAATCAGGTCGGCAACGCGCGGCCCCCAGCCCCCGCTTTTCTTGCGGAGATTTGCCACCAGCATTTTGAAGTGCGCCGGTTCGGGCAGTTGTAAATCCTTTTGTTTCACCCGAACCCGCTTCAATTCCATTCCGGGATTTTCCAGCTTCTCCTTGGTTTGCTCCTTGTGCGTCTTGATGCCGCAGGCCATCACGAGCCGCAGTGTGCCGATCATATTGTTGTAGTATTGGCTCGAAATCTCTTGGTTGAGTTTCAACGCCCAATCCTTGCAGGCTTGAACGGTGATTTCACTGAGGCGCAATTCCCAAAGTTCAGGCCAGGTCCGTTGCAATTTGGCGAGGCAGTCCAGCCGGTAGCCCTTGCTGCGTGGCTTCATGGTCGAATCGCTCGCCAGTTCGGTTTTGAAAAGATCCACCGCCTCGCTGAATTTCGGCGCGACCGCCTTGTCGCGGTTTTCCCGCCCTTGTTTCATCATCTCCGCCAGTTTGAGCTTGGCGATTGTCCAAACGCTCGTCTTGAGGCTGACCCGAATCAATTTGCCGTTTACCCTGATTCTGCCATAGTAATTTCCGTTGCTGACGTATTGCAGCAGACATGGAACATGCGGAAACGAGCGCCACTGTCCGTCTTTGGACAAGGCTTCATCTCGCTTCCGCGAAGCCGGTTTGCCGTCCGCACTTGATTGCATAAATCAAAAATGCTGTATACAAAGGCAGTATCCAAAACCTAAATGTAAAAAGCAATAGCAGATAAAAGCCTTGATTTTATTGGTTGCGCGCGTGGTGGAATGGCAGNNGAGGTTCAAGTCCTCTCGCGCGCACCATTCCACCAGTTTGACTGGTGGACAACAACAGAGACCACGGTTTCACGCAGGAACCACGGACTTTTTGCTACCTCGGACAAGGTTCGAGCCACACCGGCCACCGGGACGGAAAACATCACAGCCGCTGCCGTCGGGAAATGAAAAAACGCCGGCGGAAATCATCCACCGGCGTTGATCTGTTTCAACAAAATCAGAACCCGACCGACGAGCGCGTGCCCTGCTTGCCGATTTCTTTCTCGCTCATCCAGACCTGCACGCCGGCCTTCGGGTCGTTCAACGCCAGTTGGAAACTGTAGGTCGTGCGGCGTGTGTTGCCGGCGCGGTCCACCGTCTCGATGATCTTGCCGGACAGCGTGAAGTCCGGCAGGCGCGTGCCCTTCTGGTCGCTCATGAACTCGTTCTCCTGCTGGTAGCCCTTGCTCAATTTATCCACGAGCTTGATCTGCGCCTTGCCGCTCTGGGTCAGCGCGATGCCAATTTTTTGCGTGAGCAGATCCTGGTCCACCAACTGGCTGGTGTTGTTGATGACCTTGGAAACTTCCACCAGCGCCGGCGGGTTGGCCACGCGGTCAAGCGCGCCGGACGCCAGCAAATCTTTCACGGCGGCATTGGCGGCGTTGGCGTAATCCTGGATGTTGATCTGTCCCAGGCTGACGATCTGCTCGCGGTCGCCCGTCTGGACGTAATGCGCATCGGTCGCGCAGCCGGTGAATAGCGCGGCAGCGGCGGCGGTGACAAGGGGAACAATGATTTTGGTTTTCATATTTCGGTTGGTTGAAGTTTAGTCGGCGGAAATGAGCTTCAGGCGGAAATCCTTGCAGCCCGGATTCGGGGCGATGCTGGTGATCATCTTGCTCTCCCGGCCTTCAATCTGGTCGGTGGACGAGGCGGAAAGAATGTTCTCAACCTGCATTCCGTTCACGTCGAACCATTCGAACTTGTAGCTGAAGCGGTGGAGCGAACGGGTTTCGTTGAGCAGTTCCACCTGCACGCGCAGCAGCCCGCCGGCGGTCATGGCGGTGTTGACGCCGACGACGCCGACGCGGTGATTCAGCCCCGTGTCGCTGATGACGCGCTGGTCGGAAACCATCATGCGCCGGCCATCCTTCTGCGCGTTTTCGACGGAGTTGACGGGGGTGCTGCAACCGGCGGCAAACAGGGCCGCAGCGGCGCAGACGACGGGCAGGAGATATTTGGTTTTCATTTTAATTTGAACTGGCTGACCAGCAGCGGCGTGGCGGCGGTGATGGATTTGACATAAACCACGTTCACCGTGCCGTCAACCAGCGTCACCGATGTTTTCATGCCGTTGGGCGTGGTCAAATCAATTTTGCGATCCGCCGGCGTCGGGAAGCGCGCCACCTGAAATTCCTTCGGCAGCGTCGTCCAGGTGCGCGTATCGGCGATGTTCACGGCCATCTGGTAGGCCGCCGTGCCGATCTGGGTGAGGATGCTCGCGACGTTGTTGCCGAGGGCATCTTGCTGGCCGCCGGCATTGCGCGCCGCCTCGTTGATGGCGTAGGCGGCAATGGCCTTGGTGACGGTGGCGGCTATGGTCTTGGTGATGACCACCGGCAATTCATTTTTGAAATCCAGCGTGATGACGCTGTCCATGCTCGCCACGGTTTCCGTGGTGTGACTGGCGCCGCCGGCGGTCACGGTCAGCGCCGGCGGGAAATCCCCCTGCGGCTGGAGCGTCGGGAACGCCGCGCCGACGTAGGAAACGCGCGAAATGATGATGGGAATATCAATGCGGATCTGGCCGCGCTCCGGCGCGCAGCCGGTTTCAAAAATGACGTAGGTGGTGGGCGGCAGTCGGGTGCCGTTCTGGAGCGCTTCCGCCGCGGCCAGATCCTGCTTCACATACTCGTTGTTTTCGGCAAAGCCCGCCGCGCGTTCCAGGGATTTGCGGGCGCGCTCCAGGTCCGAATTGTCCGCCGCGTTGGCCATGAAATAAAGGCCGTCGAGATAGACGGTGAACGGGTTCACATAATTCGCATACACCTTCAGATCATTGACGCCCGCCATGGAATTCTGCACCTGCGAACGGAATTCCTGGCTGTGTTCGGCCTGATCCATCGCCGCCTTGTCCTTGGACTGCGCCGCTTCATCTTGAACTTTTTCGATGCGCTTTTTATTTTCCTCCACCGCGTCCTGCTGGCGCTGGTAGGCGCGGATAATTTCCGGTCGCGCGCTGTCCGGCTGGCCGAGCGCGAGATAATTCAGCGCCATGTAGGTGTTCAGCATGATGCCGTCATAGGCGCGGCCCTCGTAGGCGAGGTTGGCCTGATTGGAAAGCAGCGCCCCGGCTTCCTGCCCGACGCGCACTTTCGCCTTCTGCGCATAATCGTCAATCTTCGCCTGCGCGCGGTCAAACGCCTTGTTGCTGTCCTCATAGCGCCCGGCGGCGCGCAGCACCGTCGCCTGTTCCAACTGCCAGACAATCGTGTCCTTGTTGTCGGTGTTGTCCTGGACTTTGCGCGACGCCTCGACGAAGGCGTTGGTCAGGTCGCCCTGATGCCAATAGCCGATGACTTTGTTCTGCTGCTGGTAAGTCTGGCAGCCGGTGCTCAACAGCCCCGCGCCGGCCAGCGGCAGGAGCAGGCGCAAAACGTTTTTGACGGCGGTAAGATTTTTCACGTTCCCTCGTTTCCGGTTTACTTCGCCTTGCGCAGAACCGCGCCTTGCGTGATGCCGGTGTCTTCCAAGACGCCCGCCACCGAGGTCTTCGGGTTCACCTGCGAAATCTTCACCTTGCCGACCTTGACCTCCTCGCGGCCGAGCGATTCCTTGGTGTCCGGGTCAATCATCTCCTCGCCGAGCGCGAACACGTTGAACACGTCGCCCTCCTTCACGCCGCCGCCTTCGCCGCGGTTGATGGTCACGGTATCGTCCCGCTTCACCAAAACCTTTGCCGGGAAAATCACGTCCGCGATGTGTGTGGCGATTTTTTCCGCCATCGAGCGGGACACCGCCACCATCATCTCGTCGCTCAGCTCGCCGTCCTTCACCGAGTAATTCCGCTCCTGCTGGATCTGCTTGAACTCGTCGTTGCCGGTCTGGAAATTCGCCGTTTCCAAAAGTTTTCCGGTCGAGGATTCATACACTTTTCCGACGATGGAAAAACGGAACACGCGCTTTGTCGCGCTGCGGCCCGTGCCCTCGAACGTCGCCGTCTCAACGTAATCCTGAAAATCATCCACCGTCGCGACCAGCAGGTATTTCGCGCCCGCCAGCTTGCCGGCCTGCGCGGCGGTCTTCGCGTCCACGTTGCCGGACGCGCCCAAATCCTGCTCCTTGAGGAGGTCGCCGAGATCGCTGCGGCTCAGCACCTCGAACTTCCGCGTGGTGTTGAACGCGGTGATCAACTGCCCGTCCAGCGACTCGATGATGCGGTTCAACTGCGCCTTTTTATTGGCCGGCACCGCGTTCGCCAGCGCCACCGTCGGCTTGATGGACGAAACCGCGAGCGTGGCTTTGTCCTGCGCCGCGCCGATCATCGGCAAGGCCAGCACAACCGCGAGGACGATGAGGGAAAGATGTTTTTTCATGTTCGTGTTTTCGTTTTTCGTTTCGGTTAAAAATCAAAACAGGCTCTTGTAGGTGACATGGACATTTTCCTTGGTGTCCACGCGGTAATGGCTGTTCTTGAAAAATTCGGCAAGGCCGTTGATCCGGTTCACCTCGGCGTCGGTGAGTTTGCGGTTCGCGTCCAGCCCGGCGAGGAACGCCGTCGTGTCCGCCCAGCGCGCGTAGCCGGCGTCGCTCATCTGCAACGCCACGCGCAGCTTCTGGCCGTCGTAAATGTTGATGGTGCGTTCCCACGCGTCAAAGCCCTCGCGCGACAGCCGGATTTTGTGCAAGCCGGGACGGCCCTGGAAATTTCCCGGTGCGGAACCAAGCGCCACGCCGTCCAGTTCCACCGTCACGTCCATCGCCTGAACGGCCACGGGCTGGTTCGTCAACACTACTTTGTTGTCCGCCGTGATACCGAGCGCGGAAATCAAAATCGGCTGCTGACGCGGGTCGGTCATCGAACAGGCCACGCTGAAATTCACCAGCACGGCCTTCGCCACTTCCGTGGGCAGCGACTTGCCGCTCTCCACGATGGCGTCGGCCAGTTGCTGCGCCGCGTCGTCGAGCAGGTCGTTGATGATGTCGCTGCTCTCGGTTTGCAAACCACCGGTCTGGCGGATGTTTTTCTCCGAGACAAACGCGCCGCCGCGCACCGCGCCGCCCTGGTTGCCCTCGACGATCTTGTAGCTCACGCGCAAGCGGTGCGTGATGTTGAGCGTGCTGATGCCGTTGCCGGTGTAATTTTTCTTCTCCGTGCCGAGGCTGACGATGGACGGCACGAGGATGTAATCCGCACCAAGGTTTTGCGCAAGCCGCAGCGCGGAACTGTTGTCCTCCAGCGAACGATCCAGCGCGGTCAGTTCACCGTTCGGGTCCTTGCCGGTGGAATAATCCTTGAGCGACCGCGTGACATCGTCGCGCGAGATGACGGAAAAACCCTGGCCCGCCACGCGGCTGGCGACGAGGTCTTCCAGCACGGCGACCTTTTCATTCAGCCCGGCGGCAGCGCGGTTCTGCACGATGATGGCGATCTTGCGCAGGCCTTTGGGCTTGATGGTCTCCGTGATGGCCGCGTGCGGCGTGATGTTGGTGGTGAACCAGACATTCGTCGTCCGCTCGACCTCGGCGGTTTCGTTTTGGGCGCGGACGGCCAGCGCCAGCCCGGCAAACAATGCGGCAATGAGGAATTTTTTCATAAGGGAAAAATCAAGGGTCAGATTGCGGACTGCGGTCGAAAATCACTTCGGCGGCGCCGGATTGCTGGTGGGTGCGGAATTGCCGGTGGGGGCGGGCATCACGGCGGGACGACCGTATTGATCCACCAAAATATCATGCGGCACCTGAATCGTGCGTCCGTCGGAAGTGGTTTCTGTTTTCCAGACCGTCACCGTGCGATAACTCGGGTCAATCGTGCTGGCCACGCCATGCACCGTGCCTTGCACCACGCCGACGCCGAGGCCGACGGCGTTGCCCGCCACCACGCCCACGCCGGTGCCAACGGTCTTGCCCACGACCGGGCCGGGCTGATACGGGCTGCCCGCGCCATAATCCGTGCGGCAGCCGGTGGCCGCCAAGATTGCCAATAATCCAGTGAAGACGCCCGCGCTGCGACAATTCATTTTCATATGCACCTCAATAACCTTGAACGGGATTCATTCTTGCGCCGACAGCAAGCCGCTTTCAAGGAAAATATCACTAATCATTTGCGCCCCGGCGCAACTCCGCCTTTAATTATCCGCGTGATTGCAAAACGTGTCATCCCGTGTCTCGACGTCCATGACGGCCAGGTCACGCGCGGCGTCCAGTT
>PLYV01000211.1 GCA_003151855.1 Limisphaerales bacterium | reverse complement strand
AAAAACATGATGTCAATCAGCGGAATGATGACAATCCGTGTGCGGCGTCTCGGTATGGGCGAAACAATTTTCATGTTCTTTTAGCCACAGATGAAACACAGATTGAACACAGATAAAACCTCCGCAGATTGCGCCGATGGACGCAGATTAAATTTGCCTGAACGGAATCTGCAAAAATCCGCGCAATCTGCGGACAACAAATCTGTGTTTCATCTGTGTTCATCTGTGGCTTTAATGGCTGGTGGCCTGGCTGGGC
This sequence comes from Limisphaerales bacterium, assembly GCA_003151855.1. Lineage (GTDB taxonomy): Bacteria > Verrucomicrobiota > Verrucomicrobiia > Limisphaerales > UBA11358 > UBA11358. The sequence continues at coordinate 9,539 of PLYV01000211.1, read as the reverse complement.
GATGACGGCTTGTGCAAATGAACTGTGTCGCCCGCTTTCCCGCCGCCGACCATCACCTCGACGTTCGTCGCCGCCGTTTCCAAATCAAACTGCAACTGCGTCACCTTGGCGGAGAAATAATTGAACGGTATCAGCGCAAAGATGGCGATGCCGAGTCCGCAGGCCGTGGCAATCAGCGCTTCGCCGATGCCACCGGTGACGGCGGTGACGGACAGCTCCGCGCTGCCGATGTTGAGGAACGCACGCATCAATCCCGTCACTGTGCCAAGCAAACCGAGCAGCGGCGCGAGCGTGACCAGCGTGTCCATGACCGTGAGAAAACGTCCGGCGCGCTTGAGTTCAATGCCCGCCGCGAGTTGCAGCGCGCCCAGCAGCGACGCGTGCCGGTGGCCGAGGTGGCCGAGGCCGTGGCGGACCATGCGGATGACCGGATCGTCCGAGCCTTCGGAGATTTTTTGTGCGGCGGCGACATCGCCATTCTCCAGCGCGGCGAGAAGCTGCTCCATTTTTTGCGGGTTGCGTTTCTGGCTTTCGCGCCACCACCAGAACGAGCGTTCGCCGATGACGGCAACGGCCACGACGGCGCTGGCGAGAATCGGCCACATGACCGGGCCGCCCTTGATGAAGAATTGGAAGGCAATGTTTGCGAGCATAGTTTGATGTGTTGGTTGTCGGTTAAATTAAAATTGCAGTTTGTAGGTGATGCTGGTCTGGAAAAGCCGGCTGTCCGTGTTGGTGGGCAGACGCCAGTGGCGCTTGAGAAAATCCACCGTGGCGCGGTCCAGCACCGGAAAACCGGAGGATTCCTTCACGTCCACGAAAATGATGTTGCCCGCCGCGTCGCCGCCAAGCAAAACGACGACCGTGCCCTGTTCGCCGGTTTGCTTGGCGATGGGCGGATACGGCGGCTGCGGGCGTTCGCCGCCGCTGCCGGTGTCGTTGAGCGCGCCGATCTGCGCCGCCGTCCGCATTGGCTCCAGCGGTGGCGCAGACGCGAGACTGGCCGGGGCAATCAAAGTGCCAATGGTCGGCACGGAAAAACTGACGCTGGGCGATTGCGGAATAACAACGGTGACTTGGGGCGCGTCATTTTTATTTTCGTCGGGGAGTTCTTTTCTTTCGGTTTCCTGCGGCGGCAACGTGACCGGCGCGAGAATTACCGGCACAATTTCCTGAAGCGGCGGCGCGGGCTTGATGGCGATCAGCCCGCGCCGCGCGCCGAGAACGCCGATGAGCAGAAACAGGATGCAAACCGAATTGACCCACGCGAGCTTGGGGCTGGCGTCGCCGCTGGCCGACGGCAGGCACAGACGCGCGAGTTCGTTTTTCAACTCGTAGGCCGGCGGTGTTTGGTTTGCATCCATTGTAATCTCCCGTTCAGAATATGTAGCTGACGGAGCCGAAGAAGCCGAGCCGCGCACCGTATTGCGCGGCGTTGACACCGACGCCGGAGCCGTCGCGCAGTTCGTAGCTGTTGTCGGTCACGTTCACGACATCGAGCCGCAACTTCAAAGTCTCGCGCTTTGACACTTTGAAGCTCTGCTCCGCGCCCAGGTTGACCGTGTAATAAGCCGGAACCGTCCCGCCATTGGGGATGTTTCCGCCGCCGGGGGCGGTGGCATCGGTGCGCAGCCCGCTGCCGTAAAGCGCGTCCACATAAACGCGGGTGCTGGCGTGGTTGCCTTCATTCCAAGTGTAGGCGGCACCGAATGAGCCGCTGACGCGCTGGTCGTGGTCGAGCGAAATCCAGTGGTTTTGGACGTAGGCCAGATCCGCCGGATCAAACAGGAACTGCGCTGAATTCCAGTTTTCACCTTGCGCCTGCGAGACGGCGACGTTGGCATAACTGGAAAAGCCGCCGTGCGTGTAATTGCCGGTGAATTCCACGCCATAGATTTTTCCCTGCGCGTAATTGAAGGCCGAGAGGATCAGCGTCTGGCCGAACAAACCGTCGTCGAGCTGATTATGGGCGTATTTGTAATAGCCATCCACCCCGACCGACAATCCTGGCGCAAGCTGCTGGGTAAGGCCCGCGTCGAAATAATCCGCGCGCTCCGCCTTCACGGAACCATCTTGCATCACTTGCGACGCGTTCGAGGTGTGGTGGAACAGGGCGAGGTCGCTCCCGGACACGTTTTCCACCGGCGGCGGCGTGAAGTAGCGGGAATAGCCCGCGTGCAACGTCGTCGAGTCCGTCGGCTGATAGATCATGTTCACGCGCGGACTCAACTGGCATTCATTGTCAAATGACGAGTTGAAATCGTCAAACCGCGCACCGAAGTTGACGGTGAACTTGGAAAACATCTTCCACTCGTCCTGCAAATACACGCCCGCGAACAAACCACCCAAGCGGTGATTGACCGCGAGGTTTTCCAGCGGGCCGTTCGGATTGCCGAGGGCGTCCACGGGGAAAACCAGGGTGGACGTGTCGGCATTGACGGTTTCGTCCAGCAGCATCCCGCCACCGCGCAGCGTGTGCTTGGCGTTGATTTCATAGCTGCCGTCGGCCTGCAAGCCGGTGGAATACAGCTTGCGGCTCACTTCACTGGCCACACCGTTGTAATACACATCGCCAAATTGATCCGGCGTGAAATGCACGCCGCTCGCGCGCTCGAACAGGGAAACCTGCCCGTTGAAATCGCCGACGGATTTTTGATACGTCAACACGCCGTAATAATTCTGCTCGCGCTGCTGTTCATTCAGCGCGGACGAATTAAAGGTTCCCGGCAGCCACGGATTGCCGTTCGGCGACATGCCGGCGGGCACGCCCGGCGTATTCGGCACCTGGAAATTGCTGTAAGACGCGCTGCCCATGAAGCTCAAGCGGCTGGTGTCGTCAATCAAATAGGATAGATAGGAAAACAGTTTCTCCTGATCCGTGTAATCGTGAAGGGCGTTGTGGCTGGCCGTTGGATTTTCGATGCCGATCGCGCTGTGCTCGTAACTGCCGTCCACGAAGTAGTTCCATTTTCCCGAAGAGCCACCGTATTCAAAACTCGGCCGGATGGTGTCCTGGCTGCCGCCATAAATTTCCGCCGCGCCGCCATCCACAAACGCGCCGCTTTTGGTCTGGAGATCCACCACGCCCGCCGTGCGGAAGCCGTATTGCGCCGGCAGCGAGCCGGTGATGAGCTGCATGGACTCCACAAAACGCGGATCCAGTTCCAGCCCAAATCCGGTGATGCCCTCCGGCAGCAGCACGTCGTTGATGCGGTATTGCAGGTTCGCGTGCTCGCCGCGCACATGGAGGTCGCCGTTCGCCGCCGAATCCTCCGCCACGCCCGGCGAGCGCAGCACGATCTGGTTGAGCGGCGCGTTATCGCCCTGCGACTGGTTCTGAATCTGTTCCGCCGTGTGCGTATAGGCCGTCGCGCCCAGATTGGGGACGATCTGGCTGCGCGCCTTGTCCAACTGGCCGACGACCGTGATGTTGCCCAACTGGGTGACGTTCGTGGAACTGCCGGCGGCATCGGCCTGCGCCGCCACCACGCTGTTTGTGCTTGTCTGTGCCTGCATCGTCCCGCCACAGGACAACGCCACCAAGGAAATGACCGACCAATATATTCTGCCATTCCGCCTTTTCTGTTCTTCAAAATTTTTCATAAAAACAAATTAGTTAAAATTAAACCGCTGCTCCGCGAATCTTTATGGAATCGCGGGTTTGCACGACGCCACAAGGCGCAATGCAAAGTTTTAGTTCAGGAAACAAATTCCGGACGAAGCAATCCGTCCGAAACCAATGAATTAGGAAACCACAGGAAGAACCGGCGGGCCGCGGCCATCAGGAAGGAACGCGATGGCCGGGCGAAAAGTGAAAAATTCAAGGCGCGGGACAATTTCAACTCCAGTCACCGGGACGGCTACCGGAGCGCCGACGAGGATTGTTTCAACCTTACCATGCGCGATGGTCATCGCCGCGCAATTGTCGTTTTCAGGAATTGCCCCGCCGTGCAACCACGCATGAAGGGGCATGCAGACTTCGGTTGCCGCCATGAACAGCCACAGCGCCAGCGACAAAACCGCCGCCGCCGCGTGCAGGCGTCGCCGCAACCGATGGTTGATGGAATTTACGAGTTGCAAATCATTTGCAAAATAACAAAGCTCGGAATGGACGCAAGTGGCAAATGTTTTTGCGATCATGATTAGTTATCCTGAAAATGCTTCATCGTCTGCCGCCAAGTCCGACGCCATCGCGGACACCATAGATTATTTCGCGGTCACGCAACGGCTGCTGAAGCTGGGCGAAGGCCGCGAATGGAGATTGATCGAGAAGCTGGCGGCGGATGTGGCGGATTTGGTCTTAAAGGAATTCCGTCCACAGAGCGTGTCCGTCGAGGTGAAGAATTTCATCATCCCGCAGACACGCCACGTTTCCGTCACTTTGACGAAGGTGCGGAACTGAACCGCTGGCCGTCCATCGTCTCCACCTGCCAGCCGTGTTGATTTGCGTGGACGGTCACCGCGCCCGCCGTGCGCGTGTAAATCACCGGAATCTGCTTTTGCTCCAGCCGTTCACGCAAACTGCGGCCGGCCCGGCGGGTCGCGGGAAATTCCGAATCGGCAATGACAATCAATTTCGGGTGAACCACCTCCAGCAGCGTGTTGCACAACGGCTCGCCTTCCGCCGGCAGCCCGGCAACCACAATGTCGGCGGCCAAATCGTTCGTGCGCGCCAGCAATTCGTCCTGCCCGGTGCGGCTCAGGTCGGATAGCAGCAACATTTTGGTGCCGCAAAAATTTCCAATCAACACCAGCGGCTCATCATCGGCCTTCGCCACGTTGTTGACGGAGCCGGGAAACACCACCTGCCAGCAGCCCATCTGGTCACCGGCGGTCAGGGTCTGGTGACGTGCCGGTCCTTGCGGACGGCCACCCTTTTCAAAGACGGCGACGGCCTCGCGATAAGCAGCGGCGCGGAATTTCACAGTGCTCGTCCAGAGTTCGTGGACGTGAAACAATTCATCCAGTCGCTGCGCGCCGCCGCAGTTGCGCTGGCTGGCGTCGGTGAGAATGAGCCGGGGAATCTGGTTCACGCCCTGCGCACGGAGAAAATTCTTCAGTGTGAAATCCACGGCGTTTTCGCTGCCGCAGTTGATGAGCCAGTCGTTCTGCGTTCCGTCGGCATCCACGAAAACCGTGTGGCCGCCGTTCACTGGCAGCACGGTCAAAGTGGTTTCGCCACGCGCCGACTGCCATCGCCAGAAATAAATTCCGCCGATAAAAAGAAGGACGATTGCGCCGGAAATAATTCTCCGCCGCGTTTTGAACCACCCGCTTAAAACCGCAATGACGACGGCATAATAAATGGCGATGGTCGCCAGCGACGGTTCGGGAACGTAGCGATATGCGCCGGGAATTTTGGCGGCCGCGACGCTCACCCACGTCATCGCCACCATGAAAAACCACGCGGCGTGATTGAAGAGTTCCGTGAACCACGGCAGCCAGTGGCCGCAGGCGAGCGCGCCGAGATTGGCCATGAGCGCGAAGGTGCCGAGCGGCACGGCGAGGATGTTCGCCGGCGTGGAAATGGGGCTGAACAGGTGGAAATACTTGGCCGCCAGCGGCAGCGAGCCGATCCACGCCGCGAAAGATAAACCACAATAACGTAGGAACAATCGGGCGCTGCGCCGGAGGATTATTTTCCAACGCGGCAGCAATTTGTCCGGCAAGAGTTCGTCGGATTTCAGCAGCCGTTCAAAAAATTCGTTCAACGGCGGCAGCATCAGCGCGATGACGAGCATGACGAAAAAGGACAGTTGAAAACTCGCCTCGAACAACTGGCGCGGATTCCATGCGAGGATGATGAGCGCGGCGGCGGCGAGGGAATTGAGCAGGTCGCCGGGACGTTTGAGCGCCCAGCCGCCGAGGACGATGGTCATCATCACCGAGGCGCGGATGGCGGACGGCTCCCAGCCGGTCGCGGCGGTGTAAAACCAGATGAGCGGCACGGCCACCGCGCCGCACCACGCGCGGGCCAGCCGCAACGCGCGGAGCAGCGCCACGATCATGCCGGAGAGCAAGGCGATGCGCAGCCCGTCAATCGCGAACATATGCATCGTGCCGGCGCGCAAAAAAGGTTCGCCGATGTCGCCGGTGAAGGCCGTCCGCCAGCCGAGCGTCATCGCCCAGAGCAAGCGCAACGGCTCGTCTTCATTGGGCAAACCGAGTGCGAGGGTTTCCTTGGACCAGCTCAAAAAACGGTCGGTGAGCGGCGGTCTGGACAAAATTGGCGCAAGCACTTTCCAATCGTTCGTGGAACTGGTTTTGAGCTGGTAAAAAATTCCGCGCATCGCCAGATAATCTTGAAAATCGAAAAGCCCCTTGGCCAAGGCGACCGGCGGGCGGGCGACGACGCCGGCGATTTCCACATTTTGTCCCGCGAAAAAATTCGCACCGGGCAGGCCGGGCGTGAGCACGAGAATTTCGCCGCTGGCGGGGACAAAGTCGTGGCCGGAATTGATGCTAGTGACGCGGACGCGGGCGACGTTGCGCCAGTTTTCCAACTCGTCGCGGACGGTGATTTTCAGGCGCGGCGTCTCGGCGAGCTGGCCGCGCACGGTGGCGAGCGCGGGTTCGTTGCCAATCAAGGTCCGCAAATCATCGGGCGAGATGACGGCGGTGTGGCAGAGAAAATTCGCCCAGCCGACCAGCGCGAGCAGCGGCCAGAGCAGGAATGGCCGCAGTTTTTCGAGAGCGAGGATGAGGACGAGGATGAAGCCTGATGCGGCCAGCGGCACGACCGGCGGCGGCTGGAAAATTTGTCCGAGCAAAAGTCCGGCGGCGTAGGCGATGACGACGCTAACGAGCGGACGGTTCATTTTTACCAGCGCTTGAAGATTTTGCCGGCGAGCCAGAGCAGCAGCAGGCCGGTGGCGCCACCGGTGGTATCAATGAAGACATCCGAAACAAGCGCCGTGCGTCCGTTGACGAAAACCTGATGGAGTTCGTCGCCGGCCGCGTAGAGAAACACGACGGACAGCGCCAGCCCGGCCTCGTCCCAGCGCCATTTTCGCGGATCGCCTTTTTGCGGCTGGCGGATGGTGCGCCAGAGGAGCAGCGCGAGCACGGCGTATTCGGTGAAGTGGCCGGTTTTGCGAAAAAAGTGGTGGATGGCGTCCACCGTCGCCGGCGGCATCTGCGGAAACAGCCAGCGCAGCAGCGGTTCAAAAAATCGGGACGTATGCTGATAGGAATGAGTGTCGCTGGACGCGGAAAAAATCAAAACCATCCACGCGATTGGTGGCAGCCAGTATTTCATCAGGCTTCGGAATTTTGGCACGCCCGATGAAAGCGGGAATCCGGCGGCGCGGCAACCTGAAATTTGCGGCGCGCGGATTGAAATTGCAAATCACCGCCGGATTTGGCACAGAAATGCACCCGATGAAAAAGATATTTGCCATTTTCGCCGTGCTGCTCGTCGCGGCCGGCGTGCGCGCGGCGCTGCCGCAGCCGGATTTGATCGCGCAGATCCATTTTGCCGGCGCGCAAAAATTCGCCGCCACGCCGGGCACGGCGTTTTTTGCGAACGAATTTTCCTCCGCCGAGGCGCTGGCGCTGCGCAAACAAACCGCCGACAAACTGGCACCGTGGCTCGCGGGCTGGCTGGCGGCCAACACCGGCAAAGCCACGCCGCCGGATGGCGCGGCGAAGCTGCGTCCGCTGCTGGACGACTTGCAGACGAGCGAATGGTTTTTGAAAGCGCGCAATGTCGGCGGCAAACCGGGCGGCGTTTTTGCCATCAAGCTGGAGCCGGCGCGGCTGCAATTGTGGCGGGCAAGCCTGCAAGCATTGCCGTTTGAAGTTTCTGATTCGCAGGGCTGGCTGTTCTGCCTGTTCGGTGACTCGGCGGGAAAGCTGGGATTGTTGCAGCCGCCCGCGCCGATCAATGACCTGCTGGATTTGGACGTGAACTGGCCGCGCCTCGCGCAATGGTATCCGAAATTGAAGGAAATCGGTTTGCCGGAAACGCAGTTCACCGTGACCACCGCCGGTGAAGATTTTCACATCACCGGCAAATTTTTCTTCCCCGAAAATCTCGCGCTCAAGCTCGACCCGTGGCGCGTGCCGACCAACATCATCCATCAGCCATTCGTCAGCTTCACCGCCATGCGCGGCTTCGCGGCGTGGCTGCAATCGCAGCCGTGGTCGTCGCCGTGCAATATTTCGCCGGAGCCGAACGAGCTTTTCACCTGGGCGCTGCCGCAGTCGCCGTTCCAGACCTTCGCCGCCGTGCCGGTGCCCGACGCGGCGGACGCGTTGACACAAACCTACGCGCGCTTGCAGCCGGCGCTGGCCTCGGACAACGCGGCAGGAACTTTTTTCCGTCCGCTCACGATGACGCGGACGAACACAGAAATTCATTTCGCCGGCACGCCGTTCATCGCGCCGTTCATCCGCGCGGTGAATGACGCATCGGGGCAGTTCCTCATGGCCGGCGTGTTCCCGAACACGGCGCGCTCCAAGCCGTTGCCGCCGGAACTGTTTGCACGCCTCGCGCAGCCGAATCTCGTCTTTTACCATTGGGAAATCACGGCGGTGCGCATGGGCGACCATTTCGACCAGTTGCCGCAGTTCACGCAACTGGTGCTGATGCTCACCAATCACCGGCAGCTTGGCGGCGAATCGGCGGCGATGAAATGGCTGCGGAAATTCTCGCCGGCGCTCGGCAACACCGTCACGGAAGTTTTCCAGACCGGCCCGGCGGAAATGTCTTTCACGCGCACCGCGCCCGGCGGGTTGACGGCGGCGGAGATTCTTGCGCTGGCAAGCTGGCTGGAAGCGCCGGATTTTCCCGGCTGCAATTTGAAGATCCAGCGCCCGGCCAAGCGTCTGCATCCGGTTCCCGCCGTGCCCACGAAATAATTTCATGCTTAAGCTCGGCGTCAATATTGACCACGTCGCCACGGTGCGCGAGGCGCGTTACCGCGGCCTCGGCCACGGCGAACCCGATCCCGTGACGGCGGCACAGCTTTGCGAGGCCGCCGGCTGCCACGGCATCACCGCACATTTGCGCGAAGACCGCCGGCACATCCAGGATCGCGACATTTGGAAACTGCGCGAAGTCGTCAAGACGCGGCTGAACCTCGAAATGGCCAACGCGCCGGAGATCGTGGAAATCGTGTTGAAACTCAAACCGGAGATCGTCTGCATCGTGCCGGAGCGCCGGCTGGAAGTGACGACCGAAGGCGGACTCGACGTGGTTGCGGCGGAAAAGTCGCTGACCGAGACGCGCAAAAAAATGAACGATACCGGCATCGAGGTGAGCCTGTTCATCGCGCCGGACGAAAAGCAGATCGAAGCCAGCGCCCGCACCGGCGCACAGTTCATCGAACTGCACACCGGAAAATTTGCGGAGGATTTTTACAAAGCGGAAAGCGGAAAGCAGAAAGCTGAAACTGAACTGCAACGCCTCATTGCCGGCGCGAAGCTGGCGCACTCGCTTGGCTTGAAAGTGAACGCCGGGCACGGTTTGAATTACGTCAACCTGCCGGCGCTGTTTGCCGTGCCGCATCTGGAGGAGTTGAACATCGGCCACAGCC
>PLYV01000163.1 GCA_003151855.1 Limisphaerales bacterium | reverse complement strand
TCGACTTGCATGTCTTATCCACGCCGCCAGCGTTCGTTCTGAGCCAGAATCAAACTCTCCGTATAAAATACGTTAGATGATTCCTGTCCGATCGTAAAATCAGACAGCTTTTTACTAATTTTTGGTTAAAACCCTTAAAACCAGCGATCTAACTCGCTGATAATAAAGGGGCTCTTTACTAATCGCACAATTCAATTTTCAAAGAGCAGCCGGCGTTTTACCGCCAAAAAATCTGCTATATCTGTCTAATTTGCCCGTTTCAGGGGACAAAAAACCTGACTGCCGAATCATCTTACTTCTCAACTCGGCTTGTCAGTTTCGACTTTGGATTGATAATCTTACCGACTTTTCAATCCGCGTCAACCGGTTTTTATTTTATTTTTAACCGCCCTTCCGTATCACTTGTCACCGCGAAGGGACAGAAAGATTATCAGACATCCCGAATCATGCAATAGTTTTTTTGAAAAATTTTTGCCATGGTGAAAAATCGATAAAACCCTTTGTTTACAGCATTAATCTAGACCTCGATCCGTCAAGTCACTCTCCCCCAAGCCAAAAAAATGCCCCAGCTCATGTAAAAAAGTGGTGCGAACCTCCTCGCAAAACACTTCCGCGTTGCCTTCCGCATAATTCCATAGGTTTTGGAGAAACAAAATGATTTGCGGTGGCAGCACAGCTCCACCATCGTCAGCAAATTCAGCACCGATAAACAAACCAAGCGTATCAACCTCAATTCCATCCGCTTGCAATCCTGTATTCGGCACTTTTTCGAAGGTAATCGGCAGCGTTCGCGCCTGCTCACGCAATGGTTTCGGCAACTCCTCCAGCGTCGCTTCAATTTCTTCGAGCGCCAGCTTCTGCAATTTGTTCCAGTCAACTTTCACACCCACAATTTGTTCCGCGCCGCGATTCAAAGCAAATTTTCTCTCGCGCTTGAACAACATCCGTCTAGCTTTGTCGGTATTACACCTATGTCGGCCATCCACAAATCACTCGCAACCGCCACGCTTTTCTCACTTCTCTGCCTGCCGCAAATTTATGCGCAGCAAGTTCCGGTCATTGAAACCAACTTGTCCAACGGCATGAAAATCCTGCTCGTCGAACGCCACGACGAACCCAGCGTAGCCGGCGCATGGGTCGCGCATGTCGGCAGCGCCAACGAACGTCCCGGCATCACCGGCATCGCGCATTTGTTTGAGCACATGATGTTCAAAGGCACGACCACCATCGGCACCACCGACGCGAAACAAGATCTGGAAATTCTCGCTAACCAGGAAAAAGTCCGCGACGCGATGCGCGACGAAGAAGCGAAAATGCGTTCGCAAATCCGCAGCGGAAAAATTGACGGCCTGCTCAAGCCGGAAAACTGGACGCCGCACTACCGCGAATTGCAGAAACAATTTCAATCGCTGGTCGAAGCGGAACGAAAAATTCTCGTCAAAAACGAGTTCGACAAAATCTACACCGCCAACGGCGCGTCCGGCATGAACGCCTTCACCATGCAGGACATGACCGCGTATTTTTGCAGCGTGCCGGCGAACAAGCTCGAACTTTGGATGTGGATGGAATCTGAGCGTATTTTCCATCCCGTCTTCCGCGAATTTTACGCCGAGCGCGATGTCGTTTTTGAGGAGCGCCGGATGCGCCTCGAATCCACGCCGATGGGCGTGCCAATGGAAACCTTCAACGCGATGTTCTGGGAGGCCCTGCCCTATTCGTGGGACACGCTCGGCTGGCCGTCCGATGTCTCCACGATTTCCAAACCCCAGGCCGACGCGTTTTACGGCACGTTCTACGCGCCGCAAAATCTTACACTCATTCTCGTCGGCGACCTTGACGCGAAACAAATCGTGCCGCTCGCCGAAAAGTATTTTGGCCGCATCCCGCGCGGCAATAATAATCCGCCCGACCTCGTCACGCTGGAACCGAAGCAGACCGTCGAAAAGCGCATGAACGCCGAGGTCACTGCAAATCCGCAGGTGGAAATTTTCTTTCACACCGTTCCCTTCGGACACAAGGATTCCTACGCGCTGGAAATTCTCGCGCAGATTTTGTCCACGCAAACCGGCCGTCTTTACAAGGGTTTGGTCGTCGGCAGTGGCGTCGCTAACGACGTCGGCGCGGAGCAAAACTCCATGAAATGGGCCGGTTTCTTCGACCTCAGCGGCGAGGCCGCCACCGGCCATTCGCCGGACGAAGTTGAGAAATCCATTTACGCCGAGATCGAAAAACTCCAGCGCGACGAGGTGCCGGCGATGGAATTGCAGAAGGTGAAAAACAATTTTGCCGCCTCGCAATACCGCAAATTAAGTTCCGACATGAGTATCCTCCATTCGCTCATCTGGAACGAAGGCGAAGGCGACTGGCGCGAGATCAACAACGCCGACGCCAAGCTCCAGGCCGTCACCGCCGCCGATGTGAAACGTGTCGCCGGCGAATATTTAACCAGGGAAAACCGCGCCGTCGCCACGTTCACGCGCAAGGCCGAAACCTCCAAGACCAACGACAAATAATTTTTACCGCCATGAAATTTTTACCGATTTTTTTGCTGACTGCCGCAGTTGCTTTTTCCACCGCAAACCGCGCCACCGAAATTCCTGACCGGCCGGAGAAACTGCATTTTCCACCGCTAAAATACGAGCCGCCGGTGCCGGATGATTTCCGCGTGCAGTTCAAATCCGGCCCGGTCGCCTACGTTGTGCCCGACCGCGAGCGTCCGCTGGTAAACATCACGATTTACGTCCGCACCGGCAGCTATCTTGAACCTGCCGGCAAGGAAGGCTTGGCCGAGCTCGCCGGCTGGCTGCTCGCGCACGGCGGCGCGGGCACGAATTCCGCCGAGCAACTCGACGAGCGCCTCGCGTTTCTCGCCGCGAACCTCGGCACGAGCATTGATGACACCGAAGGCACGGTGAGCCTGAACTTGCTCTCGAAAGATTTGGACGAAGGCCTCGGCATTTTGCACGACGTGCTGTTCGCGCCGCGTTTTCAGGATGACAAAATTGCGCTCCGCAAGGCGCAGATGTTGCAGGAGATGAAGCAGCGTAACGACGATTCCTCGTCCATTGAAGGCCGCGAAGCCGGCTTTTTGTCACGCGGCGAAAGCTTTTTTGAGAACCGCTATGCCACCTCGAACTCCCTCGCGTCCATCACCATTGATGATTTGAAGAAATTTCATCATGGCTGTTTTCACGGTTATTTACCCAATAATTTCGTTATTGGTGTCAGCGGCGATTTCAACCGGGATGAAATGATTGCAAAATTGGAACAGTTGTTCTCGCAAAGCCCAAATGAGTCGGCTGTCTACCTCCGGGTGGTTAAGCCGCCCATCCCCACCCATTCCACCTTCGCCGCGTCCGGCGTTTATCTCGTCAACAAGCCCGAAGTGGATCAGGGCCGCGTGACCATGATGCTGCCCGGCATCATGCGCGACAATCCCGACTATTACGCCTGCCTCGTGATGAACAGCATCCTCGGCGGTGGCGGTTTCAGCTCGCGCCTGATGGGGCGCGTGCGCTCGGACGAGGGACTGGCTTATGATGTCCACTCGCGTTTCCCCGGCGGCACATATTATCCGGGCATCTTCACCATCGGCTACCAGTCCAAGTCGCGCACCGTCGCTTACGCTGCGGCGCTGTGCGTGGAGGAATTGAAGAAAATCGCCGCCACGCCGGTGAACGACGCGGAATTGAACATCGCCAAACGCTCGTTTATTGACAGCTTTCCACACACGTTTGCCACGAAATCCGCCATGGCTGACACGTTCGCACGCGACGAATTCACCGGTCGCCACGCCAGCGAGCCGGAGTTCTGGAAAAATTTCCGCGCCAAAATCCAGGCGGTGACGAAGGAAGACGTGCAGCGCGTTGCACAAAAATACCTGACCCCGGAAAACCTTGTCGTGCTCGCCGTCGGCAACAAGGATGACATTTTGCTCGGCCACCCCAATCATCCGGCGAAGCTGGCGGAATTGCTCGGCGGCAAATTCACCGAATTGCCGTTGCGCGATCCGCTGACGATGCAGCCGCTGAAGTAAATTGATTCTGCTGCAAAAAGCACGGAAAACATTAGCCCAAAAACCGGAGTTGCGCATGGCAGCGACGCCCCCGTCGCCGCAATTTCGGTTTTCAGGATAAAGCCCATTGCCGGCGGATGGGCGAAAATGGTTATGCGTTTTTTGCGCCTTTTTGCGACAGAAAACAACGGGAGATATGGTGCGACCGGCGGGAATCGAACCCACGACAACCTGCTTAGAAGGGGTATGCTCTATCAATTGCATTAACATTCATATTGTGCTTGATTTTATTGGTAATCAGGCGTAAATTCTCCCTAGTGTAAATGATGTTTCTATACTGATTTTCTATACTAGAGCAAAAATATGAAAACTGACGCAAAAACCGGGGGGCTATGGCAAAAAGCACGTCACGCCAATTTGGTTCGCAATCTTTCATCAGGCAAATACTTTGCCCGGTTCCGACATAACGGCAAGCTCATTTGGAGAGGTTTGGACACCGACGTATTGAGCATCGCCGCGCAGCGGTTGCCGGATAAAATCAAAGCCGTCAAGGACGAGCAAGCTCTGCTCGCATCGGGCAGTGATCCAAGAATCACCTTTGAAGCTGCCACCAAAATTTATCAGGAACGAGTCCAAGCGTCACCCGACTTCAAACCGAGAACGAAAGAACACCACGAGGAACGCCTGATTGCCTTTTTCAAATCGTGGCCGGATATAAAAACGAAACCCATCAAAGACATCACTAAAGCAGAATGCCTTGAATGGCGGAGTCGTTTCGCCGCCGAATTCAGTCCATCCACTTTCAATCATACGCTCGGCATCCTTCGGGCCATTTTTGAAATCGGCATCGAAGCGGGTGCGCGGCGCGATAATCCGGCCAAGGCAAAAGAAATGAAGCGGCTGCGGGAAACTTCAAAGCGCCTGCGTTTACCAGAACCAAAGCAATTTGAAAAATTCGTGAAGGAGATTGAAAGCAGCGGTAGCGGCTTTTCCAAACCTTGCGCGGAACTGGTTCAATTCC
>PLYV01000031.1 GCA_003151855.1 Limisphaerales bacterium | reverse complement strand
GCTGCTGCGGGCGGAACTCGAAATTTTTCGCCCGCGACAAAATGCCCGTCGGCGAAAAGATTTCTTCGACTTGGGTGACCAAATCACCGCCGCGCGGCTGGATTTCGGAAAGCGAAATCATTTCAGCGTCACACTGCTCAAGACAACTTTCAAAGCCGAGGTTTTTCCCGGCGCGAGCAGAATCTTGTCCTGCTTCACGTTGCCGGATTCCACGCAAACCATCTGCCGGTATTCCGCCTGGTCAAAATCTTCCGGCATTTTCTGCGTCGTCCACGGATTCCAGACGACGGTTGAGTTGGAATTAGATTTCGCCACGCGAATTTTCCGTTGAAGCCTTTCGTCAATGATTTCAACGGTCGCGGCGTTGTCGGGATAAACGCGGTTGGTCTCCTGCGCGATGCGCAACGGCGCATTTTCCGCCAACCTGCGCGCGCCGCCGGCACCGAAGGCGAAGTCATCAAACGGCGCGACTTCCAAGCCGGCGAGCGTCACCGCACTGATGTCGCCGACTTGGAAATAAGTGTGCAGGCAGTTCTCTATCGCCAGCGTTTCGTCGCAGGATTCGTTCGTGGCGATGAGTTCCATCGTCAGCGTCTCGCCGATGGTCACGACGAATTCCGTGCGCAGATTTTTCCACGCCTCGCGGTCGGGAAGCTCTGGCAAGGCAAAGCAAACGGTCACGGTGCCGTCCGGCGCAGCGGCGGTCTTGACGAGTTCCCATGCCGTGAAACGCGCGAAGCCGTGCGCCGGTTCGCCGGCGCGCGGACCGAACCACGGATAGCAGATGGGCACGCCGCCGCGAATGGCCTTGCCGGCGGCGAAATGACTATTCGCGCTCAGGAACAGCAGCGGTGGCTCGCCGTTTTTTTGGAACTGCGTGACGTGCGCGGCGTGCAGGTAAATTTCCGCCAAGCTCCACGGCGTGCGGATTTTGACGAGTGGAAAACCGCCATGGCCATTGACGATTTCGATGCGGCCGGAAATTTCGTGCCGACGCAGTTTTTCGGGAACAAGGTTGATTTCCATAAATTGTTACCGGCGAGTTTAGCGGCCGGCTTCGTGGACTTGAATATATTTGCGGAACAAAATCGCGCCCAGCGGCGTCACCAGCGCCATGGCGCCGATGATGAACCACATCGTTTCGGGGTGGCGCGCGCCGTTTTCCGGGCAATACGTCGCCAGCAGCCAGCCGGAAAGAAATCCCGCGCCGCACTTCGCAAAAAAATACGGCAGCGAGGTCATCGCCATGTAGGAGGCTTCCCGACCTTTGGGTGCGATGGCCGCCGCATATTCATAAAGGCGCGGTGACCACAGCGCTTCGCCGATGGACAAACCGACGATGAACAGAAAAATCGCAATGTAAATCGGGTTGACCGGGCCGGCGACGTTGAGCCAGCGGTGGACGATGCAATCGCCAAGCCAGCCGTCGGCCAGTGGCTTGAACCATTCGGCTGGCACCGCGAGGAAAAAAACCGAGGCGGCGGAAATCGCGCTGCCCACGGCAATCGCGCGAAAGGCGGACACTTTTTGCATCAGCACGCCACACAGCGGCGCCAGCACCAGGATCAGCAGCGAATTCAGCATGCCGCTCACTTGCCCAAACGGCGCATCCAGACTGATTTCCCGCTTGGCGAAATCCGGAATGACGTAATCTACAAAAAAGAAAATCATCTTCACCCCCACCACCAGCGCCATGAACAGCAGGAACCGGAAAAACAGCGGCTGCCGCCACAGTTCGCCGAACAGTCGCGCCGCCGCCGCCAGCGGATTTTCCCCGCCGGATTTTTTTGGTTCCGCCGGCGTCACCCGCACCCCGGCTTCCGTCATTTCCACGCCGTCGCGCAGAAAAAACCAGGTCAGCGCCAGCCCCGGCACGGTGAACGCGATGCTCCACAAAATCATAACGCGGTAAGTGCCAAGTTCCGTGTGCAGGCCCGGCACCATCCAGCCGCCGTTCTCGCCCAACGTGTGGCGCAAATGGTCAAACAACCGCGCGCCAATGGCAAAACCCAGATTCATCAGCGCGTAATAAAGCGAAAAAGCCACCGACCGTTGCGCCGCTGTGGAATAACGCTTCATCGCCGCCGCCATCACCGGCGTCATCAACGCCAGCCCTAGCGCCAGCGGCAGAAAACCGACCGTCAACGCCAGCCATTTGACATCCGCCGCCATCATCACCAGCCGCGCTGAAATACAGATGCTGAAACCGATGAGAAACGTCCGACGGATACCCACCGCGTCCGTAAACGAACCGACCAGCACCGTGAACAACGTCACAAGCGCCGACCACACGCCGATAACCACGCCCTTGGTTTCGTCTCCCATGCCCATTTCAATTTTCAACCAACCCGGCAACACCTGGCTCGAACTCAACTTGTAGGCGATGTTCTCCAAGATGTAAGCCGCCAATACAATCCACAGCTCACGCGGGGCGGAGCGCAACACGGTGAATTTTTGGAGGAAATTCTTCAGCTTGGAGTCGGTGGCAGAATTCATTGTCTAGGTTACCCAAACAAATCCATCTGCGGTGTGGGCGCTAAATTTTTTAGTTTTTCGCGATCCTGCTGCCGACGCGGCGCACGCACGTTGCCTTCCGGCGTGAGTTCGGATTCTTCAAGGTTGCCGAGAATCTGCTTGGCGCGCTCCAGCACTTCTTTCGGCACGCCCGCGAGCCGCGCGACTTGGATGCCGTAGCTCTTGTCCGTGCCGCCGGCGACGATTTTGCGGAGAAACACAATCTGGTCGTGCCACTCGCGCACGGCGACGTTGAAATTTTTGATGCGCGGCAATCGCGCCGACAGCTCGGTCAGCTCGTGGTAGTGCGTGGCAAAAAGGGTTTTCGCGCCGACCTGATTGTGCAGAAATTCCACGATGCTCCACGCGAGCGACAATCCGTCGAACGTGCTCGTGCCGCGGCCGATTTCGTCCAGCACGATGAGGCTGCGCGGCGTGGCGTTGTTCAAAATGTTCGCCGTCTCGGTCATCTCGACCATGAACGTGGATTGCCCGCGCGACAAATCGTCGCTCGCGCCGATGCGGGTGAAGATGCGGTCCACCAGATCAATCCGCGCTTCGGTGGCGGGAACAAAACTGCCCGTGTGCGCAAGCAACGCCAGCAGCGCGACCTGCCGGATGTAGGTGGATTTGCCCGCCATGTTCGGCCCGGTGATAAGTGCGATTTGGGGCGGCCGAGTTTCAAGTTTCAAGTTTTCAGTTTCAAGTTCCGCCGGCACTTGCTGAACACTTGAAACTTGAAACTTGATACTGCTCGCCAAAGTCGAGTCATTCGGCACGAAGCGTTCCTCGACGAGCTGCTGCTCCAAAACCGGATGGCGGCCGTCGCGGATTTGCAGCACGCCGACGTCGGCGACCTGCGGACGGCAATAATTATGCAGCCGCGCCGTCTCGGCGAACGAGGCGAGGACATCCAATTGTGCCAGTGCGGAAGCCGTAAGCTGGATTTTGGGCAACTGGCCCAAAACTTCCTCACGCACGCGCTGGAAAATTTCGTATTCCAGTTTCACGCTGCGTTCCTCCGCGCCGAGNNCGGAATTGAACCGCACTTTCAGCGAGGAAATGCCGGTGGCAGTAATTTCATCCGCCTGAAGTTTGGCAATCCAATCCTTGCCGCCGCGCTGGGCGTCGCGCAGTTCGTCAAGCGCGGCGTCAAAGCCGTCGCGGATCATGCCACCTTCCTTGATGGGCAGCGGCGGTTCGTCCACGATGGCGCGGGAAATGATTTCAACCAGATCGGGCGACTCGGAGATTTGCAAATCCAATTCAGGAATCAACCGCATCGGTTTGGAGTGCGCGGACATGTCCGCGCTTTGATCGGCGCGACATGTCGCGCCGGCGGAAAGCGGCGACGTGTCGCCGCACTCCAAAAGGCCGGCATTTGGAACCGCTTGCTCCACCGTGGCCAAAACTTGTTTCAACGCCGGGATTTGTTCCAGCGCCAGCCGCAATGCGACCAAATCGCGTGCATTTCCAGAACCAGAACTCAAGCGGCCCAGCGTGCGTTCAAGATCGCGCACTTTGGCAAGTTGCTGGCGAAAGGCGTCGAGGCCGAAGGAATTGTTGATGAAGGTTTCCACCGCATCCTGCCGCTGCCGGATCGGCTCCACTTTGGCGAGCGGTTGCGAGAGCCAGTTGCGCAGGAGCCGCGCGCCCATCGGCGTGGCGGTTTTGTTGAGCGCGCCGTAAAGCGAGGCGTTGCGCGGGGCGTCGTG
>PLYV01000208.1:12474-12653 GCA_003151855.1 Limisphaerales bacterium | reverse complement strand
CAATTCGGCTATGAGATTGAAAACACGCCGCGCGGTGATTTTGAAATCAAAGGCGTGTCAAGTGAACTGCAATCGCGTTTCTCCAAACGCCACAAAGAAATTGATGCCAGCATCGAACGGATGTTGAAAGAGAAGCCGGAACTGGCAAATGGCAATTTGAAGGAACTGCGCTCACAAAT
>PLYV01000208.1:12134-12439 GCA_003151855.1 Limisphaerales bacterium | reverse complement strand
GAAGACCACTTGTTTGACCGCCGCTCGGTCGTCCGCGAACACGAAGTTTGGAGCGCGGCTTTGGAGCGCGGGCGCGGGGCGGAATTGACGGTTCAGAGCATCAAGATGGCAGGGCAGGAACGTGATTACATCCGCAACGAACACGCGCCGTCAAAAATCACGACGCGCGAGATTTTAAGCTGCGAATGGGAAATCGTCTGCGTCGCCCGCGACGGACGGGGCAAGTTCACGGAGTTCAATCCGCATCACAAGATTGCCGCCGAACTCATGCCGGATCAGCGCGCCGCCGCCGAATTGATTTTGGG
>PLYV01000208.1:11109-12104 GCA_003151855.1 Limisphaerales bacterium | reverse complement strand
GAAGCCGGACAAATCGGCGGAAAGCAGATGCACGAACTTTTGAGTTTCGTGCAAGCGAATGGTGGTCGCGTCATTCTGTCCGGCGACACGCGCCAGCATGGGGCGGTCGAAGCCTCGGACGCCCTGCGCGCGATTGAACGGTATGCCGGTCTGGAAGCCGCAAGGCTGACAAAGATTCGGCGGCAAAATCCAAAGGCGGGCGAAACAAAGTCCGAGCGGAAGCGCATCAAACAATACCGCGCAGCGGTTCGCAAGGCGCAGTCTGGCCAATATGCCGAATCATTCGACCGTTTGGATCGGCTCGGCGCAATTGTCGAATGTCAGACAACTGACGAGCAACGCGAGCGGCTGGTCGCCGATTATCTGACGCTGGCGGAACGAAAAAAGTCCACCGTGATTGTTTCGCAGACTTGGGCGGAGATTCGGGAGATCAATGAGCGGATTCGGATTGGACTGCGAATGGCGGGGCTGATTGATAAAGCCGATTCGACGGTGGCGGCTCACGAGCGGCTGGATTTGACGGATGCCCAAAAGCGCGACAAGCGGTTTTATCCGGCCAATGCGGTGATTGTTTTCAACCGCGAGACGGGGAATTTCGCCAAAGGCGAAATCGGCAAACTGTTGGTCGCAACGCCAACTCATTTGCTGGTTAAGGGGGAAAAGAAGGAGCAGAAAATTCCCTTCAAACTGTTGAACCGGCTCACAGTCTGCCAGCCGGTTGAAATGCCGCTCGCCAAGGGCGATCAATTGCAACTCAAGGCCAATGCGCCGTCGCTTGACGGCAAAGAATTGATTAACGGCGAACTGGTGACGGTCAAAGCCGTCAATTCAAACGGGCGCATTGAATTGAAAGACGGGCGCGTCCTGCCAGAAAAATATCGGGAGTTCGTCCGTGGTTACGCGATTACGTCTTATGGCTCGCAAGGCAAAACTGTTGAACACGTTCTGTTTTCCGATTCGTCCGTGAAGGCCGCGACAAATAATCAGCAATGGCT
>PLYV01000208.1:0-11089 GCA_003151855.1 Limisphaerales bacterium | reverse complement strand
TGCCCAACCAAAAATTGAAAAGATTGATTTATGGAAACACAAACAAACTCCTCGAATGACACCGCAACGGACGCACGGACGAAGAATCTGACGTGCTGGCGCACGGCCACAAGTCCGCAATGCTTGCGGGTGGAAACCACCAACGAGGTTCACTTGTTTCCCTACGGTTATTTTGAACACGCAAAATTCATCCGGCAAAGCGGCAAGGACGTTGTGCAAATCCAGTTTCAAGACCGAATCATCATGGTCAAAGGAAAAGGTTTAGAGCCGTTGTGTGATGCGCTAGAAAGGCTCGCCGTGGAACGAATCAGGTTGCGGCCTGAAAAATACGAAGGACTTGGCAAAAGCGAAGGGATTATCGAGGACATTAAAATCAACAAAAATGGCGAATCTGCTGATTCAAAAAATACAGAACCATCTTAACTTTTTTCACCTAAACCCCGGCGGTGTTAATCCTGACTTCGTTATTGTATTTTTTCTCTCTTTGAACGAATGCTCTGATGCCGCCTTCCATGATGTTTTGGATGTCCTCTCGAACCAATTTTACTTCGATTGCACCACAGTGCGGCATTGTTTCGTCAACGCCGTTCGTATGGCGGATCGTTTGGCGAATCTGCAATGCGCCCGATTTATTTTCCAGAACGACCACCCGTTCCGCATCGCCGTTGACAGGAATGTTTGCGTTGTGCGTAACAACAATAATTTGCCGCTTCCAGCGGCTCGCGCGCAACTCACGAACAACAAGATTTGAAATCCATTCCGTATCCAAGTCATCTTCAGGCTGGTCTAAAACCAATGGCTCGTCTCCGTGATGCAATACAAAACCGAGCATGGCCGCCGTCCTTTGTCCTGGCGAACCTTGGGTAATGTCCTGCCAATCCTCATTCCGTTCGGGCAATCCGCCATCCTTTAGAAATGAAATCTGAACGGTGTCATCTGCGGTTTCTGTCGCCAATCGAAGACGTAAGGTTTCATCCAACGACTCCAAACGCTTTTGCCAAGCCGTCCGAAGATTAGCATTTTCGCGCGACGTTAATTGGTTAAAATCACCAGTGGCAAGTGCCAATCGCCACATCGTCCATCTGATGTCTCGTGTTGCATCATCAGCCGCTCCCCATATCCAATCGGCGAGCATTGGCACATCCTCCAAAAAGGCATCGGCGCGAAGATTCAATAAATCGCGGATTGAATCAGCCCAGCCGACCGTATCACGGTGTCCTCGCAACTCGAACTTTAGTCTTCCGCTTCGTTGTGAAACGTCTTGTATAAGTTTTGTGCGTGCCTGACGGCGTTCTTGCAGTAAATGTTGAACCGTCTGCCAAGCCGTTTCGGTTCGTTGTCGAACTGATTCCAGCTTTACTTCTTTCGTGGCAAGGGATTTTTCCAACGTCTGCTGTTGGCTCAACTGAAGTTTGAGCTGGCTGTAAGCTTCAGGGTTAATGCCCTTGGCTTTTAGTTCCTCAACGTAGGCTCGTTCGTCCGCCTCCGCAGCAACCACCGATTGATTCCATTCACTCCCGTTGACTTCGGTTCGCCATGCGTCAACTTGCTGGTTGGTCGTATTTGCCAAATCACGAACGCCGTTTCGCAGCGTGGTTTCAATTTCAGCCAGTTTTGTGACGAAAGGCATGATTTCAGGCTGAACCTGCGTTTCATCCTCGGCCAAATTTGAGACGCTGGCCGTCCGCTGAAGCTCGGAGAGAAAAGTTCTGGTCGCGGCCTCCCGTTCGGCGAGAAATTCTCGCTGTTTGAGTTTGGCTTCATTTTTCTCGCGGCGCGCTTTTGCTTCTGGAGAATCAAAGGCGGCAACCTGACTTTCCAAATCCCTAATTTTCGCCCGAATGGACGGAAGTTGGGCAAGGTCTCCCTTGAGTTTTTGATGCTCACGCGTTGCCGTCATCCATTCTGCCGCCGCATCCTCGAATCGCCGCCACCAGCTTCCGGGATTAACCGTTGCCGTTTTTAGCAGTCCCAAACTTTCATCAACAAAAGCAAGGAAGCTACGGGATGCTGACAAAGGATCATCTCGGTCGTGCGACACGCGCTCGAAAAGTTCCTTTTGGTTCACGACTCGAACACGAAAATTAGTTGGAATGGCAGGCCCATTTGCCGGCTGTGTTAATGCCCCGGCAACTTTTGACCATGTTGCCCGTTGTTCGTCTTGCGAATTTTGTATGCGGTGAGTCGCCGACAATTCAGCCGACTCAAAAATCCGTTCAGAAAATGTTTGCGCTTCTTGGCGCACCATTTCTGGGAGCGTGGAAAAGCCAGAGTATAGCTGGCGAATGGCTGCGACGACGGTGGATTTGCCACTTCCTCTCCCGCCGATTATCACATTCAGTCTCGGATGGAATTCTATGCTCAACGCGGATGTTGAATTGCCGAGAGAGCCATTGAGATCAATTTTTTTGAGCCATGCGTGCCTGATTTGATTGGGATTTGCTTCTGGATAATCCGCAAGCCGCGAGTCCCAATTGCAGATAATCCGGGCTTCGGGATCAAGAAACGCCTGCCGTAAAGCCTCAATGGACGGTTCTTCCATTCTTACCCAACAAAACCGAGAACCAAAATTGGCAAAACTGTAAGCATCAGATGATGCAACAAATGCCAAATCTATGATTCGGGGAAAAAGGTTCAAAGCCCGACTGCGAAATTTATCATTGAAGGAATCAGTGGTCGCATTCGAGCAATCGCCGGGATCAACCGCGCCAAGGCGGGGATGATGCAATGCCTTCCAGCGAATATCCCCCTGTGCTGTTCCACCGTTGGCGATGCCATTTTGCGTCAAAGCGTGCGGAGCGATGACTAAATAATCATCGGGCAAGTCATCCAGAATCTGCACAATAGTTTTACCGGAAGAACCCGGCACATTCTCGTTGCCATGCCGGTGATAACGCGGATGTTCGTCATTAAAACCCAATGGGCCAGCCAGCAATAAATCGAAATCATGGCTCGTTTTGTTTCGTTCTCCAATGACGATTATGTGAATGCCATCTGCTCCAGAGCCGGTGGTCACTTCGCATCCGGGAAAAACAATTACTCCTTTTCGTTTGCCTGCGTCCACCATCACGTCAATCCAAGCACCTGTGTTATGGTCGGCGATGACTATGACTTCGATGCCCTTTGCCACAAGCTCGTCCATGTAGCGGTCGGCAAACTGCCTCTTACCAACCTCCGTGGTCAGGTCAAAATTGGCGTCACCCGGCATGGTGAATTTCCATGCTGGCGTTGCAATTTGAACATCACATTTCCACCATTTGGTCATAGATTAATTTCCGGCAGCTTCACCAGCACAATCCGGGCGAACTCGGAGATTGGCCGAGGAGCAACAGGCCGCCGCTGCAAATGTAAAAAGTCGCTTAATTCACGCCACGTCATTTCGTGTAGATTAGCCTGTCANNTTCGATTCCGGGTGGGAGCGCCACTTCTTTGTTTCGCAGGACGTTTCTATACTTTTTTCTATACTGAGGGCTGTTTTTTAGGCAAATGCTTGTAAATGGCTGCAAAAGCTGAAACCTCATAAAACCATTATGGACATTGCAGAATTTACGATTGAGAATCCAAATCAGCGATAGCAAAAGGTGCGTTTTTTATTTAGAAGGCAGATGCTCTATCCAACTGAGCTACGGTCGCACACCAATAAATACAATGCTATTATGGTTTTCAAAACCGCCGGTTGCATTTTGCACACTGGTCGCATGAAAAGCGAAAATGTGCAACCAGCGGCTGTCAGGCCCGATGAAGAATGGCAGAAAACACAGTGTTCAAACCAAGTTCGCCAAGCTTCATCCGACATTTACTATGCACGTTTAAGAGTTAAGGGCAAGCTCATCCAGCGCAGCTTCAAACCGGATTAATTTGGATAAAACAGCATTTGCAAAGTGGCGGCGGCGACCCGTCGCAGTCCGGGTTGGCATCCACCTGCTTGCGAACAGCGAATTCATAACAACCGGAGCCGAGGAGCAAGGTGATCTTGCTAACCAAGAAATACAAAACGATTTCACGCTCATCTTCAGAAATATCAAAATGGAGAAATAGCCGGGATCGTGTGATTCAAAAGCCGCTGCGGACCATCGTGGCGACGGTTTTGTTTTCCATCCGGGCTGGATTCGTGGTTTAATTTGCGAAAATGAAACTGTCCCTGTTGTCCATTTTGCTCGGTGCGGGCATGAGCGTGCCGCAGGTTTACGGTCTGGCGCGACCGAAGGAATTTGCCGCCGCCGTGCGCAAATTTCCGCGCAACTATCCCGCCGGCGTCGCGCTGATGCTGCTGGCGACGGCGTGGTTCGTGTGGAACGTGAGCAACGAGCCAATCGCAGATTTCTCCGCCTTCAAGCCGCACATGATGGTGGGCTTCGCGGCGGTCGGCCTCGGCGCGTGCATCTTCGTCCGCGACTTTCTGGCGGTGCGCGGCCTGGCGGTAGTGGTGCTGCTGCTGGCCAAGCTGATGGTGGACACGGGCCGGCTGCATCTCGGTGAATCGCCCTTCGTGCCGGTGATTCAGGTGTGGGCTTACATTTTGGTCGTCGCGGGCATCTGGTTCACCGTCACGCCGTGGAAGCTGCGCGACCTGTTGGAGTTCGGAACGGCCACGGAAACTCGCGTCCGGGTGGGTAGCGCGCTGCGGCTGGCGTTCGCGCTGTTCATCGTGCTGCTCGGCCTGACCGCCTTCCGAGGGATGTGACATGAACCTCGGCGATTTCCGCGAAGATTACCGGCGCGGCGCACTGGATCGCGCGGCGCTGGACGCGAATCCGCTCGCACAGTTTGAAACGTGGTTCCGCGCCGCCGCCGGCGAATCATCGCAAAGCCGCTGGCGCAAAATCGGCATCGCGCTCTACAAACTTTGGAGCGCCGTCTGCAACCACCGCCCCGCCGACACCAACGCGATGACGCTCGCAACGGTGGACCAAAACGGCAAACCTTCGACGCGCACAGTGCTGCTGAAATCCGTGGACGAACGCGGCTTTGTTTTTTTCACGAACTACGACAGCCGCAAAGGCCGCGAGCTGGCGGAGAACCCCAGTGCGGCACTGACGTTTTTCTGGCCGGAACTGGAACGGCAGGTTTGTGTGGCCGGCAGCGTGACCAAACTGCCGGCGGCGGAATCCGAGGCATATTTCAAATCGCGTCCGCGCGGCAGCCAGATTGGCGCATGGGCGTCAAACCAAAGCGAGGCGATTCCCGACCGCGCCATGCTGGAGGCGAAATGGCGCGAGTTGGAAAAGAAATTCCCCGGTGAAATCCCGCTGCCGCCGAACTGGGGCGGCTTTGTTTTGCGCCCGGAACGGATTGAGTTCTGGCAGGGCCGGCCCAGCCGGTTGCACGACCGTTTCAGCTACGCGCGGCAGACGGACGGCGCGTGGAAAATCGAGCGGCTGGCACCCTGATTCGGCTTCAAAATAAAAACGGCGGCTGGAAAATTTCCAGCCGCCGTTTGTGCTTCAACAGGAATTTTAGAATTTATAGGAAACGCCCGCCACAATTTTGGCATCGTTCTTTTGGCGTCCGGTGGCCGGGCGATTATTATAAGTGTCGTCCAAATAGGTCTTCAGGCTGAAAGATTTTGACACAGCGGCTTCAACGCCGATTTCAAAATTGACGACATAGTTGTCCAATTTGTCCACCTGCGGCACCAGTTCAACCTTCTGCCAGAGGCGCGCGCGGTCGCTGAACTTGTGTTCAAACCGCTCGGCCAGACGAACCGTGGCGAACGATTGATACGCACTGGTCGAGTTAAGCAGGTGCTCGTATTCGTATCCGCAACCCGCTTCGAAGGCCAGCGTGGTGGCTTTTTCTTTGATCAAGTAATAACCCACGCCGGGGCCAAGATTGAACCGGTAATCAATGCTGGAAATCGTGTCACGCAAGGCGTCGGCACGGACATATCCAAAAAAAGTATCGGTGAACAAGTGGTTCCATTGTCCGAACGCATTGTAAGTGTTGACGGTTTCTTTGCTGGTGGTGATGGAACCGGTAAAGGGACTTGGCAAGTTTTGCAACGAACTCTGGTTGCCATAGGAAAGACCCGCTCCCAATGAGTATTCGTTTTCCTTGGCCTTCTTCTCAGTCAGAATATCAGCGGTAAAGAGCATTGACTGGCTGTTGCCACGAGTCAACGTGAGGCCGGCGGAAACAGCACTTTGCCACGAGATTTTCACGGGAGCCGCAGGCGCGAGAGCCGACGCAGCGACGACCACGTTGGTGATGGTGACGACGTTCGTCACCAAAATCGTCACGACGTTGGTGACGCTGGTTTCGGCTCGTAATGCCGGAACACATGCCGCCAGAATTCCGGCGGCAGCGATGATTTTAAAGCACGATTTCATAATTTTAGCCGCACATGAAATCGAATTTGAATCCTGAAAACAAGCAGGATTTGCCTTAATTTTTTTCGGGCGATTCAACCGCCTCCGCCTTGTCCTCGCTGATGACCGGAGCGATGGCCTGCAGCTTGTCGCCCGCGTCCAGATTCACAAGTTTCACGCCCATCGTGTTGCGGCCAGCTTCGCGAATGTCCTTCACGAAAGTCCGCACCATCTGGCCGCCGACAGTGATGAGCATGATCTCATCCGCGTCCTTTACGGTGAGCGCACCAACCACGCCGCCGGTCTTGTCGCCGGTTTTCATCGTGATGATGCCTTTGCCGCCGCGCGATTGGATGCGGTATTCCTCGAAGTCCGTGCGCTTGCCAATGCCATTTTCGCCCGCGACCAAGAGTTTGGTGTCCGCGACAACAATCGCAGCAGCCACGAGTGCGTCGCCTTGTTCCAAACTGATGCCGCGCACACCACCGGCGGCGCGGCCCATCGAGCGCACGTCGGATTCGTGGAAGCGGATGCTCATGCCGTCTTTCGTGATAAGCACCACGTCGTCGCCGGGATCGCTCTCGCCGGTGCTGCCTCGCGTGAGCTTCACATCAATCAGCGTGTCGCCCGGCTCGATGCCGATGGCGATGATGCCGCCCTTGCGGACGTTGGAGAATTCGTTGAGCGACGTTTTCTTCACCGTGCCCTGCTGCGTGGCGAAGAACAATTCACCGGACTGCGACCAGGTCACATCCTCCTTGTTTGCGTCGGTCTTCGACAAAATGCGGATGAGCGCGGCGACTTTTTCGTCGGCCTTCAGCTCCAGCAAATTCGCGATGCTCCGGCCTTTCGCAGCGCGGCCCATGTCGGGAATCTCATGCACACGCTCGACATACACGCGACCGGTGTTCGTGAAGAACATCAGGTAATCATGCGTGCTCGCGGTGAACAGATGCTCGACGAAATCATTGTCTTCGACGGTTTCGCCCTCCTTCGTCGTCATGCCGATGACGCCCTTGCCGCCGCGTTTCTGCGCGCGATACTGGCTGACATTCGTGCGCTTGAGCAGGCCGTTGTGCGTGAGTGTGATGATGACGCCTTCGTTCGCGATCAAATCTTCGATGGCGATTTCGCCTTCGTCCGGCACGATTTCCGTTTTGCGCGGCGTGGCATGCTTTTCCTTGATGGCTTGAAGCTCCGCCTTGATGATCGCCATCACGCGCGATTCCTTCGCGAGGATGTCGAGTAAATCCTTGATGACTTCGATCAACGCCTTGTATTCCTTGTCAATCTTGTCAATTTCCAGACCGGTCAACTGATACAAACGCAGATCCAGAATCGCGTCCACCTGCCGTTCGGTCAGCGCGTAACGACCCGCCTCCAAACGGCTTTCCTGCCGGATGAGCACGCCCCATTTCTCCACCTGCGCGCGACTCCACTCGAACGCGAGCAGCTTGATCTTCGCCTCGTCGCGCGTCTTGCTGGAGCGGATGATGTGGATGAATTCGTCGAGGTTCGACAGCGCGAGAATGTAGCCTTCCAGCAGTTCGGCGCGCTCCTCGGCCTTCTTCAATTCAAAGCGCGTGCGGCGCAAAATCACTTCGCGGCGATGCTCGATGTAGCACTGGATAATTTCTTTGAGATTGAGCGTCTTCGGCCGGCCATGGTCAATCGCCAGCGCATTGACACTGAACGAAACCTCCAGTTGCGTGTGCTGAAAAAGTTTGGCGATGACGACCTTCGGCGCGCCGTCGCGTTTCAGCTCGATCACGAGGCGGCAATGCTCGTCGGACTCGTTGCGCATCGCGGAAATTTCCGTGATGATCTTTTCGTTGACGAGGTTCGCGATCTGTTCTTCGAGCGCGGCGCGGTTGACATTGAACGGAATCTCCGTGATGACGAGCTGCTCGCGGTTGCCCTTCATCTCCTCCACGCCGATGCGCCCGCGCAGCTTGAGGCTGCCCTTGCCGGTCGTAAAATAATTCTTGATGCCCTCGACACCGCAGAGGAAACCGCCGGTCGGAAAATCCGGCCCTTTGATGAATTTCATCAGCTCCGGAATCGTGATGTCCGGCTTGTCAATCTGCGCGCAAATGCCGTCCACGACTTCGCCCAGGTTATGCGGGGCCATGTTCGTGGCCATGCCGACCGCGATGCCGGTGCCGCCGTTGACGAGCAGGTTCGGAAACGCCGCCGGAAAAACCTTCGGCTCGGTGAGACGCTCGTCGTAGTTCGGGACGAAATCCACCGTGTCCTTCTCCATGTCCTGCATCAGCGCCGCGCCAAGATGCGTGAGCCGCGCCTCGGTGTAACGCATCGCCGCCGGCGGATCGTTTTCGACGGAACCAAAATTCCCTTTGCCATCCACGAGTTTCTCACGCATCGCCCACGGCTGCGCCATGTGCACGAGCGTCGGATAAATCACCGCTTCGCCGTGCGGATGGTAGTTACCGGAGGTGTCGCCGCAGATCTTCGCGCACTTGATGTGCTTGCGCCCCGGAAACAGCGACAGGTTTTCCATCGCGTAAAGGATGCGGCGCTGCGAGGGCTTGAGTCCGTCGCGCACATCGGGCAACGCGCGCGAGATGATGACGGACATCGAGTAGTCGAGGAACGAGTTCTTGATCTCGTCGGCGACGTTGATCTTGGAGATTTTTTCGCCCTGCGTGTAAGCGCCGCCGCTCGGTTTTTGTTCCGGCGACTGCGGAGGAATGTTGGATTCAGTTTCGTCTGGCATGATGCGTGAAAAATTTTGGTTCGGTCAAAAATTATTCGTTTGGAAAAATGGTAAAACCCATCAGCGTCGCTGCGTCGCGCAACCGCGCGTCCGTCGTGACGAGCGGAAAATCCTGGCACAAATCCGCTGTCGCCAGATGAATTGCATCCAATGTGCGCAGCGCAACCTTCGGATGACAGCGTTCCAGCAGGTGCCGCGCCTTGTGCAACACGATGGCGTTCAGATTTTCAATGCGGATTTCCTTCGCCGCGATGCGCGCCTCGCATTCATGCCACGCCCGCCGCCGGTCGGCGGCGGAAATTTTCCCAGCACGCTCGCGGGCGAGCAAGGCCGAGAAAACTTCTGTTTGCGCCAGCTCGGAGGTGACGAGCGGCTTGCCCTCCAGCGAACTGATGAAAAATTCGCTGTCGGGTTCCACGACCAGCAATTTGACGAGGATGCAGGAATCCAGATACATAGCTTACCAGCCCCGCCCATCGCGGTCGGCGCGAATGATCTCCTCGGCCGTCGGCCCGCCGCGCCACGGAGGCATTTTCTTCAGGTGCTCCCAGGTTCCCGTGAACACTTTTGGGGAAGCCTTTTTGCCCACCGGTGACAGCACGGCCTTCGGCACACCATCCGAGGTGATGGTGACTTCCTGCCCGCCCGCCACCAACTCCAGCAACGCCGAGAGCTTGGCCTTGGCCGCGCGCACGGGAATCGTCAGACCCATTCCCGGCAACGTCACAGCTTCGCGCAACCCCATCGGCCCGGAAGATTCCGCCGCCATCTTCAAGGCTGGTTTGCGCTGCTTGTATAGCGGCAATGATGTTTTCGTTTTCATGACTCCAATGTAGTCACGCGTGACTACATTGTCAAATCTTAATTTACACGTCCAGATTTCGCACGTTCAGCGCGTTGTCTTCGATGAACTGGCGGCGCGGCTCGACTTCGTCGCCCATGAGCCGCACAAACATCTCCTCAGCCTCAATCGCGTCGGTCAGTTCGATGCGGAGCAGCTTGCGGTTGACCGGATTCATCGTCGTCTCGAAAAGCTCCTTCGCGTCCATTTCACCGAGACCTTTGAAGCGATACATCTGGATGCCCTTCTTGCCGACATTTTTCACGCCCGCCAGAATTTCGGGAATCGAGAACAGTGGCGTCACCGTCGCGCGCTCACCTTCGCCCTCGGTCAGTTCAAACAGCGGCTTGTCCTGCGCCACGTAATGATCCACGGCGAGACCTTTCTTGGAAAGTTTGCCGAGCAAGTCCGCGATGGCCTTGCCTTCGAGATGCAGGCTGGAAATTTTCGCGCGGCGCGTCGGACCATCTTTCTTGCGCACCTCGGTGTCGCCGTTGAACAGGTCGCTGTTGGCCAGCTTGAATTCCTCCAACTCCTCGTTCGCGATGAAATAATGCACGGTGTCGTTGTTGCCGTCGCGCACCTTCACCATGAACTGCGGCAGCGTGCCGTCCTTCGCACGCTTCTCGACGTAATCGGCAAAGTCGCCGCCGAGCCGCTTGATGTAGGTCGCGTGCTTGTCGAGCGATTCGAGCAGCGCGAGAATTTCCTCAAGCTGCTTTGGATTAAATTCCTTTCCGTCGCCGAGATTTTTCAACCTCACTTCTTCCACGCCATTTTGCAGGAGAATGCGGTTCAACTGCACGTCATCGTCAATGTAATCGGTCTTTTTCTTGCGCGTGATCGAGTAAAGCGGCGGCTGCGCGATATAAACGAAGCCCTGCTTCACGAGCTGCGGCATCTGGCGGTAGAAAAACGTCAGCAGCAGCGTGCGGATGTGCGAACCATCCACGTCGGCGTCCGTCATGATGANNTCGTGCGGATTTCGTTGTTCTGCAACACGCGGTCAAGCCGCGCTTTCTCGACGTTGATGAGCTTGCCGCGAATCGGCAGGATCGCCTGAAATTTCCGGTCGCGTCCCTGCTTCGCCGAGCCACCGGCGGAGTCACCTTCGACGATGTAGAGCTCAGTGTTCTCCGGATCGCGGTCGGAGCAATCCGCCAGCTTGCCCGGCAGACCGCCGCCGGTCAGCGCCGATTTGCG
>PLYV01000186.1 GCA_003151855.1 Limisphaerales bacterium | reverse complement strand
CGATGGCGTGCATGGCCGACCAGTTCGTGAGATAGACGCTCAAATAACCCAGCGTGATCCGCACCAGCATGACCGCCGGGATGCTGCTGATCAACAATATCTGGATGTTTTGCGAGTTCGGCGCGTGCAAATCCGGCAGATGCGCCGCGAGCCAGTGGCCGGCGGGACGGAACCGTTGCGGCACATTTTCCAGCTTCCGGACAAGCCCGCTGTTGTCCTTTTCAAACGTGAGGTGCATCACCACGTTGCTGACGACGATGAGCAGGCCGTTGGTGAATCCGTAAAGGATGCCGCAGCCCAGCCCCAGAAAAAACCGCAGGCGATACGGGCGCACGAATCCCCAGATTTGTTTCAGAAAGCCGATCATCGCGCCAATTTTTGCAAATGCCGCGCAAAACAAAAGAATTTGTTTTCCCCGCCGCGCCGCCTAGAATCAGCGCGGCCACAATCACATGGATTTACAATGAGTTCGTCCTCCGCCAGCGGCAAGGCGCGCCTTGCCATTGTCATCCCGGTTTTCAACCAGCTCCACTACACACAGCAGTGCGTGGAGACGTTGAACCGCGCCGGCGTGGCGGACGCCCAGCTCATCGTCATCAACAACGCCTCGACCGACGGCACGGCGGCATTTCTCGCCGCGCATCCGCAAATCCACACCGTCAACAACGCCGGCAACGTCGGCTGCGGCCCCGCGTGGACGCAGGGCGCCAAGCTTTCCACCGCCGAATGGACGGTGGTGCTGAACAACGACGTGCTCGTCCCCGCCGGCTGCCTCGAGGGCATCCTCAATTTCGCCGAGGAAAATCATTACGACCTCATCTGCCCCGCCATGCGCGAGGGCGAGGCGGATTACGACTGGCAACAGCACGCCGCCGAATTCATGCAAAAAATGCGCGATGTCCGCCGCGATGACATCGGGCACGGCGTCGCTTTCGCCGTGCACCGGCGCGTGTTTGAGAAAATCGGCTGGTTCAGCAACTACGGCGGCTATGAGGACGACGATTTTTTCCGGCGCGCGCGCGCGGCGGGTTTCCGGCTCGCCCTCACCGGGCGCGGCTGGCTGCATCATTTCGGTTCCATCACGCAGAAGAGCACCAAGTTCAAGGTGGTGATGACGCGCGAACACCGCGACCGCTACCGCGAAGTCGTCGGCCAGAACTGGCTCCAGCGCAAAATCCACCAGTTCAACCAAAGCCGCCGTGGCCGCCATTGGCGGCGCACCGAACTCGCACAATTCGGCAGCACGCTGCGCGAACGCCGTGTCGGCGGCGTGACCGAATACAATTAATTTTAGCATGACGCCCATTTCCGTCTGCCTCATCGCCGGCAACGAAGCCGCCCGCATCCGCCGTCCGCTGGAAAGCGTGGCCGGCTGGACGGCGGAAATCATCGTGCTGCTCAACGACGACGTGGCCGACGGCACGGACAAAATCGCCGCCGAATTTGGCGCGAAAGTTTTCCGCGAACCGTGGAAAGGCTTCGGCCCGCAGAAACAGTCGCTCGCCGAAAAATGCACGCAGCCGTGGCTGCTGAACCTCGACGCGGACGAGGTTGTCTCGCCGGAACTGCGCGCGGAAATCACCGCGCTGCTCGCGGATGAACCACGCGCCGCCGGCCACGCCGCCTACAGTTTTCCGCGCTGCAGTTTTTACAGCGGGCGCTGGATCCGGCACGGCGACTGGTATCCCGACCGGCAGATCCGCCTGTGGCAGCGCGGTCGCGCGCGCTGGTCGCCGGTGCCGGTGCATGAAAAATTGCAGGTGGACGGCAGCATCGGCCGGCTGCGCGGCGAGCTGCTCCATCACACGATGGACGACCTGAACCATCACGTCCGCAAAATGGTTGAATACAGCGACCTTTTTGCGCGCAATAATGCCGGTCGCAAAATCGGCGTGCGGGAAATCGCCCTGCGCCCGTGGTGGCGCTTCGTGCGCAGCTACTTTTTGCGGCGCGGCTTTCTTGACGGCTGGCAGGGCTACGCCATCGCGCGGCTCGCGGCGCAAGAGGTGTTTTTGCGCTACGCCAAAATCCGCGAGGCGCGGGAAAAATCGACCGGAAAAAATTCGCGATGACGCCCGCGCCCAAAAACATTCTGCTCATCCGGCTGAAGTCCATCGGCGACGTGGTTTTCACCTTGCCCGCCGTAAACGTTGTCCGCGACAACTTTCCGTCCGCGAAAATCAGTTTTCTCACGTCGAAGGAAAATGCGCCGTTGCTCGCCGGTTTTCACGGGCTGGACGAAATCATCCCGCTCGACCGCGCGGCGATGCGGAGCGCCAACCCGCTGAGAAGCGTCCCGCAAATCCTTGGCCTGCTGCGCCGCCTGCGCGCCGGCAAGTTCGATCTGGTCGTGGATTTTCAAGGCTACGGCGAGACCGCCTGGCTCACGCGGCTCACCGGCGCGCGCCAGCGCTGGGGCAGCGTTTATCGCGCCGGCAGTGAATGGGCCTACACGCTCGGCGTCCATCGCGACGACGTGCAGCACCACGCCGAACGCAGCCTCGCCGTCCTGGAAGCCGGCGGTTTGAAGCTGGGCAGCGTCCGCAACGAATTTATTTTGCCGGAAACGTCGCTGGCCGATGCCCGCGCGTGGCTGGCGGCGAACAAAATTGATGCCGCCGCGCCGCTGATTTATTTCCAGCCGTTCACCAGCACGCCGCACAAGAACTGGCCGTTTGAAAATTATCTCGCGCTCGCAAAGCATTGGCGCGAGCGCGGCGTCCAGATTATCATGGGCGGCGGACCGGCGGACCGGCCGTTTTTGGAACAGGCGCGGCAGATCGGCTGCGCCGTGCCGGAACGCCTGCCGCGCCTGACCGACGCCGGGCTGATGAAATTGTCCACGCTCGTCGTCGGCGGCGACACGGGATTTTTGCACCTGGCCGTGGCACTCGGTTGCCGCGTGGTGATGCTCGTGGAGCCGGCGGTCTCGGCCAACGCGCTGCCGTTCCGGCATCCGGACTGGGCGGTCGCGCCGCCGCCGCGCCATCCCATCGCGAAAATCACCTTTGAAAAAGTGGTCGAAACCGTCGGCGCGGCACTGGCGGAAGTTACACCAAAAAATTTGAAATGAAGAATTCGCTCATCGAAATCGAGACTGTCACGCGGGCGCAAGCCGATTGGACGCGGCAATGGCACGACGCGCCCACGCCGCCGAAAACCGGCGAGCCGTGGCCGGCCATCGAGGACAATCACCGGATGAATTTCGACCTGTGGCACGCGGAGGATATCGCGCGCCGCGACGACCTCGGCCCCGCGAGCGTGTGCGATGCCAAGCGCACCATTGACCGTTGCAATCAGGCGCGCAACGACGCCATCGAACGGTTTGACGTGTGGCTGCTCGGCCAGTTGCCGCCCGCGCCGCCCGCCGCGCCGCTACATTCCGAGACGCCCGGCATGATCGCGGACCGGCTCTCCATCATGGCGCTGAAGATTTACCACATGAAGATCGAGGCGAACCGCGAAACCGCCGACGCCGTGCAGCGCGAGAAGTGCGCGCAAAAATGCGCGCTGCTGGAAGAGCAGCACGCAGATTTGGCCAGCTGCCTGAAAAATTTCCTCGCCGAACTTCAGGCCGGCACGCGGCGCTTCAAGCTGTATCGCCAGTTCAAAATGTATAACGACGCGCGGCTTAATCCGCAACTTTACCAGCAGTCCGCCGGGCGCTGACGCGGCGCGGAAATTTTTTCGCCAAGTGAAAATTGCCCTGCTCATCCGGCGTTACCTGACCACCGGCGGCGCCGAGCGCTACGCGGTCGAGGTCGCGCGGCGGCTCGCGCGGAAACACGAGGTCCACGTCTTCGCGCACGAGTTCGAGGGCGAAGCCGGCGGCAACATTTTTTTCCACCGCGTGCCGCGCCCGTTCCGCAAGCCGGCCTTCGTCAGCCAATGGTGGTTCGCGTGGTGGACGGCGCGACATGTCCGCGGCTTCGACGTGGTCCACACCCACGAGCGCGCCACACGGTTTGACGTGATGCACGTCCACTCCGGCACGTTTGTCGGCGGACTTTTCGGCGTGCCGGGCGGGCAGCGGAAGAATCCGTTCCGCGTCTGGCTGAAAATTCTGACCGAGCCGCGTGTCTGGGCCTACTGGCGGCTGGAAAAAAAACATTACCGTCCGCAGCCGGGCCGGAGCTGGATCGCCGTTTCCCAAATGATCCAGCGCGAGGTGCAGCATTTTTATCCGATTCCCGACGAAAACTTTTCCATCGCGCATCCCGGCACGGATTTGCCCGCAACCGACACGGTCGCCGCGCGGAAAATATGGCGAGAAAAATTGCAGGTGGCCGACGGCGAGACGCTGCTGATTTTTGTCGGCTCCGAATTCAAGCGCAAGGGCCTGGACGCGCTCATCGCCGCGCTGGCGTTGCTGAAAAAGCAGCCGGTGAAGCTCGCCGTGCTCGGCGGCGGCGACGCGGAACCTTACCGCCAGCAGGCCGCCGCGCTGGGCGTCGGTGAGAAGATTTTCTGGGCCGGGCTGGTGAAAAATACTTCCGATTTTTACGCCGCCGCCGACATTTTTGTTTTGCCGACGCTTTCCGACGCCGGGCCGATGTCGCCGCTGGAGGCGATGGCGCATGGCTGTCCGGCCATTTTCAGTTGCGCCACCTACGCCGGCATGGCGGAGATGATTGCCGATAGCGAGGCAATTTTGCTGAACCACCCGAAAGACGCGGCGGAAATCGCCGACGCGATCGGGCGGCTGATGAATCCCGCCGAGCGTGAAAAATTCATCGGCAAAGGCCGCGCGCTGGCGGAAAAACTTTCCTGGGATCGCACGGCGCAAATCGTCGAGGCCGCGCTGGAAAAATCGGCGCGCGAACGCGGACTTATTCCTTGAGCCGCTGGCGCAAGCAGCGTTCCTTCAGCCGGACGAGCGGCGCGGTGGCGCGGTGTTCCAGCCAGCACCACGCATAAGCCAGCGGCGAAATTTTGGGTTTTGCCTGTGCAATCAAAGGCGCGGCGCGTTCGCCGTATTTTTTTCGCAGGTAATAAATTTGTTTGAACCACATCCGCGCCGTGGCGTTCGTGGCGAGCCATGGCTTCGCGCAATAATCCGTGAGCAGCAGCATCTGCTCCTCGCGCGCCGCGCCGGAACGCGCGTTGGCCGCCGAGGCCTGCTGCGGATGCACACGGAACCCGAACAGCGGCTCGGCGACGTAGGCGAACCGCCCTTGTTCGAGCAGGTGGAACCAAAACTCCATGTCCACGATCTGCCGATAGCGCGAGTCGAAGCCGCGTGCCGCTTGGTTTTTGCGGAACATCACCAGCGTCGGTTCGCCGAGGATATTTTTGTTTTCCTCGAGGCATTTCACGATGACGTCCTTGCCGTCGAGCGTGCCGGTCCGGTGAAAATAATTCCGCACGGCGAGCGCCTGTGATTTTGAATTGATGAGTTCCGAGGCCGCGCCAACGAGCGACACCGAGGCGTCGCGCTCCAGCGGTTCCAGCATTTTGGCGAACGCGGACGGGTGCAAAACCCTGTCGTCCTGATGCACGAACTTGATGAATTCGCCGCGCGCGGCGCGCATCACGGCGTTGTGGTTGCCGGTGAGGCCGAGGTTTTTTTCGTTCTGCCACCAGCGGATGCGCGCGTCTTTTTGCACGTAACTTTTGATGACATCCAGCGAGCCGTCCGTCGAGCCGTCATCGGCAATCAAAATCTCAAAGTCGCGAAAATCCTGCGCCAAAATGGAGTCGAGGCATTCCGGCAGATACCGTGCGCTGTTGTAAACGGGGATGACGACGCTGATTTTCGGCGCGGCGCTCATGGGTGCAGCCAGCAGTAAAGTTCCGCCAGCCGCTTGCACAGGCTGCGGGTCAATTTTTTCCCCAGCACGCGTTGGATAAGGCGCATGGGCCGCTTTTGGGCGGTGAATTGCAAGCCCTTGCCAGCCGCGCACAAAACCGCCAGATCACGCCGGGGCACGCCGAACAGGACGGGCAGCGAATTATGCTGATGGACGAGCGGCAGAAATTTTTTGGTGAAATAGATGGCCATTTGATCGTTGAACGACATCAGCGAATGCAGCATGGATTGCCGGTGCACACGGTAATCGCTCAAAATCTGGGGAACAAATTTCCCCGAATATCCGGCCTGGGCCAGCTTTAACCAGAGATCATAGTCTTCCCAGCCCTGCGGCAGGATTTTCCCGGCGATGATAAGCTTTCCACATTCAGCCGAATACCCGCCCACATGCAGCACGGCGTCCTTGCGCACCATCGCCATCGCGTCAATGCAGGGTCCGGCCAGCAGCCGCGCCACTTCCCACTCGTGATGCGACATCGTGCCGACGCTCGCACCGGTATCGTGGTCAAAGCGGTTGATAATGCCGAACGCCATTGCGTGATCGGAACCGGCGAGCGCGCGGTAATGTTCCCGCAGACAATCGGGACGAATGGTGTTGTCCGCGTCCAAAATGAAAACCAGTGGCGCGCGCGCCAGCAGCAGGCCGATGTTGCGCGTGTCGGCCAGGCCGCTGTTCGCCAGTTTTTTCACCAGCCGGATGGGCAGCGGGCTGGCCGCCATGTATTTTTCCACCGCCGCCACCGAATTATCCGTCGAGCCGTCGTCCACCACCATCACCTCGAACCCGCCGGGCAGCCCGTCGGTTTTCGCCGCGCGCAAGCTGTCGAGGCAGCCGGCGATGTAGGCCGAGTAGTTGTAAAGCGAGATGAGCACGCTGACCGCCGGCGACGGGCAGTTGGCCAGCGCCGCGTTGTCGGTGATTTCCCAGGCGTTGTTGATGTTCGGTGCAGGTTTCATTTTGTGGTCAACGGCAGATTCAATCACCGAGCAATTTTTTCAGGTGCGCCCGCGCGGCCTCCTCGCGGGATAATTTGACTTCCTTCGCCACCCATTTCCGGCGGGCGAATTCAAAATACTCGCAGAAATTGCCGACGGCCTTTTCCAGCACCAGATCGGCGCGGCGCTCGCGGCACTGTTCTGCCACATGCGGGTCGTAGCTCTGGCAGTTCAGGCACACGCGCAAGTCCGCGCGGCACTTCATGCAGACCTCGCCGCGGCCGGGATTGCCGTTGAGCGTCCATGGTTCGCCGCAATGATGGCAGTGACGAGTCATTTCAATTTACGATTCTGGATTTACAATCTACGATTCGCCAGCGAAAAAACTTTGCATGAGCCATCCGCCGTCCGTCCTGCGCCAAATCCTCAAGCCCGCCGTCATCGTCGGCGCGCTCGGCTATTTCGTGGATGTGTATGACCTGATTCTGTTTGCCATCCTGCGAATTCCCAGCCTCAAGGACATTGGCTTTTCCGGCGAACTGTTGGTCAGCCACGGCATCCTGCTGCTGAATCTGCAAATGCTCGGCATGTTGGTCGGCGGAATTTTCTTCGGCATCCTCGGCGACCGCGTGGGCCGCGTGGCGCTGCTGTTCGGTTCGATTTTATTGTATTCCATCGCGAACATCGCCAATGGTTTTGTCCATTCCATCGAGACTTACGCCGTGTGGCGGTTTGTTGCCGGCTTTGGTTTGGCCGGCGAACTTGGCGGCGGCATCACGCTCGTCACGGAGATTTTGCCGAAGGCGCTGCGCGGCTATGGCACGACCATCATCGCCACCGTCGGCGTGTTCGGCGCGGTCATCGGCGGACTGGTGGCACAGCGCGTGGAATGGCGCACGGCATATTTCATCGGCGGCGGCCTTGGGCTGGTGCTGCTCGTGCTGCGCTTGAGCGTGGCGGAATCGGGGATGTTCCAACAACTGCGCGCCGCGCCGACACACGTTTCGCGCGGAAATTTCCTGATGCTGTTCAACAATCTTGCCCGCTTCATGAAATATCTCCGCTGCATCCTCATCGGTTTGCCGCTGTGGTGCATCGTGGGAATTCTGGTGACGTTCTCGCCGGAAATTTCCGGCGCGCTGAAAATCCAGGGCGAAATCAAGGTCGCGCAAGCCATCGCGTTTTGTTACCTCGGCATCACGTTTGGCGGCTTTGCCAGCGGCTATTTCAGCCAGCTCTTGCAGTCGCGGCGGAAAATCCTGTTCCTGTTCCTCATTTTCACCGCGCTGGCGATGACGGCGTATTTTCTCGCCGCCGGCCAGTCGAGCGGCACGTTTTACCTGACGATTCTGCTGCTCGGCTTCGGCGTCGGCTACTGGACGGTGTTCGCCACCATCGCCGCCGAGCAGTTCGGCACCAACATCCGCGCCACCGTGGCGACCACCGTGCCGAACTTCGTGCGCGGCGCGACCGTGCCGCTGACGCTCGCCTTCAACCACCTCAAGCCGGCGTGCGGCATCGTCGCCTCGGCGGCGGCGATCTCCTTCGCCTGCGTGCTCATCGCGCTCTGGGCGCTGCGCGGTTTGGAGGAGACGCACGACAAGGAACTCGATTATCTGGAGCCAATTTGATTTGCGGCGTGAGGTTTTGAGTTTTTAATTTCCAGTTTTTAGTTGGATTTCGGTTTCCGAAACTCAAAACTAAAAATTCAAAACTTAATGCTGATGAAGCTCGGAATTTACGGCGGCTCGTTCGACCCGGTTCACCTCGGCCATCTGCTCGTCGCGCAGGCGGCGATGGAGGAACTGGGATTGGACCGGTTGTTTTTCATCCCGGCGGCGCAATCGCCGTTCAA
>PLYV01000081.1 GCA_003151855.1 Limisphaerales bacterium | reverse complement strand
TTCTCCACCTCGGTGATGCCGGAGGGCACCGCGACCACGACGCGTGGGGCGATGAGTTTCCGGTGATG
Organism: Limisphaerales bacterium; assembly: GCA_003151855.1. Classification (GTDB taxonomy): domain Bacteria; phylum Verrucomicrobiota; class Verrucomicrobiia; order Limisphaerales; family UBA11358; genus UBA11358. Next base: position 8,030 of record PLYV01000081.1, on the reverse strand, counting down.
CACCTTCTGGATGAAATGCCGCAGCATGGCCTCGGTGATTTCGAAGTCGGCAATCACGCCGTCTTTCATCGGGCGGATGGCCACGATGTTGCCGGGAGTTCTACCCAGCATGCGTTTTGCTTCGTCACCGACGGCGAGGACGTTGGTCGTTCCCGCCTGAATGGCCACCACGGACGGTTCGCGCAGGACGATTCCACGGTCCCGCACATAGACGAGGGAGTTTGCGGTTCCCAAATCTATTCCAATGTCATTGGAAAACAGGCTTTTGAATTGCTCGAGCATGAATGCGCCTAATCGCCAACAGTTAAAACCGCGCCCAGCCAAAGGTCAAGCGGCGAATGTGAATAACCAGCTTAAGCCGGCGCATGGAGCAAACGTCAGCCGGAGGCACGATTGCCGCACTTTCGCATTTTAATTTTCCGCGCTTCGACTAACTTTTCCGCCGCACAATTTCTATGGCTGAAAAACCGACACCTGTTTACGACGAGAGCAAGATCAAGACGCTGTCCTCGCTGGAGCACATCCGGCTGCGCACGGGCATGTATATCGGGCGCATCGGCAGCGGCGCGCATCCCGACGACGGCTGCTACGTTTTGCTCAAGGAGGTCGTGGACAATGCCATTGATGAATTCATCATGGGCAACGGCAAGGAAGTCCACATCGGCCTCGACGGCAATCGCGTGACGGTGCGCGATTTCGGGCGCGGCATCCCGCTTGGCAAGGTCGTGGACTGCGTTTCCAAGATCAACACCGGCGCGAAATACAACGACGAGGTCTTCCAATTCAGCGTCGGCTTGAACGGCGTCGGCACGAAGGCGGTGAATGCGTTGTCCAAAAACTTTTTTGTCCGCAGCCATCGCGACGGTGAATTCGCCGAGGCAAGCTTCAAGATTGGAAAATTAAAAAAGGAAGACACCGGCAAAACGAAAGAGCCGAACGGCACGTTCATTGAGTTTGAGCCGGACGAGGAGATTTTTAAGAATAGCGAATTCAAATTGGAGTTCATCGAACGCCGTCTGCGGCATTACAGCTATCTGAACACCGGCCTGAAGCTCGTGTTGAATGTCAAAGGCGCGGAGCCGAAGATGTTCCAATCGCGCCACGGCCTGATGGATTTGGTGATGGAAGAACTCGGCGTGGACGGCAGCGAGCCGCTGTATGCGCCGCTGCATTACGCCGGCAAGACGCTGGAGTTTTGCTTCACGCACAGCAATTCACGCTACGGCGAGACGTTTTTCTCCTTCGTCAACGGCCAGTTCACCAGCGACGGCGGCACGCATTTGAGCGCCTTCCGCGAGGGCTTGCTGAAAGCGGTGAACGAATATTGCAACGGCAAATTCGAGGGCGACGACGTGCGCGAGGCGATGGTCGGCGCGGTGGCGATCCGGCTGAAAGAGCCGATGTTTGAGTCGCAGACGAAGAACAAGCTGGGCAACACGGAAATCCGCACCGAGCTGGTCAACAACGTGCGCGAGGAGCTGCTGCATTTCTTTCAGCGCAACAAAACCATCGCCGAAACGATCATCGCGAAGGTCAAGGACACGCAGGAGTTACGGAAGGAATTGCAGAACGTCAAGAAGCTCGCGCGCGAACGCGCCAAGGCCATCACGTTGCGCATCCCGCAGTTGAAGGATTGCAAAAACCATTTCGACCGGAAGAAGGAAAAAGGCAAAGGCACGATGGTCTTCATCTGCGAAGGTCAGTCCGCCGCCGGCTCCATCACGAGCTGCCGCGACGTGAACAACCAGGCGGTATTTGTTCTGAAAGGCAAACCGCTCAACGTCTGGGACCTCAAGCGCGACGTGATGTATAAAAACGACGAGATGTATAACCTCATGCAGTCGCTCAACGTCGAGGACAACACCGAGGGCTTGCGCTACGACAAGGTGATTCTCGCCACCGACGCGGACGTGGACGGTTTGCACATCCGCAACTTGATGATCACTTACTTTTTCAAGTTCTTCGAACAGCTTGTCCACGATGGGCACGTTTACATTTTGGAAACGCCGTTATTCCGTGTCCGTAATAAGTCCGAAACGATCTATTGCTACAGCGAGGCCGAGCGCGATGCGGCGGTGACGAAATTGGGCGGCAAGCCGGAGATCACGCGGTTCAAAGGTTTGGGCGAAATCAGCCCCAAGGAATTTCAGCAGTTCATCGGCANNGGGCAAGAACACGCCGGAGCGCAAAGATTACATCATGGACAGCCTCGTCGTGCCGGTGGAGGAGTAATTATATTCTGGCGGGGCCAGCCAAAAGTTTTTTGCGCGCCGTCATTTTTCCGGGTTCAGCGGCAGCCAGAACGTGAAGGTATTGCCGCCGCCATCCGCGCTTTGCACCTCGATGCTGCCGCCGTGGTGGTGGACGATGAAGAGGCAGATCATCAGGTTGATGCCGTATTCGGAGGGCTTGCCCTTGGTGGCAAACGGGTCGAGCACCAGGTTGAGCGTGTCCTGCGGCAGCGCCGGGCCGTTGTCGGTGACGGTGATGGTGAGGCCGGGCTTGCCGCCCACGGTGGTCGCCCCGGCAGCGAGCTGGATGCGGCTGCCGGCGGGCAACATCGCCAGCTCGTCGTTGAACAACAGCTCGAACAGCCGCTTGAACTTGGGCAAATCCGTGTGCAGCCCCGGCAGGGCGTCGGGAATCTGGTTGTCCACCCCGATGCGCCGCGCGGCGAAGGCCGGCTGGAGTCCGGCCAGAATTTCCGTGATGGCCGGGCGCAGTTTGACTTCGTCGGCAAACGGCGTGCCGCCCGGGCTGGCGGAAACGAGGCGCAAATCGGCAAGCAGGCTGACGATTTTTTCAATGTCCGCCCGGACGCTGCGCAGCAAATCCGGGTCGCGCAGGCTGCTGGAGCCGTCATGTTCCTCGATGAGATCCAAAAAAGTTTTCACCGCGACCATGGAGTTGCGGATGTGCTGGCTCAGGCCGGCGGCGACGAGGCCGAGGCTGCCGATGCGGTTGGCGATCATCCGTTCACGGAGCAGCGCGCTGCGTTCCTTGAGCAGTTCCTCGCGCTCCTTCTGAAGCATGAAAAATTCCAGGCCCTGCTGCAACGTGAGCTTGAGTTCCAGCGGATTCCACGGCTTGGTGATGTATTTGTAGATCGCGCCGCTGTTGATGGCCTCGATGACGTTGCGCATCTCGGGGTAGGCAGTGACGAGGATGCGGAGGATGCGCGGCTGGACTTCGCGCGCTTTTTCCAGCAGCCAGAGGCCTTTCTCGCCGGGCATCTGCTGGTCGGTGATGAGCAGGCCGATTTCGTCGCCGTGCTGGCGGATGAGCTTCAGGCCTTCCTGCGCGTTGGGCGCGGTCAGGATGCGGAAGCGATCCTCGTAGCCGACCACAAAAGTTTCGCGCGCCATGTCCTCGTCGTCCACGTAAAGGATGGCGTATTTTTTGTATTCGTTCGGCTCGCTCATGATGCTGGCGTGGAATTGGCGGCGGCACCATCGACCGGCAGGCTGATGACAAATTCACAGAATTGCCCCAGCTCCGTGTTTACGGACAAATCACCGCCGGCTTTCTGGACGTTAGTATAGCAGATGTTCAAGCCAAGCCCAAGTCCAACCCCCGGCTTTTTGGTGGTGGCGAAAGCCTTGAACAGCCGGTCGCGCTGGTCGGGCGCGATGCCGGAGCCGTTGTCGCGAATGGCGATGAAGCTGCGCTGGCCGTCCATCCAGCCGGTGATGCGGATGACGGGCGATTCGCCGGCGGAAAATTTTTTCTGATCCAGCGCGTGAATGGCGTTTTCGACCAGATTGATGAGAACGGAAATGAACTGGTTGCGGTTGGCAAAAACCGTCTGTCCCGGCGTGACGTGCTGTTCGAAGGCGATGTTTTTGTCCTTCAATTCATACGAGACGAAAACGTGCGCCGTCGTCAGCACGTCCGCCAGATCCAGCAGTTCCGCCGCGTGGCTGGCGCTGTGGCTGAAGGAATACAGCGGCGTGATGATGCCCTCCACCCGCTCGATGCCGCGCTCGATGGCGGTGAGCTGCTTGTGCACCGCCGGGTTAAGTTCCGCCGGCGACTTGTTCTGCAGGTTGAACAGCGCCTGTTTGGCGAAGGTGAGCGGATTGCGGATGTCATGGAGCAGCGAGACGCTCAACCGGCCCAGCGTGGCCATGCGCTCGGACTGGATGAGCTGCGCCTCGGCCTCGCGGATTTCGTGGTTGGCCCTTTCCAGCGCGGTGTTCTGCTCGGAGAGCTTGACGTTGGTGGCTTCAAGATTGCGCTTGTTTTGATCCAACTGGTAATTGAGTGCGTATTCGCGGAAGCGCAGGTTTTGGTGGATCCAGCCGCTGATTGTAACGATGATGGCCGTGAGCGACAGGAAATACAGATTATTAGCCAGCACGCCGGAGTGGATGGCCTGTTTCATGGAACCGTGCAGATAACACGCGCCAAGATACATGAGAATTACGAGCACTGAGGCCGAAGCGCTCAAGTCGGCGGACCAGCGCATGACCAGGGCAACGGAAAGCAGGACAAGATTCAGCCCTGCGTAGTAGGTTGAGGCCGCTCCATCCACCTCATAAATCATCCAGCAAATGAACAAGGCGGGGGAAAGCGCCAGCACAAGGCTCACATGGCGGTTCAAGTTGTTCCGCAAGCGGGTTTGCAACATGATCCAGATGCAGCCGCCCACCATTGTGGACAGCAGGCGCAGGGCGAAAAAATGGGCGCAATGCCGGGGATAAACAAAATAGTCCAGCACCACGCCGGCGGGCATGAGCACCATCACCAAATAGGAACCCACCTCCAGATGCCGGGCGTAGATGCGCCGTTCGTAATCGGCGTAAGCTCTCTGGATTTCGCTGCTGTTGGACAGTCTATTTTCCACCTTCGGGTTTCCTGACTTCGAGAAATAAGTTCACGCCTGTTGGGTCCCTTTTGATGGCAACATCCTGCGGGCGGGCGGCCGATGGCGCTATCGCGCGCATTTCCTCGTTGCCCCGGTGGACGAGGTGCCATTCCAGAAAACATTCCATTTGGTGTTGCGCCGGGTGGTCATCCACGTTGGTTGCCACCAACAGGCCGCCGGGCGCGAGCATCCCATAAAAAACTTTTAGCAGCTGCTCGCAAACATTGTCCGTGAGGTAGTCAAACAGCCCGGCGCAATAAATGAAATCATAATGGTCGAGGCGGGTGATTCCATCTCCGCGCGTGGCGGCCTTGAGCAGCATATTGACCGATTTTTTAACCGTCTGGATTCCGGTGCGGCGGGAATGCTGGCGCTTCAACTCGTTGAGGATTCCGGACGTGCGAGCCAGCGTTTCATCATTGAAATCCACCAGCGTGAAGTTGGCTCGGTTGGCCAGTTCGCTGCCGGACAGAAACCGCTGCACCTCGACGGCTGGGCCGCAACCCATGTTGAACACGCGCAGGCTGCGGGGTTGCCCCGTCATCCGCAGCGCCTCGCTTTGCAGTTTCAGCTCCAGATAATCGATGCGGTTGCGGTGTGCGACAATGGGCGGCAGTTGAAGTGCATAAACATTAACCATCTTGCCGAACAACGATCCGCCTTCAAAAGGATCGCGGAACATCATCGCCACCATTTCGTGGTCGCCGGCGTAGCCAAGCGGTTTGGTCAGCGTGCGGTGGACAAACGGCGACGCCATCAGAATGGGCTGCACCAGCCGCTTGCCGAATGCCTGATGTGCTGCCAGATCATCTTGAGGAACCTGGCTGGAAACCTCCTCAAAGCGCTGGAACAGGTGACTTACGGCGAACACGGCGGCGGGTTGCACCTGTTTCAGTATTTCCTGATGGATTTGCTGTTGCTTTGCTGCCGGCAGGTGGCGGAAACCCACCTCCACCTTTTCCGCCCACAGTCGCACGTCAGTGAGAAACGTGTGCATATCGGCGATGATGATCTTGTATTCGGGCAGTATTTTGAAGCTCTTCTGCCAGTTTGCGAGAAAAGCCTTGAACTCGTCCAGCATCCGACCGTTGTTGTAGGCGTCCACAATCGCGCTCAAGTCGGCCCAGAACGGTTCTTTCAATTCGGCCTCGCACATCACTGTCAGCCCGCTGCTGACTAAATTGCTGATGGTGGCATTGCCGGAGTAAATTGCCTGGCCTTGAAATATAATCTGGAAATTTGTGGCCACGTCCGACACGCACGGCATACTGGCGGGGTTGTGTAGTTCAAAATAGACCGCCGTGCGTGTCATCCGCAAAAGCGCGCCCTGCAATTCCACGCCTTCGGACGTCTTCAACCGCACGGCGTTTTGGCTGCCGCCTGAAGCCGGTGGCGGTGGTGGAACGGCGGACGCAGGTTTGATAATCGTCTGCGTCTTGACGGTAGGCTTGTCACTCCAATTGGAAAGCATGCCGCATGGATAAAACATTTTTCCGGGCAACACAAAATTTTTCGCGCGCCATTTTGTCCGCCCGCCGCCGCCGGTTTGGCTTGCATTGGTCGCCAATCCCGCTAAAACAACCGCAACCAATCCTGATCCTTATGCCAAATATCACCCCTCGCAAAATCACGAACCGCGCCGCGCTGCTCGCCGGTCTCGCCCTCGGCCTCGCCGCCGGTGCCCACGCCGAAGGCTTCCGCAACTCCACCATCGGCGCGGAAGACTTGGGCCGCTCCGGCGGGCGCATCGCGCAGGTGGACGACGCCACGGCCATCCAACACAACCCCGCCAACCTCGTCGGCGTCACCAACGCGATGGCGGAGTTCGACCCGTCCATCATTTACATCAGCGCGGATTTCAAAGCGCCGAACGGCCAGACCGCCCGCACCAAGGATCCGTGGAAGGCGCTGCCGAACATTTTCATTTCCATGCCGCTGAAAAACGACCGCTTTGTCGTCGGCCTCGGCATCACCATGCCGTTCGGCCTCGGCAATGAATGGAACACCGGTTCGTCCGCCTTCGCGCAGCCCGGCGGCGTGCTGACGTATGCCGCGCCGCATTCGTCCAAGCTGGAGACGTTCAACTTCAATCCCACGCTCGCCGCCAAGGTCACCGATAATATTTGGGTCGGCGCCGGCCTCGACGTGATGTGGTCGGACCTGCAATTCTCGCAATATCTCTCGCCGCTCGCGCCCGGCATGGAGGCGCACGCGGAAGGCGACGGTTTTGGTTACGGCGGCAACCTCGGCCTCACCTGGAAAATCACCGACAAGCAGCGCCTCGCGTTCGCATATCGCTCCACGATGACGGTGGATTACACCGGCAGCACCACGTTCAGCAGCGCGCTCGGCGTGCCCGGCACCTCGTTCAGCAGCAAAATTCTTTTCCCGAACATCCTGAGCGCCGGCTACGGCATTGACCTCACCGACACCATCCGGTTGGAATCAGATTTTGAATGGGTGCAGTTCTCGCAGTTCAAAAGCCTGCCCGTCAACATCGGCCCGAACTTCCTCGGCGTGCCGTCGCAAACGCTGCCGGAAAACTGGCACAACACCTTCACCGCCGGCCTCGGCGGCGACTGGCGCTTCGCCGACCACTGGACGCTGCGCGCGGGCTACCAGTATTTTGAAAGCCCGGTGCCGAACTCCACTTTCTCGCCGACGATTCCCGACGCGAACCAGAACGTCCTCACGCTCGGCGTCGGCTGGCAGTCCGGCCACCACTCGCTCGAAGCCGCCTACGGTCTGGATTTTTACGACGACCGGAACATCTCCGGCAACCTCGTCTCCGCCTACAACGGCAAATACACGTTCAACGTCCACCTCTTTTCGTTCGCCTACCGCTATGCGTTCTAAAATCTGAAAACAAAAATCCCCGCTGCGATCTTCGCGGCGGGGATTTTTTTGCGGCTAAATTATTTCGCCAGCATTTCGTGGCCCCAGCGCAGCATCCGTTCCGTGGCTTCCCAGCCGATGCATGAATCCGTGATACTCACGCCGTAGCGCAACTCGGAAATGTTTTTCGGAATCGGCTGGTTGCCTTCGCTCAAATGGCTTTCCACCATCAGGCCGATGAGTGATTTCGTGCCGTTCACGCGCTGCTCGATGACGCTGCGCCAGACATCCTCCTGCTTCGCGAATTTCTTTTCCGAGTTCGCGTGGC
>PLYV01000277.1:281-2910 GCA_003151855.1 Limisphaerales bacterium | reverse complement strand
GCGCTTCAACTGGCGCGTCAGCAATTTCCTGCGCCGCGCCTTGGTCAAATGGTATGAGCTGCGCGCGAAAATTTCCGGGCGCGGCTTCTACTGTCCCACGCTGGCTGGCCTGGACGATTACAACCTCACCGTCAATTCCGACCTCACCGTCTCGTGCAATTGCCAGGACTACGACGGTTCCGGCCACATCGGCGATTTAAGGAAAAATACGTTCGAAGAAGTTTTCTTCGGCCCGGTCGCCCAGCGTTTCCGCGACGAAATGCAGCGCGGCAAAGTCCCGATTCCCACCTGCGTGCGTTGCACCATGCAGCGACTGGCAAAAAACGCCACGCCGCCCGTGCCGCGCCTGCCGTATCGCGGGATGCTCATCGAGAACACCGTCGTCTGCAACGTGGACTGCGTCGGCTGCGCACGCGAAGGCGCCGCCGCCATCCGCACACAACGGCAGATGTCGCTCAAGGATCTCGCCGAGATCGCCGACCTCGCGGCGCGACTGAAGATGGAGCGGATTTTTTACCTGAACCTCGGCGAGCCGTTCCTGTCGCCGACGATCTGCCAGGAACTGCCGCTGTTGCGCGAAAAGAATCCCAGCGCCTACATCCGCGTCTCGACCAACGGCGTGCTGCTCAACACCGACGCCAAGCGCGAGGCGGCACTGAATTTGACGGACATCCAGTTTTCCGTCCACGGCATCAGCGACGCCATGCTGGAAAAATACATGAAGCGCAGCAGCTTTGAAAAAGCCTACGCCGCGATGCGCGACATGGTGAAATACCGCGACGCGCGCGGCTCGAAGACGCCGCTGCTGGAGTGGAAATATCTTTTGTTCAACTGGAACGACCATCCCGACATGATTGACCGCGCGGTGGAAATGGCGAAGGAGATCGGCGTGGACATCATTTCGTTCTGGCCGACACAGAATCCGTTCTACGGCGTTTCGTGGCGTTACAAGCTTGGCCTGATGAAAAACATCGGCAAACCCTGTTGGAAAGGCCACGAAATCATCCTGCGCCCGGAGAATCTGCCGCCGAATTATAAGTAAAACCGACGCCGGACGCGTCCGGTTTTCGCTTGCGGCTTATGGCGCGTTTCAAAGATAATTGCCGTTCAAATGACAAAGATTCTTTTGCTCGGTCTCGGTCGCTGGGGTGCGAATCATCTGCGCAACCTGAACAATCTGCCCATCGAGCTTTATGTTGCCGAAGTCGGTGACAAGCAGCTCGAACCGGCGCGCAAGCTCGGCATTCCCGCCGAGCGGCTCACGACCAACTACAAGGATTTCATCAACAAAATTGACGGCGTGGTCATCGTCACGCCGGCGCAGACGCATTTTCCGCTGTGCAAAGAATTCCTCGAAGCCGGCAAGGATGTGTTCGTCGAAAAACCGCTGACGCTCGCCAATGAAGAATCCAAGGCGCTTGCGGAAATCGCGGCGAAACACAAACGCATCCTCCAAGTCGGACATATTTTGCGCTTTGATCCCGCGACGCTCTGGCTGCGCGATGCCGTGCAGAACGGCGAGTTCGGCAAGGTGAACATGATTCGCGGCCACTTTGGCGGCTTCAAGCGCCCGCGCAACGACAGCGGCGTGATGTTCGCCGACGGCATCCATTTTGTTGACCTGTTCAATTTCATCCTCGGCGCGCTGCCGAAGAGCGTCACGGCCATCAATCATGATTTCTTCGGTCGCGGCCTGGACGACGTTTCGCTCGTCTCGCTCGAATACGAAACCGCGCACGGTAAAACCTGGGCGACGGTCGAGACGGAGTATTTCATCCCCGGCAAGTTCCGCGAGGTCATCGTCTGCGGCGACAAGTTGAGCGCGGTGTGCGATTACAACGTCGCGCAATACAAAATCAAAACCTACGCCAATACGCACACGCCCGCCGGCGGCAATGATTTCAAGGCGACCGAAGGCATCGTGACGCAGATCGAGACACCGCCGGAAGAGCCGTTGCTGGCGGAACTGCGCGCGTTCATTGACTCGATCAAGACCCGCGCCACGCCGCGCGCCGATGCGCAGTCCGGCTACGATGCCGTCCGCGTGCTGAACGCCGCGTTGGAATCGGTGAAGACCGGCAAGGCCGTTCAACTTTAGTTTTAGCCACAGATGGGCACAGATGAAACACAGATAAAGCCGGCGAAGGATTACTCGCTTCAGCCGGTTACTGAACAAATCATCGGTGCGGCATTTGAAGTTCACAACGTGCTTGGCTATGGGTTTCTGGAAAAAGTTTACCAGCGGGCAATGCAAGTGGAATTGCAATTGCGCGGTGTGAAAGTCGAACTGGAACCGCAAATAAAAGTTCAGTTCAAGGGCGTGATGGTGGGCGACTACGCTGCAGATTTGTTGGTGGAAGACAAAATTGTTGTAGAATTGAAAACGGATGTGGTTTATCAAGGCATCCACGAAGCACAACTGTTGAATGAACTTTGCGGCACCGGCATCAAGCTGGGCTATTTGATTAACTTTGGCCGCGAACGAGTGGAATACAAGCGAATGGTCTTTTAAAAAATCTGTGTTTCATCTGAGTGAATCTGTGGCCAAATAAAAAATTTATGAGCAAAATCCCGTTATCCAAATGTTTCGTGAACGCCGAAGTTGAGGAAGCCGCCTTGCGCGCCATCC
>PLYV01000277.1:0-151 GCA_003151855.1 Limisphaerales bacterium | reverse complement strand
ATCCGATTGACAACGACCGGCTGCTTGCCATCGCCAAGAAAAATAACCTCTGGGTGATCGAAGATTGCGCGCAGGCGCAGGGCGCGAAATACAAGGGCAAAACCGTCGGCAGCATGGGCGACTTCGGCGCGTTCAGCTTTTTCCCGTCGAA
>PLYV01000219.1 GCA_003151855.1 Limisphaerales bacterium | reverse complement strand
AAATCGTTGAAAAACAACCTCTCGGCCGCCAACAGCCAGATCACCGATGTGGACGTGGCGCAAGAGAGCACCAACTACGCCAAGCAAAACATCCTTGTCCAATCGGGCACGGCCATGCTGGCGCAGGCGAACGCGATGCCGCAGTCGGTTTTGAAGCTCATCGGCTAAAAAACCCGGCGGTCACGCCAAGACAAACTCGGACGGTGCGCGCGCACCGTCCGAGTCAAATCGTGGCGGAAGTCCGGCCGGTGACTGGCGGTGCGCGGTGGCCGGGCAGATGAAAATTGAATTGAAAGAAAAATTATGGCAAGCACCAGCGGCGTAGATTTATCAGTATCCGGCCTGGCTTCAGGCATGGATTGGAAAACCATTGTCTCTGAACTCGCGACCGCCGAGCGCTCCCCCGAGACGCAGTGGAAAGCCAGCCAAAGCACCATCTACCAGAAGAATAATGCCTTCGGCACCATCAAGAGCTACCTGAACAATCTTCAGGCCGATGTAAAAAAGCTCAAAGACCCGACGCTCTTCACCAGCCGTTCCGCTTCAATCTCCAACTCCACCAATTCCACCGGCACCGCCGATTCCAGCGTCGCCACCGTGAGCGCGGCCACCGGCGCCACCACCGGCACCTTCACTTTTAGCATTTCCCAACTGGCCACGGCCGCCCAGATCAGTGGTGCCGCCAACATCAGCCAGAAGCTGGTGCCCGACGGCGTTCCCGCCGATGTCACCATTGGCACCGCCGGGTTTTCCACGCCGATTACCGCCGGCACATTCACGGTCAACGGCGCGCAGGTGACCATTTCATCCAGCGACTCGCTCCAGCAAGTGTTTGACAACATCGCCGCGGCGACGAACAACACCGTGACCGCCAGTTATGATTCCACCAAGGATGGGATCAAGCTGACCAGCTCCAGCGCCATCTCGCTCGGCAGCGCGGCGGACACGAGCAATTTTCTGCAGGTCGCCCAGCTTTACAACAACGGCTCCAGCAACATCGCCAGCACCGGCGCGCTCGGCCACGCCAAACTGACGGCGACGCTCGCCAATGCCGGCTTGACCACGACGGTTTCCGACGGCGGGAGCGGCAACGGCGCGTTCACCCTCAACGGCGTCACCATCAATTACAATTCCAGCACCGACTCGTTGCAGGATGTGCTAGACCGCATCAACGGTTCCACCGCCGGTGTGGACGCCAATTACGACTCGCTGAACAACCGTTTCGTGCTCCAAAACAAAACTACCGGCAACGTCGGCATTTCGCTGTCGGATACCACGGGCAATTTTCTCGCGGCCACCGGCCTTTCCGGCGGCACGCCCACGGCCGGACAAAACCTGCTTTACACCGTCAACGGAAATTCGCAGGTGTTGCAGAGCCAGTCCAACACCATCAACGGCGACAGTTCAACCATCAATGGGCTTTCGCTCACGGCGTTGAAAACCGGCGACGTCAGCGTCACCGTGGGCAGCGACACCAGCGGCGTCACCTCGGCCCTGCAAAGTTTCGTGAACGACTACAACAACGTGCAGTCCTACATCACGACGCAGTCGGCCAGCTCGACCGACGCCAGCAACAAGGTCACCGCCGGCCTCCTCACCGGCGACATGAACGCCGCCGACATCGCCACCAACCTGCGTTCCGCCGGTTTTTCGCCGGTGGCCATTTCCGGCCTGTCCGCGACGTTCAGCCAACTGGCCAACATGGGCGTCACGTCCAACGGCCATGACAATACGATCACACTGGACACCACCGCCCTGGGCACGGCGCTGGCGAACAATCTGACGCAGGTGAAATCCTTTTTCTCCGATGCCACCAATGGCTGGGCCGCCAAATTGGACACCTATCTGACGAACACCCTGGGCGATTCCGGCTCAATCGCCAGCCACCAGTCCGCGCTCACCACCCAAAGCCAGGCGATTGACACGCAGATTGCGAATCTGGAAAAAACGATCACCGCCGACAGCAATTTCTGGACGACGGAATTTCAGAACATGGAAACCGCCCAATCCAAGTCGAACCAAGTGCTGACCTACTTGACCCAGTCCGTCACCAACGGGACGCTTTAATCATGCACCGCCCTGCCGCCAACCGAAACGCCAACCGAAACCGGTCGGGCCGGTTCGTGCGGCTGTTCGGCTGGTTGGCGGCGGGCGTGCTGTTCGGCAGCGTCATCCAGGCGGCGGATTCGCAGCCGGCCAACGTCTTCGGCCGGCCCTCGGCGTTGCCGCCGAATCTGCGGCGCGTCGCCGTGCTGCCGCTGGCGACGGAAAGCTTGGAAGCCGATTTGCCGGACGGCTGCGCGGCGCTGCAGCCGGTGCTGTTCGACGAACTGGTGCGGGCGGAAAAATTTGAGGTGGTTTCCGTCCGGCCCGAAAATTTGCGCGCGAGTTCCGGGCGCGCGGCTTGGACAGGCACCGAGCCGTTGCCGAGGGGATTCTTCGATTCGCTCCGGCGTGAATACGGCTGCGATGCCGTGCTGTTCTGCGAATTGACGGTGTATCACGCCTACACGCCGCTGGCGGTCGGCTGGCGGCTGAAGCTGGCGGATGCGCGCACGCAAAAAATCATCTGGGCGGCGGACACGGTTTTTTACGCCGGCGAGCCGGGCGTGGCGCGGAACGCCGTCAAATTCATGCGGCAACGCGACGCGGCGGCGACGGCGGACGAAAGCCGCTGGCAGTCGGCGAATTCGCCCCGGCAGTTTGGCCGCTACACGGCGGCGGAAATCATTGGCACCCTGCCACCAAGGTAAAAAAACGCCTAAAGTTTGGGCGGCCCATGCCGATAGCAGGTTATTAAGAACGCGAAAGCCAAATTGCTTGTCAGACCGAAAAAAATTTATGGAAGTTGATTTTAATCCCGGTCGCAGCCCGATCACCGGCTATAACCCGCCGGTCGTTCGCCGAGATACGTCCACCGCCAAAGCGGATAACACCATGTCGTTCGAACGCACCAATTCCCTGGAACAATCCCTCAAGGACACCCCCCAGATCCGGCCGGAAAAGGTCGCGCAGGCCAGCGCCTTGGTGGCCGATGCCAGCTATCCGTCCGACGAAGTCCTTAACCGCATGGCCGGTCTGCTGGCCAAGCACATCAACCGTTGACGCCATGACCACCTCTGCCCGCAACCCTTGGAAAGCCTACCGTCAGGTCGCGACGCAGACGGCCCCGCCCGGCCAACTGGTCCTGATGCTTTACGATGGCGCCATCCGTTTTTCGGAGCGCGCCCTCACCGGGTTTGACAGCACTGATCCCGGTGACCGGAACCAGACGATCAACAACAACCTGAATCGCGCGATGGACATTGTCCGCGAACTGAATGTCTGCCTGGACACCGAGGCCGGTGGCAAACTCGCCGGGACGCTGCGCGATCTTTACAGCTACATGGAACGCCGGCTGCTGGAAAGCAACCTCAAAAAACACCGCGCCGGCGTGGATGAAGTCATCACCCACCTCAAGGAACTGCGCGACGCATGGGCCACCATGCTGACCAATCAGGGTCAGGTCCAACCGGAAGCCCAGGCCCACCTCGAATGGCAGACCAATTGAACGCCGAGCGCGATTTGTTGGCCGCCTGCCGCGAATGGCGGCGGCTGGCGGAAGCCGAGGGCGAAGCCATCCGCACCCGGAACTGGGAACTCTGTTCCGCCTGCCAAAACGCCCTTCAGTTTTTGCGCGAACGCATCACCGCGCTCCTGCCGACCGTGCGCGACGAGTGGGCGCGGGCGGGCGGCGACCACGCAGCCCGGCAGCAGGCGTTCGGCGACACGCTCCACCGGCTGATTGAACTGGAACGCCGCAACCAGACGCTGCTCCAATCCCTCCGCGAGGCGGCCCGCCTCAAAATCCAACAGCTCAACGAGGCCAAAATCAAATTGAAGCTGCTCCGGCGTTCCTATGGTTTCGCCCACGCGCCGGCGCGGCAATCGTTTTCCTGAAAACGGTTTTCGGAAGGCGGTCAATTTTCCAGCGCGGTTGATTACCACACTGAAAAAAAACTAAACCCTAGGCAGATTTGGCCGATGAATCCCTTGTTGGCGCACGCCAACGACCATGAACGAGTTGCCGATGTTAGAAACCTTGACCGATCGGACACCAGCCAGCCAATGGTGGTTGAATTTCTTCAACGCCTCCGAGGACGCCCAGATTGTCTGCAGCAAAGACGGCACGGTGCAGCATATCAACCCCAAGGCCGCCGCCCGGTTCAAGCTCGATCCCCAGACGCACGAGGGCGCGCTTTCCATCTTCAGCCTGATCACCGGATCAGCGAAGCACAAGCTCGGCCGGTTTTTGCAGAAAGAAAAAGCCGGCCCGGACATGCTTCATTCCGTCATGACCCACGGCGAGGACGTGCCCTTTGCGCTGATGGATCTGGAGATCATCCCGCTGGATTACGATCACGGACTCGTGACGTTCAAGGACGCCAACCGCCGGCTGCGGCTGGAAGCCCATGTGCAGCGGCTGGTCACGGCCGTAGACGCCACCCCGGATCATTTTCTCGTCACCGACGCCGAACTGCGCATCACCTACGTCAACCCCGCCTTCCAATCCGCCACCGGCTACTGCCTCGAGGAAGTGCTCGGACGCGATGATGAATTTTTGCGCGCGCCCGCCGAGCTGGAAAAAGTCCGCGCCTACCGCGACCTCGTCAGCAATGGCCGGGAGTGGTTCGGCGAACTGGTCAACCAGCGCCGCAACGGGGAAATCTACCATGTCGAATGCACCGTCTCGCCCATCACCGACATCGCCGGCCGGTTCATGGGCTACGTCGCCTGCGAACGCGATATCACCGTCCGCCGCCAGTTGCAGGTCGCGCTGCGCGCCGAGCGCGATTTTGTCCACAGCATTTTACATTCGCTCGACGGCGCGTTTTACAGCCTCGACTGCGAATTCCGCCTCACGCACGCCAACGCCGGGTGGCGGCACCTGCCCGCGCAGCACGCCGGCCTCGAGTTCGGCGGCGAGCCCACCGTGGGCCGGCCGCTGCTCGACCATGTGCCGTGCGTCACGCGGCGCGGCGAACTGCGCCTCGCCTTCGAGGAGGTCATCGCCACCGGCAAACCGCAGGAAAATCATTTCCACGCGTCGGACGGACGCCACTGGCTGATGCGGATCTCCCCGTGGATTGACGGGCCGGGCATCCGCGGCCTCATCTGCAACATCGCCGACCAGACGCATTTTCACGAGCTGCAGAACCAGCTTTTTCAGGCGCAGAAAATGGAGATCATCGGCACGCTCGCCGCCGGCGTCGCGCATGATTTCAACAATCTGCTGCAGGCCATCCGCGGTCATGCCGGGTTGATCCTGCTGGAAACAGAGGCCGGTTCGTCGCTCCATCTGGGCCTGGAAAAAATCGATCTGGCCGCCGCGCGCGCCGCCGACATCACGCGCCAACTGCTCAACTTCAGCCGCGTGTCGGACGACAAGCACACGGTGCTCGACCTCAACCAGGTCATCAAGGAAACCGCGCAGCTCGCCCGCCGCAACCTGCGCAGCAACGTCACCGTGGAATTGCGGCCGGCAACCCAGCCCGTCAACGTGAAGATGGATTCGACCCGCGCCAGCCAGGCGCTGCTCAACCTGTGCGTCAACGCGCAGGACGCCATGCCCGACGGCGGAAAACTGACGCTGACGAACACAGTTTTGGCGCCCGCCGCCGAACTCGTCGTGCGGCACAGCCTCCCGCCCGGCACGGTCTTTGCGCGGTGCAGCGTGGCCGACACCGGCTGCGGCATTGCGCCAGAAATGCTGCCGAAAATTTTCCAGCCGTTTTTCACGAGCAAGGAAAACGGCAAGGGCACCGGCCTCGGCCTGCCCATCGTCCAGCGCGTCGCGCGCGAGGCCGGCGGCTTCATCGAGGTTGAGAGCGCCCTCGGCAAGGGCACCACGTTCCATCTTTACCTGCCGCTCGTGCAGGAACGCAGCACGCCCGTCGCCGCGCCCAATCATGCGCCGCTCGCGCACGGCTCCGGCCGCGTGCTCGTCGTGGACGATGTGGATCTGCTGCGCGACCTCGCGCGGACTTTCCTGCAGATGACCGGCCTGACTGTGCTGGTCGCCAGCAGCGGGTCGCAGGCGCTCAAGATTTTGGAGGATTCCGCCGCGCCGGTGGACATTCTCTTCACCGATTACAACATGCCTGGCATGAACGGCGTGGAGCTGATGGAAAAAGTCACCACGCGCTGGCCCGGAACCAAATTCATTCTGGCCTCCGGCTATCTGGACGACGCCACCCGCGCCCGCGTCGAAAGCTGCAACGCCACCATGCTCGCCAAGCCCTACGACATCCACGCGGCCTCGGATCTGGTCATGAAAACGCTCGCCGCCAAGTAAGCGGCGGTCCGCCGATGAAAAAGCTGTCCCTGGCAATGATCGTCAAAAACGAGGCGCGCTGCCTCGCGCGCTGCCTCGCCAGCGCGCAGAAGATCGCCGACGAAATCGTCATCGTGGACAGCGGTTCGACCGACCGAACAGTTGAAATCGCCAATGAACACGGCGCGAAGCTGTTTCATTTCGACTGGTGCGACGATTTTTCGGCGGCCAGAAGTTTTGCGCTCGACCAAACCACCGGCGACTGGATTCTCGTCTTGGACGCGGATGAAACCGTCAGCGAAGCGCTCGCGGAGGAGATAAAAGATTTCATCCAGGGCGCGCCGCGGGTTGGCCGGCTGAAAATCGTGAGCGACTTCCGCCGCCACGGCCAGACTCTGCGCTCCCAGAGTTTTGTCTCACGGCTGTTCCCGCGCGGCGCCCGGTTCGAGGGAAAAATCCACGAGCAGATCATCTCGCCGCTGCCGCGCGTCAACCTGCGCGGCGAGTTGTGGCACGACGGCTATCTCGAAACCCACAAGACCGATCGCAACGTGAAACTGCTGCGCGCGGCGCTGGAACACGAGCCGGACAACGCCTACCTGCTCCACCAACTCGCCCTCGAATACACCTCGCTCGACCAGCCGGAAAATGCGTTTCCGTGCCTGCAACGGGCGTTCGCGCGGATACAGCCCGCCGACCCGTTTGCGCCGAACGTCGTGGTGGACTTGATTTATGCGGCGATGGCGTTGAAGCAATTCGGCACCGGCTTGGAAGCGATCCGGCAGTCTGAAACCCAGCTCGCCGACTTTCCAGATTTCCATCTCGCGCGCGGCCTGTTCTACATGAACCTCATCCGCAGCGACACCGCGAAACACATCGCCTCGGTGCCGCAGGTCGAGCAGAGTTTCCAGCGCTGCCTCGCGCTCGGCGAAACCGACCGCTACAAAAGCGTCCACGGTGCCGGCACCTTCCTGGCGAACTACAACCTCGGCCTGTTTTATCACGTGTTCGGCAATGACTCCGGTGCGCAGAGCTGTTTTGAATCCGCCGCCCGGGCCGGCTACGAACCCGCCGCCTTGATTTTGAAAAAATTGAAGCCGTGATGAATTTCACCACGGCTTCAGGATTGAAGCAAATTGAACTCAGACTTCCGCCGCCGTTTCCGACTCGGTCAGCACCGATTCCAACATCTGCGCCGCCGTCGGCAGTGCGCGCGCCAGTTTCTCCAACTGCTCGTTGACGCGAGCGACCAGCGCTTGCGACCGCACGGTAATCAGTTTTTGATACCACTCAATAAACGCGCGGCTGGCGGCCAGTTCGTCCGCGCCCTCTTCCGGCGCGTGCGTCGTCGGCGATTCCGCCGTTTCGCACAAAATCAATGCCGCCAGCGTCCGGGCTGAGCGGTCGCGATTCCAGATTTCTTCCCACAGCGCCAGCGCCGCCGCCGGGTCGCCGCTCAACAGCAATGCCTCGGCGCGTTGCCCGGCCAGGTCGGGATTTTCCGGCAGCGCACCAACCGCCTCGCCCGTCCAGTCGCGGGCGAATTCCAGCAGTTCCGCGCGGGCCAGCGCAATTTCCCCGCCCAGGCGCCACGCCGCAGCCTGGTGCGGATTGTGCGCGACGATCTCGTGCAACTGGTGCAGCGCATCCACAAACTGGTTTTGCGCAGAAAGGAATTTCGCGAAGTCCAGCTTCACATTTTCCGTGCCGCCCGGTTCCGCCAGCGCCGCTTGAAAGGCTTTTTCCGCGCCGGCCGCGTCACCGGTTTTCGCCAGGCTCAAGGCGAGGCAATGCTGCGGCGCGGCGGTGTGGATGTCCGTGTTGATCGGCGAAAGCGCGGGCTGTTTGCGTTTGGCCAGGCACTGGCGCATCTGATCAGCAGCCTCACTGAACTGCTTCAATTCAAAATGCGCCAGGCCCAAAGCGAAATGCAGCGACGCCGTCAAGCCGCCTTGGCGGGCGAGCGGCGAATTCAAAATCTCCACCACCTCGGCGTGCGCGCGGAGCTTGTAAAGCTGGCTGGTGAACTGCGTGAGCAGCACCTCGCGCAGCTCCGGCACGATGTCGCCGTTTTTTTGTGCGGACATCAGGCGGAACGCCGCGCGGTATTGCTCCACGCCGCCGGCCAGGTCGTCCGAGCGGACAAGTTCCAAACCGAAGTTCATCACGAGGTTCACGTCGGACGGATTTTCCGCGAGCGCCAGCCGGAGCAATTTCAAATTGCGTTCAACCTTGTTCCGGTCGCGCACCATTTCCTTGGTGTAGCCGTGATGCAAAAGTTCCGCCGTGCCGAGCGCGGTCTTCAAACTCCACGCCTGGCAATGCGGCAGCAGGCTGGGGAAAACCTGTTCGTGGACGCGGCCAAAATAATAGACGCCCGGCGCGTTGCGGAACAGGCGCGGCACAAAGCTCCGGCCATCGTTCTGGCCGGCGTTGACGAGCGGCAAACGGAACGCCAGCGTGTCGGCAATCTTCAGGTCGGCCAGCAGCGGTGCGTGCTGGGCGGCCGGCAGTTCCTCGTCGGCGTCGAGCACCAGAATCCAGTCGCACGTGGCGTGTTCAAGCGCGGCGTTGCGCGCGGCGGCGAAATCGTCGCACCACGCAAACGAATAGATTTCCGCGCCGGATTCCTTCGCAATCTCCACCGTGCGGTCGGTCGAGCCGGTGTCCACGACGATGATTTGCGCCGCGAGGCCGCGCAAGGACGCCAAGCACTGCGCGAGAAATTGCTCCTCGTTTTTCACAATCAGGCAGACGGACAGGCGCGGCGCGGATGGAGGATGGAGGATGGAGGATGGATTCAGCCAATCTAATTTGGTGTCGCCCTTGAGCGGCTTGCTTAAAAATTGTTTCGCCGGTTTCCAGCCCGGAACCAGGTCACGGGCGCGCTGCGCGCACTGCTTCGCGATTTTCCCGTCGCCCGCCGTCAGCGCGATTTCCGCGAGCAGCAGCAACGCCTCGGGATGGAACGGACGTCTGGAAACCGCCGTGACGGCGGCGGCCCACGCGGCCGGAAGATTTTTCTCCGCGAACAATTCGCGCGCCTCGTCCAGCCGTCCGAGATGCGCGACGGCGGCGACCGGTGCCGGTTTGATGTTTGCCGCCGGCGCGCCGGGGCTGGCGGCCAACGCCCGGATACGTTGCGCGGCAATGGCGGCGGAATTTTGCCACGACCAGTTTTGCCGCGCGTGCAAGCTGGCGAGCCGGCCGCGTTCGCGCGCCTCGCCGGGATGAGCAAACGCGTGCCGCATCATTTCGCCCAGCGCGGCGAGGTCGGGTTCGAGCAGCCAGCCGTCACCGGCCAGCTTCATGCTGCTGACTTCGGAGCCAAAAACTTTTTTTACCGCCGGAATCTGCCAGGCGAATTCGTCGCGGACGAAATCATCCGTCGAGCCGCCGGCGGTGACGATGAGCGGCAGACCGCAGGCCATCGCCTCCAGCGCGGGCAAGCCGAAGCCTTCGCCGCGATACGGCATCACGAGGCAGTCGCACGCGGTGTAAAGCCCGGGCAATTGTTCGGGCGGCAGTTCTTCATTAAGATATAAAATCTCCGGCGCATTCGGCAATGCCTGCGCGACGCGAATCTGCGCTTCGAACGTCTGACCGGAATAAACACTTTTGCCGCCAAAATCCTTGATCACGAGGCAGACGTCGTCCGCCGCCGTGAAATTCTGCAAATACGCCTTGAGCAATAAATCCGGGCCTTTGCGCCCGATAGTGCCGCCGACAAAAAGGAATTTGAATTTCTTTTGCGTCGCCAGTTTCAGCGGCACGGCCGACGGCTGGAATTTTTCTGGGTCAATGCCGTTGGGCACGACGAAAACTTTTTCCGCCGGCACGCCGGACTCGATGTAAACCTGGCGGACGTATTCGGAGGGCAGCCAGAACTCGTCCACGTCGCGCGCCCGCCGAACCCAGTCCTGTGGCAGCGAACCAAATTCCCACGGCTGAATGACGGCGAGTTTGCCAGAGGCGGGACGTTGCCAGTTCGGCGGCCATGCGTGGCGCACGGTGATGGCGGCATCAGCCGAAGCCACGGCGGAGATTTCCCGCGAGAGATTTTCAAAGCCCGGCGAGGCGGGCGCGCCGTTGCCAACGCGCTGAAGCCTGATGCCTGAAACGTTCTTCAACGCGCCGGTGAGCTCGCGATTCACATGCGAGAGACTGCCGTGGTCAAGAAACGAGCCGATCCAATCCACGGTGGCGGGCGGCGGCGCGCCGTTGGAAAATTGCGCGGCGATTTCAACAGCCTGCTTTTCATAATCCGGAAAAAGGCGGGCGAGAATTTTCCGGTCGCCGGCAGCAATCTGTTGGGGCGGATTCTCAGTGACGATGTCACGGCCGGCCCGGATCTGCCAGCCGAGTTCGCGCAGGGCTAACAGCAGCCGCCAGTTTGCACCGGCGGACGAAAGATTTTCACTGGCAAAGCCGAGAGTTTCAACGAACGCCAGCCGCCGGACCACGAGATAGCCCGCGTCCGGCGTGGCCAGCACCGCACCGGTGTCGGCGTGAAACGGCGCGAGCGCCGCCTGATCCCACGCGATGGCTGGTTGCGCGGAATCGTCCAGCAACAGCAGCAGCGGGGCGTCGGCGCGGTCGGCGGCGTGGTTGAGCTGCTGCCAAACATCTTGCGACGGGGAGCGCGTGAAAACTTTGATACGGTGAAGGCCACCGTCAAATTCAGCGGCGAGACGGGCGCAGTTTTTATCTTCTTCCTTGAGCAGCACGAAAATCTCGCAAGCGGATCCGGTGCGGGAATTTTTCACCAGCCGGCCCAGCGCGGCGCGGATTTTTTCGGGATCGCCGGCCCGCAGGATGACGGTGAGCGCGGGCTGAACGCCATGGTTGTCGCGGTCGGTTTGACATAGCAGCATGGCCCGGGCGTAGTCGAAAAAATCGCCGGCGGACTTGGGGCTGAGCCGCAGGTTGGCGGCCTGGGGCCAGAGCACGCCCTGATCGCCCAGCGCGCTGCTGTAGCCCTTGGCGCGGATCAATTCGTGTTCCTTCGCGCCGCAGATGGTTTTGACGCCTCCGGCAAAATAATGGTCGTCCAGCGGCAGCGATCCGAAACGGGCCAGTTCGTTTTGCGTCGGAAAGGCTGCTGCCCGCGCGAGAATCGGCGCGGTGCCGCAGTCCAGGTCGGCCAGCAGGCGGCGGGAAAAATCCGTCGTGCCGTCGAGCAGGCCGGGTTTCTGCGCGCGAAAGTGCAGCCAGAGTTCCTGGTAATGCAGCACGCCGTCCTTGAACGCGCGCTGGCGGCGCAGGAGTTCCGGCGAAAAATGCATTTCACCCAGCACCGGCTGGACCGCGCCGTCGGCAGCGCGTTCGTATCCCAGCGTGGTGCCGCAGCCGGCCACGAGCGACTGTTCGATGAACGCAGGCGAGCGGAGAAAGGCGAAATGGTTGAACCCCGGATGACCGAATGCGCCGAGAAAATGCCGCACATCCAGCCCGTCCAACATGCGGCGCGCAGCCACCTCGCAGGTGACCAGATAGCAGCCGGTCATGGCGGTGCGGCAGCCTTCCAGTTCGAAAATACGCTGAAGCTGCATTTGCGCGGTGGCGTTGTAGCCGATGTCGCAGACGCCAAACCGTTCGCCGGCCTCCAGCCAGGGCCGGAGGTAGTCCATCACCTTGCGGCGTTCGGCGGCGCTGCGTTCCTCGATGCGCGACGCGATTTCGGGCGCGAACAAAATTTTGGCGAACTGGAGCAAACGTTCGTGCGAACTGATTTTTTCATCGGGCGAAAACGGCAGGTGGCGCAGTTCCGACGCCCGGATTCCAAACTGTTCCAGAATGGTTTTTACGCTCAAGGTCTGGCGGCGGCTCACCCAGTCAATCACGTTTTCCGCCGTCAGCCGGCCGATGGCCGCGAGGTCGGTGGACTTGCGGTTGGCGTAAAGCGGCGTGATCTCGAGCGCGTGGCCCATCGCCGCCGCCTCGCGTTGCAGCAACTGGCCGAGCAGCTCGCCCTCGCGCATGAACGCGCCGACCTTGTGGACGCCGGCGGCGACAAATTGTTCGCACGCCCAGCTCGCGTAGCGCGTGAGCAGCGGGCCGAGCAGCAGCGCCCCCGCGCGGCCCAAAAAACCCTCGTCCGCGTCGCCGGGAAAATTCCGGGCGGCCAGCAGGCGCAGCGAATTGACGCTGCCCACCGGTGTCTGGCCGCCGAGCAAAAACTTTTCGCGCTCCAAAATGGTGCGCGTTTCATTCGATTCCTGAACGTAGTGGCAGCCGCGCACGCCGGCCTTGCGCGCCCCCGCGACATCGGACTGAAAATTGTCGCCCAGATGCAGGATCTCCGCCGGCTTCAGGCCGGTTTTTTTCAGAACCTGCGAAAATAATTTTCCACTCCATTTGCAGACGCCTGCGTCGGCGGACGTAAAAATGCTGTCAAAGAACGCCGGGTCAAAATGATTGGCGCGGAGAATCGCGCGGAGCTGGTCGGCGGAAAAATAAATGTCCGAGATGATGAACACCTTCAGTCCGCGCGCTTTGGCGTGGCGGGCGAATTCAATCATGTGCGGATTCAGCAGGCAGAAGTCGCCCTCGGCGGCCAGCTCGATCTGCGCGGCGGCGTCGGTTCCGGGCACGATGGTCTTCAACGGCTGGAAAATTTCGTCCAGCGTGATATCCTCGCGCGATTTGTCGCGGAGCGCCTGGTTGGTGCGGGCCTTCATTTCGGCCTGGCGGCGCAGCACCTCGTAATCCTGCGGAGAAATATGGGCCGGCAACAGGCCGCCTTGACGCAACCGCTGGCCGGCTTCCACAAACACATCCGTTGGCCGGGCGGCGAGCCGCCAGACCAGCGTGTCAAAAAAATCGAACGTGACGGCCCGCAGTCCCTGAACTTTTTCAATCAGCTCGCCGGCCCGCCGCAAGGATTCGTGCGACCGCCAGTTGAAACGAGGTTCGCCGACAGCGGGCAAAGTGGAAGCTTGGGTGGTCATGGTCAGTCGGGCATCTGGTTGAAGCAGGCGGGCGCGCAGACGGGAACCGGCGGCACCGCGACCGGTGGCTGATGGCGACGCGCCAAACAATCCTGCAGTTCAATCACTTTTAGATAAAGCTCCAGCCGGTTGCGCTCCAGCAAGGGCAGCAGCGGATTTTGGGTGCAGGGCCGGAGGTGCGCCGAAATTTTTCCAGCCCAGTCCGCGCGGGCGGGATAAATGACGCCCAGCCCCATGATGGCCGGGACAATTTCAAACCGGAAGCCGGGCTGTTCGGCGATGAAATCCTCAATGGCCGTGCGCACGCCGTTGGCCGGGCCGCCTTCGTGCAGCGCCAGACCGAAGGCACCTTCGCTGCGGAACCCGCCGGCCACGGTCCCGGGATTATCCAGCGTGATGCCGCCGGTCATCGTGTGGGGGTGGCAGAACAGTTGGGGAATTGTCGCCGGATTGTAATAGGTGTCCCGCCGGCTGCAAGGCCAGCAGACATCATGTTCAAAAATCAAGACCGGTTTGCCGGCGCACATCTGGACAATCAAATCCAGTTCGCTGCGAACCGTGAAATAATTATGGTCGCCGTCAATGATGTAGGCGTCCGCGACCTCGATCTTGGGCAGGGCTTCAATGCTCGTGGCCTGGATGAATTGAAAATGCGGACGGCCCTGGCGGGCGGCGAAAAATTCCCGCGCGGCGGGCTGTGGCGCCGGATCAATAGTGGTGAGCCGGCCATCCACGCGCTCGGCATACGCACACAAATCCTGGGTGAACGTGCCGTATTCAGAACCGATTTCAACGATGCGCCGCGCCCCGGCCAGCTCGAGCGCCGGCAGGATGACATCGCGGAAATTGGAAAGTGAATGGAGTAATAAATTGGCGCTCATGGCAGCAGATCATTGGTTAATGTCCGGGCGGACCGGGGATGAACCCGATCCGCCCGGGGAAGGAGCCAGTGGGTCTCGCCATATGTCTAAACACAAAACATAAGACAATAATCACTGACATTTTTCTGTCACCCGACCGGCCGCGCCTGGCGCCCGCCGTCAGGGTTTCGACAAATTCACTTTCTTCGCTGGCGACACCGACGGCTTGGCCGCACCTGTCGGCTTGACCGCGCTCGTCAGCTTGGGCAGCGGCGAACTTTGTTTCGTGAGCGCCTGCTGGTTGCTCCGCTGGATTTCCTCGTAAACTTCCTGCCGGTGCACCGGCACCGTCACGGGTGCCTCGATGCCGAGCTTCACCACGTCGCCCTCCAGCCGCATGACCTTCACGCGGATGTGGCCGTCAATCACGATGCTCTCGCCAGGTTTTCTCGAAAGAATTAGCATGGCAAAGTTTAAGCCACATTGTCCGCGACTGGCAACGGATGTTGCACCGAATATTTGGCGGCGTTCGTGATGATGACCTGCTTGGCGGTGTGCGTGTGGCGGTTGATGACCACCGGCCCTTTCAAGTTCACCGTGGCCTGGCCCGTGCCATGCACGGTCACGATGCCGAGCAAGAGCGCGTCGTTCGCATTCTTCAACCCCAAAAATTCCACGTCCGCCGGCGGAATGTCTGGATTGTAATCCGGCAGGACCACGAATGGATCAATCACGACAAACGCCAGCGCGGCATTGTCCTCGACCCGCAGCCACGCGAACGGTTCCTCACCGGGATTGACGACCAGGAGGTAATCCTTGATCTGTTCGAAACCCAGCAGGCCCATCGGCACCCGCACGGGATGGCCCGCCGGCGTGGCAGGCGTTTCCAGTTCAATTGATTCGGCGCATTTCATCTCAATTTGATTCGCAAGGGTTGTTT
>PLYV01000058.1 GCA_003151855.1 Limisphaerales bacterium | reverse complement strand
CCGGCAACACCAACTGGAGCAACTACACCTATAGCTTAAGGGCGCGCAAGGACAGCGGCAGTGAAGGCTTCCTCATCATCTTTGACTGGCGCGACAGCAATAATTATTTGTGGTGGAACATCGGTGATTGGGGTAACACCCAGCACGGCATCGAGTTTTCCGTAAACGGATCGAAGACCACCCTCACCACGGCGAGTGGGAGCGTGACCAATGGCGGCTGGTATGACATCAGCATTCAGCTCAGCAGCAGCAATATTCTCTGCTATCTCAACGGCACCCTGATCCATAACATCCCCAACCCGGCAAGTTCAGCTTCCCTCCAGGTTTCTTCCGCCCTAGCCCGGTCATCCGGGCAGGTCATCGTCAAGGCCGTGAATCCTTCCAGTAGTTCCGTCGCGACCACGGTCAAGGTAACCGGCGTCAACTCAATCGCGCCGACCGCCACGGTCATCCAATTGACTTCTGGCAGTCCCGCGAACGAAAATTCACTAGCCACGCCGGTGAATGTTTTTCCGATTACGAACACGATTGCCAACGCGGGAACAAATTTCACGGTCACGCTCCCGGCCAATTCGCTTTCCATCTTTCGGTTGCAAGCCAGTGGCATCAACACTTACACCAACTTGCAACTACAAGTCACTTCGCCCATCAACGTCGGGCAAACGGTGGCGGTGGTGCTTTGGGGCTGGCAGTCCGGCCAGTCCAGTCCAGTCAACCTGATCACGAACGCCAATCATGCCATCACCTGCGCCTCGGCTGACACAAGTATTGCCAGAGTGGATTCCAGCGGCTATGTCTCGGGCGTGGGCGCGGGAACAACGAGTATCATTGCCACCTACGGCAGCCTCGGCCTTTCCGTTACTCAATCCGTTCAAGTAGTCTCTGTTCCGACCACGCTGGTCCATCGTTATGGCTTCAACGAGACTTCGGGGACGAACTGTTCTGACTCGGTCGGCGGTCCGGCTTGGAACGGCACGTTGCCCAGAGGCGGCACTTTCGGCAGCGGGCAACTGACATTGACCTCGAACAGCCAGCAATATGTTCAACTGCCTGCGGGAATAATCAGTAATTACACGATTGTAACCATTGATGCGTGGGCCAGCTTTGGAATGCTCCCGGCCAACTGCTTCTTTTACGGTTTTGGGAATACGAACGGCACGGACGGAATTGATTACATTTTCTGCCAGCCCCGGAACGGACGCATTGCCATCACCGCTACTAACTACTCGGGTGAACAAAACAGTGTTCCCAATCCCTCCGGCAACTGGAGTGGTCTGGCCAGCTTGCATATAACATCAGTCTATAATCCGCCGGCCGGTTCCCTCGCGCTCTATACCAACGGTGTCCTGGTGTCGCAGAACAACGCGGTGACGGTGCCGTTCACCTCGGTGAACGCCATTGTGAACTATATCGGCAGGTCGCTTTATAGCGGCGATTCCTATTTTGACGTCAGCCTTGATGAGTTTCGCATCTACAACGGCGCGTTGTCTGCGATCGAAATCGCGGCCTCGCAGGCGCTGGGCCCGGACCAGGTGTTGAGCACCAATAGTCCGGCCATCACTGCTTCCGCCGCCGGCGGCAGCCTGACGTTGTCCTGGCCGCTGGCGTCGGCCGGCTACACGGTTTTGACAACGACGAACCTGGCTGCCGGAACCTGGACCGCCGTTGCCTCATCGGCGCCGCAAATCGTTGGCGGCCAATGGCAGTTCACCATCCCCATTTCCGGCGGTGCCCAATACTACCGCTTGCAAAAATAACGTCCCGGAACGCACCGATTTTATTCCATGAAAAACCTGCAGATTTATCAAGGCCATCGCTTCAGCCCGGCCAGCAATGTTGTTGCAGTTGTGTTAAATTGGTCAGGCCACCCATTTGATTTTATGATTGAGTATGTTTCATTGGCGCGGTTGCTGGCGGTGGCGGCGTTGCTGCCGCTGGCCGCGTCAGCCCAGACGCTGACCATCACCGATGGTGTTCAGACCTATGCCTCGCTCACGAACACGGCCGTGACCATGAGCAACCGCTGTGAACTGCGCGTCACGGCCACGAACAATCCCATTCCCGGCTGCACCATCGATCTGACTTCCGCCAACGCGTGGCTGTTTCTGACGGGCGTCAAGCCGTCCGTGGTGGTGTCCAGCTACCTTGGCCAGATTCTGGTGAGCGGTGCCAGCGCGGTGGTGGACAGCAATGTGCGTGTCGTCCAATACGGCGCGGGCGCGGTGGTCATTCCGCAAGCGCCGTCGTTCCAGCCGTTGACGGTTTTCAGCGGGCCGCATTTCTCCGGCACGTCGGCGCAATACAGCCAATACGTTTATTACACCGGCACCGGCCTGGGCGCGATGGACATGAACATCAGTTCGTTCAAATTGAAGCGCGGCTACATGGCGGTCATGGCGCAGAACACCGCCGGCAACGGCTTCAGCAAATGTTATGTGGCGCAGGATGGCGATCTGGACGTCAGCGTGCTGCCGGCCACGCTCGACAACCAGATCCGCTTCATCTACGTCACGCCGTGGCGGTGGGTGAGCAAGAAAGGCATCGCGGGCAACCCGGGCATCAGCCTGCTGAATGTGAATTCGTGGTATGACTGGAACATTGACCAGACTTCCTCGCGCGATTTGGAATATGTTGCCATTGAACAGCAACCGTTTTGGCCCGGACTTGGCCAGAATTGGCAGGTGCTCGGCATCAATACGCTGTTGGGTTACAATGAGCCCGACAATTCAAGTCAAGACGCTTACAAAAATCTCACCCCCCCCGGCTCGGTGTCGGATGCAGTGGCCAGATGGCCGGGACTTTTGGCAACCGGATTGCGCGTCGGCTCGCCGGCAACCACAGACGGCGGCCGCTCTAGCTGGCTGTATCCGTTTATTTCGCAGGCGGACGCTGCCGGAGCGCGCGTGGACTTCGTTGCCATTCATTATTACTGGGCTTGGAATCCCACGGATCCGAACGGAGCGGCAAACCAGATGTATAATTTCCTGCTCGACATCTGGAACAACACGCACCGTCCAATCTGGATCACGGAATGGAACAACGGCGCGAACTGGACGGACAACAATCCCTATCCGGTGCCGACCTATGCGCAGCAGCAGGCATGTGTCGCCGCGATGGTCAGCATGCTCGAATCCGCCCCGTTTGTGGAGCGCTACCAGCTTTATAACTGGGTTGAGGATTCGCGCGCCGTGGTGACCAACGGCGTCCTCACGGCGGCGGGCGTGACGTATCGCGACACGGCTTCGGCGCTGTCGTATATGCAGGCCTTGCCGAACAATGGCAACCGCAGCCTCGCGCAGTTTCTGTTCGAGACCAACACGCTCGACACTTCCGGCTACGGCAACAACGGCCTCGCCGTGGGCGTGCCGGCTTACACCGCCGGCCACACCGGGCAGGCGGTGGTGCTGGACGGCACGAATAATTACATCCAACTGCCGCCGAACATCGCCAGCAGCAACAGCTTTACGTTTGCCGCGTGGGTGTATTGGGACGGCGGGGCTAGCTGGCAGCGCATTTTTGATTTTGGCAACGACACGTCGCATTATCTGTTTCTCACGCCGAGTTCCGGCAGCGGCACGCTGCGCTTTGCCATCAACAACGGCAGCGGCGAACAAATCCTCACAAACAAAACCGCGCTTCCCGTCGGCCAGTGGCAGCACGTCGCCGTTACGTTGAGTGGCAGCAATGCCAAGCTTTACACCAACGGCGTGCTCGCCGCCTCGTCCACCAGCTTCTCCATCCTGCCGTCGAATATTCTTCCGACCCTGAACTATCTCGGCAAAAGCCAGTTTCCCGATCCGCTGTTCCGTGGCCGTCTGGATGATGTGGAGATTGCCGACTACGCCTTCACGGCGGCGCAGATTGCGGCGTTGCAAACAAACTTGCCGCCGCAGTTCAGCACAAACTTTTTGGCGGGCGCTCCCGCCGCCCGGTCATTGTCCTACAGCAACAGCCTCGCCGGCGCGGCCACTGATGCGAATGGCGGCACGCTGACTTTCAGCAAGCTCAGCGGTCCGGCCTGGCTGAACGTCAGCACCGGTGGAATCCTCACCGGCACGCCGGTGGCCGGCGACGTGGGGACGACTTTCTTCACCGTGCGGGTCACCGACCCGGCGGGTGCCAGCGCGTTCACCGTGCTGACGATCACCACGGTGTATAATCCCGCCTGGAACGTGGATGCGAACGGCAGCTGGAGCGACACCAACAAATGGCTCGCCGGTCTCGTCGCCGGCGGCGCGGGCGCCACCGCCGATTTCAGCACCTTGAACATCACCGCCGACCGCACGGTCACGCTGGACACCTCGTTTAGCATCGGCACGCTGATCTTCGGCGACACGTCCGGCGCGCAGAACTGGATTTTGGCCGCCAGCGGCGGCAGCGTTTTGACGCTGGATTCGGGATCGGGCGCACCGCCTTCAATCATGGTGATCAACAACACCGCGACGATTTCAGCTCCCTTGGCGGGCGCGAACGGCTTTTCGATGGCCGGGCTGGGCACATTGATTTTGTCCAACACCAACGGCCTCACCGGCACCGTGGCCATCGGCGGCGGCGCGGTGAAACTCAACTTTGCCCGCGCGCTGGAAAACAACCTCGTGAACCTCGCCTGTGCGGGCAGCAACGCGCTCAAGTTCGGCTCCATCACCGGTGCCAGCGTAGGCGCGCTGGCTGGCATCAATGATGTCTGGCTGACCAATTCCAGCCTCGCCGCCGTCACGCTCACCAACGGCAACAACAACGCCAGCACCGAATTCGCCGGCTCGCTCAAAGGTTCCGGCGGCATCGTCAAGACCGGCACCGGCACGCTGACCTTGAGCGCCACGAACGCCTACACCGGGGCGACGACCATTTCGGCGGGCACAGTGCGTTTTGGTTCCGGCACCAATTTCATCGCGACCCTGCAACCGGTGTTGTGGATGAGTTTTGATCAGGCCGGCAGCGGCATCGTGACGAATCAGGGCCGGGGCGGCTGGGCGATGAACGGCACGCTGATTGGCAGCGGAGCTTACATCACGAACGCCGGGCGTTTCGGTAATGCGCTTTACGTCAATGGCACCGGCGGCGCGGTGGCGACCAACATCGTCCAGATCGCGAACAAAGTCACCGACACCTCGGCCAGCAGCAGTTGGACGATGGGCTATTGGATTAAGACCACCACGGCGGGCGCGGTCATCCTGCATCAAGGTGACGGCACTTGGTCGAGTTCCGGCCAGACGACCTATTTGTTGAATGGAAATTCCGGCAGCACCGCCGGGACAAAGGCGGGTGCGGTCCGTTGGGCCGGCGGTTTCCTGACGGGAACGACGGCATTGAACGATGGCAACTGGCATTTCATCACGCTCGTGGACACCGCTGGAACGGAATCTATTTATGTGGATGGCAATGTGGATGCGGTGACTTCATCCATGAGCCTTGCCCTCGCCAGCGGCGCGAACCAGACGTGGATCGGCGGCGCGCCGGATTCGGATGCCGGCGCGGTGAAGATGACCGGTTTCATTGACGAAGTGTGCGTGTTCGACCGTGCGCTGACCCAGGCGCAAATCCGCGCCATCGTCACCAACGTGCCGGTCTCGGGGAAAATGTCTTCGGCTTCGTCCGTCAGCATTGCGTCCGGCGCGACGCTGGATCTGTCGGGCATTTCGCAGTCACTCGCGTCGCTCGCTGACGCAACCGGCGGCGGCGTGGTCACCAACAATTCAACCGCACCCGTCACGTTGATTTTGTCGAACAGCGCTACCGCCACCGCCACGTTCAGCGGGCGCATCACCGATGCCTCCGCCGCGAATGCCATCAGCGTGTTGAAAGCCGGCAACACCACCCAAGTCCTGGGCGGCAGCAACAACTATCGCGGCACCACCACCGTCAACAACGGCGCGCTCGTCGTGGACGGCAGCCTCGGCACCAACACCGTGACGGTGAACGGCGGAACCTTGGCCGGCAACGGCGTCATCGGCGGACCGGTGAACATCCAGGCGGGCGGAACTTTGTCGCTTGGAAACAATGCCATCGGCGCGCTGACGATCAACAATGCGTTGACGATTAACGGCACGAATTTCATTGAGCTGAACAAGACTGCGCTGACCAACGACGTGATTCTGGGCGTGAGCAGCCTCACTTGCAGCGGCACGCTGACCGTGACGAATCTCGACGGCACGCTCGCCGCCGGCGACAGCTTCAGGATTTTTTACGCGACGAACTACAACAGCAGCACGTTCGCCGCGTTCAACCTGCCGCCGCTCGGCGTCGGGCTGGCGTGGAACACGACCAATCTCACGGTCAACGGCGCTTTGTCCGTGATCGCCACGGCGCTGCCGCAGTTCAGTTCCATCGTGCAATCGGGCGACGGCAATTTTATTTTCAGCGGCACGGGCGCGGCGGGCGTGACGTATGAGCTGGACGCGGCGACCAATCTCGCGTCGCCGGTGCTGTGGTTTTTTGTGACGAACACCGTGGCCGACCAGAACGGGCAGTTCCAACTATCCGACCTGTCGGCGACGAATTATCCGCAGCGCTTTTACCGCGTGTTGTCCGGCCAGTAGAAAAATTGTGACGGCCTTGACAAGAACGGCATTCCGCCGGGCGTATTTTTTTGAACGTGCTTATTGCTTTCTGCGCCCGGCTTTTCATAATGCGCTCGTTTGAACCATACCGATGAGCAATACGACTGACACCGCCGCGCCGTGGAATATTGAATCCGCCCGCGCGCTTTACAACATCCAGCGCTGGGGCGCGAAGTATTTTGACATCAACGACGCCGGCCACGTCGTCGCCAAACCATTGCAGGAAGCGGGCGCGAGCGTGGACATCACGGATGTGATCGAGGAGGCAAAATCGCGCGGGCTGAAATTTCCGTTGCTCATCCGGTTCCAGGATATTCTTCGCCACCGCGTCGAGGCCATCAACAAGGCGTTCCAAAATTCCATCACGGAATTTGGTTATCAGGGCAAGTATCGCGGCGTATTTCCGATCAAGGTGAACCAGCTTCGCGAAGTCGTGGAGGAAATTCTCGACGCGGGCAAGCCTTATGATTTTGGTCTCGAAGTCGGCAGCAAGCCGGAATTGTTCGCCGGCCTCGCCATGCAAAACCAGTTGGGCAGCCTCATCATCTGCAACGGTTACAAGGATGCGGAGTTCATCAAGATGGCGTTGCTCGGCATCAAGCTGGGCAAGACGGTCATCATGGTTGTCGAAAAACTGGAGGAGTTGAAAC
>PLYV01000147.1 GCA_003151855.1 Limisphaerales bacterium | reverse complement strand
CCGATGATGCCGGTGAATCTCCGGCCAAAACCTGAAATGCCAGCAGCGCCAGCAGCCCGGCCACGCGCCACCACTTCGTCATGCCGCGCCGCCTTTCCCGTCGGCTTGATTTTTCAGCATTTGGTCCAGATCGAAGTTGCCCCGGTAGTCGTCTTCGGGATATGAGTGCGCCAGCTCAACCGCGTCCTTGGGACAAACGGCCATGATCGAACAGCGGTTGCACCCGATGCACAAATCCGGGCGGATGATCAGGAACATGGACTTGGTGCCGAGTTCGTTGCAGCGCTTGGCACATTTGCCGCAGGCGGTGCATTTCGCCTGGTCAATGGTGTAGGTGAAATAGCCGTCTTTGCCGCCGGTGAATTCCTTGCGGATCACGGCATTGTAGGGACACACCTTCACACCCTGGCTGTCAATTAGCTCCGAGGCGATGTTGAAGTCCGCGAGGTGGCCGTAGCAACCGACGCAATACGAGCATTTCGTCTGGTCGTTGACGGCCTTGACCGCCGACGGTTTGCGGACGCAGGCGGTTTCGCACAGGCCGCAATAAGTG
Organism: Limisphaerales bacterium; assembly: GCA_003151855.1. Classification (GTDB taxonomy): domain Bacteria; phylum Verrucomicrobiota; class Verrucomicrobiia; order Limisphaerales; family UBA11358; genus UBA11358. Next base: position 5,923 of record PLYV01000147.1, on the reverse strand, counting down.
CATTTTTCCTGATTGATGCGCCAGACGTAAGGGCCGGTGGGCTGCGAAAATTCCGATTCGGGATCCTTGCCGGCGAACACGCGCCACGCGGCTCCGCCCAGCACGGCGGCTCCTACGAACTGGCCGCCGCGTTGGATGAATTTTCTCCGGTCCATGCTCACTTCTGGTGTTTCGTTGTGGGCTGTTCCACGCCGAGGTCAGCTTCGGCGGCAAGCGGAGACGGGCGCCATGAGGCTGGCAGGACGAAGCCGTGGCCGGTCAGATCCTTGGGCGCTTTGTCACCAGATTCCGCCACCAACGCGGCCTGCAAACGGGCGGTGTCCACGGCGGAAACCTTGTTCATGTCCAGAATCAGCGAGGTCAAAGGCATCGGCTCGGTTTCGGCGATGGTCTTGACGTCGCCCGGCTTCATGAAGTCCACGGCGCAACTGGCGGTGAGCGCGTAGCTGGAGATCACGGCGGCGTCCACCTTGCCGGACAGAAGCGCGTCCAGGTTTTCGCCGCAGCTTGAAAAGCAGAGCGTCTTCTGGGGCTTGATGTTTTTGGCGGCGAGCATCCGCATCGGCGACTGATATTTTTCATACGAATCCCTCTGCCCGACCGCGATCGGTTTGCCCTGCAAATCCTCCAGCGAACGGATCGGCGAGTTGGCGGTGACGACAAACTGGCCGTTCATCGTGGCCTTGTCGTTGGGATCCAAAATGTCTGCCACACGCAGGTATTTTGCGCCGACTTTGTCGGCCAGCCGCAGCGCGGTCCACGGTTTGCACAGGACGCCGTCGAATTTTTTCGTCTGGAGCGCCTTTTCCAGGTCGAACACTTCCATGAAATAGGTGAACTTCAGCGTGATTTTGTGATTGGACTTCAAGTCCGACAGGAACACGGTGTAATCCCGCGTGGCGATGTTGCTGATGCAGGAACACGAAGTCTTTCGGCAGTAGATGTCGTTGACCGCAATCTTCAAGACCAGCGGCTTGGTTTCCGAACCGGCGACCGTCACGACCGCCGGTTCGGGAAGAAAAGCGGTTTCCGCAGCGGGAGCGGGATTTTCAGCGCCGTGAACCAGCACTGAAAAAAAGACTCCCGCCGCCAGACACGGCAATGCAATGCGTTTCATTTTCAGCAGACTGACAGGTGGTTATTTGTTGCCCGTGGGCACGCATTTGACGACGCGATTCTGCTGGCTCGCCACCAGGTAAATCGAACCTTTGCTGTCAACCACCGCTGGGACGATGTAGCAGCCTTTGACGAGTTCGTCCAGGCCTTGAACCGCCGTGCAAGTTTTGCCGTTCTGGTCGAAAATTTTCACGCGGGTGGGATCTTTTTCAATGGTGACATACGAGCCGTCCGCCAAGCAGACGACGTTGACGGGATTGCAGCAGCTCTGGAAGTCCTCAAACCCGGTGCCGCGCTGGCCGAACTCGGACGTCTTCACGCCGCCAGTGTAGGTCTGGACCTTGAAGGCGCCGAGATTGGCGACCACGATTGAACCGGGAACCGTGCCGGGGCAGAAATCAAAAATCCCGCAGCACAGGCGGAACTGCTTGGTGATTTTCTGCGTCACCTTCGGTTCGGAACCGCTGAGGTCGTAAAAAAGAATCTGGCTTTTCGCAAAGTCGCCGACGGCCAGTTCCTTGCCGACAAAGTGCGCGGCGGCCGCCGACTGGGCTTCCGGCAGGTTGAATTCGGAAATCTTTTTCCCCGTCAGATCGAACACGCCGCAGACCACGCCCTCGGAAACCTGCGTTTTTATTTTTTTGCCCTGATACTCGATCTCCTTTTCGGATTTTTTGGTCTGAAACAGATAGAGCTTTCCGTCGGCCTCAGCCATGGCACCGGGGGCTGACATCATGTCCGCCTTGAAACTGCCGGTGGTTTTCCCGTCGGCATCGCAGTTCACGACCGTGCCGTTCCGCAACAACACATGGAGCTGATCGCCGGCATCCACGGCGATGCTGACGGGATCCGACTTGAACACATCCTTGCCGAATGAGCGGTCAACCTTGTAAGCCGGAGCCGCTGCAAAAAGACTGCCTGCCACCGTCAGCAGGGCGACGACACCGCAACGAAGCAAGTTTGATTTGATAGTCATGGTTTTCATAATGCCGATCCTTTCTTTGTTTGAAGTCCCGTTTTTGTTGGCAACACAAAGCCCGATTGTTTGTTTTTGTGCAGGCTTTACCAAAACACTGGGGGATTCTCCCTGGAAGTCAAGATTAGAATCGCTGTGTTTTTCTGTCTTTAATCCACAGCAAAATCAATGTTTCACCAGCGATAAAAAACATAAACACAACAGTTCGGTGGCGCGGAGGTTGAACACGCCGAGGCAAAACACGGGAGCGCGGACCGTGACGCGTCAGCAAAAAAAACTTTTGTCGGCGCGGCAACTGCCCGCGCTCCGATTGCTTCCCTACAAATTCGCGACGAGTGGCAGGTGACGAGGGACGGGCGCGAACCCGTCGCGCGTCACCTGCCACCCGCCATTCGCCGGCCCACGCCGCCGGAACACGGATGAATGCTGATCATGGCGTTCATCGCGGTTCAGGCGGCGAGCAGTTCGCGGCTGTTGGCGAAGATGCGCGCCTGCCGTTCGGCGTGGCGCAACGCCTTCGCGGTCTTCTCCTCGAACAGCGCGGGGAAGACGAGCAGCGGATGGAACGTCACCCACGCGAGCGCGGCGGCCTCGTTGGCGGCGCGGCGCACGACGGCGTTCAGCTCGGGCCGCTCGACGGTGTCGAGCTGTTCGGCGAGCAGCCGGTGCTTGAGCTGCTCGAAGTCGGTTTCGAGCGCGGCGCGGAACGGCGCGAACGGCGCGGTTCTCACCGCGAACTTGGTTTCAGGGGCAAACTGGAGGTTCACCCGGTTTTTATCTGTGTTCATATTTTCCCTTTCTTTGGTTGGTTAAAGCACAAAACCCGCGACTGCCTAGGCAATCGCGGGTTTTGAAAAAATGTTAAATTAAATAATCAGAATTTCGTTCCCACGATGCCGACGAGACGGGAGCAGCGCTGCCATTTCGTCATGGTGGCCATGACCGGCGCGTGCGTCTTAATCTGTTTGGTGAACGTGGTGTTCATTTCAGTCGCGGACAAGATAGTCAATTATTGTGCTTTGTCAAACAATTTTCGGCTGTGTTTTGGCTGACGGTTTTCAAGGCTGGGCTTCAAATAATTTGCACGGAGTGTTTCGTAAATTTCCCCGCTTGTCGGATTGGTGGCGCGTGCTAAATTGGGTTCATTCACATGAGTGATCGACCGCTAAAAATGGTGACCTGTCCGGGCTGCGACGCGAAGACGTTCATTCCCGGAGACCTTCCGCCGCTGGCCACCGAGCCGTGCAAGAAGTGCGGCCACGCCATCATGATGCCGATGCAACTGCGGCAGTTCGAACTGCGCAGCAAGATCGCCTCCGGTGGCATGGGCACGGTGTATCGCGCGTGGGACACGACGCTGGAGCGGCTCGTCGCGGTGAAGCTGATGAAGAAGGAACTGGTGGATGATCCCAAGATGCTCGAAAGCTTTGCGCTCGAAGCCCGCGCCTGCGCGAAGTTGAACCACACGAACATCATCCACATTTACACGTTCGACGAATGGGAGGGCGAACGCTACCTCGTGATGGAAATCGCTGACCAAGGCAGCTTGGACAACCGCATTGAAAAATTGCACGCGTTGCCGGAATTGCAGGTGCTTGATGTTGGCATCAAGATCGCGTCCGCGCTGGACATGGCGTTGAAATACGACCTGCTCCATTGCGACATCAAGCCGGGAAATATTTTGTTCAACGCCGACCACGAGCCGAAGCTGGTGGATTTTGGCCTGGCGCGGAAAACTGACGCGGAGGCGGAAGGCGCGGAGTTCACGCGCGGCACGCCGTATTACGTCGCTCCGGAAAAGATCAAGCGCGAGCCGGAAACTTTCCTGTCCGACATGTATTCGCTGGGCGCGACGCTTTACCACGCCATCACCGGCCATGTGCCGTTCGATGCGCCGACAGTGGAGGAGGTGGTGATGGCGCAGGTCAACACACCGCTGACCCCGCCGAATCTGGTGATGCCGGAAATCTCGCAGCCGACCAGCGATGCGCTGGCACGCTCACTGGCGAAAAATCCCGGCGAACGGTTTTTGAGCTACGATGAATTTCGGATGTCGCTGGAAGCCGCCCGCAGCCAGTTGCTCGTCAGCCAGTATCAGCAGGCGGACCAGCCGCAGCAGCCCAAACGCATGACAAGCTGGTGGCGGCGGCAATAAAAAAAGGCGGACGTTGCCGTCCGCCTTCGTTAAGATTTTCAACTTCCCAATTATTCGGTCTTCTTCTTTTTGGCACCCATGTGGATGGCGGTGGCCGTCAGCTTGCCAGCATCGTCTTTTTTGTAGGTGATGCCAACCGTCGCGCCGACCGTGACATCCGCCAGCGTGGCCGGCTGTCCGTCCTTGGTGATCTTGGTGTCGGAGGTGACGTTGTAGGTCTTGGTGCCGACCGTCACGGTCATGGCCGTGGCGTCCACCGCTGTCACCTTGCCTTTGAGCGGCAGGCCGTGCTTCTTGGCGGGCGCGGTGGTGGCCGGGGAATTGGTGGCCGTGGTGGCCTGGGCGTGAATGGTGGCGGGCGCGGCGATCAGGGCCGCCGCCGCGATGGCGATGAGTGCGATGTGTTTTTTCATAATAATCAATGTTGTGGTTGTCAGTTCAACTGTCAGCTAATGCAGACCGGTGACCGCGCCGGAAGGTTTCAAAAAATTACCAGCTTCCTTCGGCCAGTTCCTTCACGACATTTTGCGCGAGGTCGGCGGCGAGCAACGGCAGCGCCTGCCGCTCGGAACTGGCGAAATCCAGCCCGACGTTCACGAGCGTGTGCCCCTTTACATCGCGGCTGAACAGCACCTTGCCGGAGGCTCGCTCGCGCACCGTGACACGCACCGTGACGCCGACGCGGTAGTTTTGCGGCGTCACGAAACTACGGTTCAGGTAGCCCAAGGCCGCGTGGGAATATTCGAGCAGCGTGCCGCTCATCACCAGGTCGCCGTCGCCGCTGGTCGTCACCAGACGGTAGGTGGCGTCGGTCTGAATGCGCTCGCGCACCGCCTCGGTGACGGCATCGTTCAGGCGCGGTTGGAGCGTCTGGTTGTTGAATGGCAAAATCTCAATTGATTTTTCGCCGGCGACCGCGCCGTTGACGGGGCCGAGGCGATAACCGGCGCAGCCGGCGAGCAACACAGCGGCCAAGGCGGGAAGAAAATATTTCAAGGCGCGCATGGCGGCTTATTTTTGCGGTGCAACGGACAGGCGCGGTTTCAAAATCTCAATGCGCTGCCGGGCCTGCGCGGCGAGCGGCGAATTCGCGTCCAGTTGCAGCACGTCGTTGTAATAGATGATGGCCCCGGCCCACTTGTGGTTGCTCTCGTAAAACTTGGCGATCTCAAAACTGCCGCGCACCTGCTCGGCCTTGAGCTTGACGAGGGCGCTTTGGGCGGCGGCCACGCGCTTGTCATCCGGGAAGACGACCGTGAAATCGGTGTAGGCACCGATGGCCTGTTCTGCCGCGCTCTGGTCGTATTCGGCGGTGTCGGCCTGTTTTTCCCACGCCACGGCGGCGCGATACATGGCGTCGGCGGCGATCTGCGGTTGGTCGTTGTAACGGTCGGCGGCGGTGTTGTAGGCCTTGACGGCCGCCTCGTAATTTTTTTCCTTTTCGCGCGCCGCGCCGATCTGCAACTGCGCGTGCGGCGCGATTTCGCTGTGCGGGCCGCTGGCCACAATTTTGTCGTAAAGCTTCGCCGTCTCGTCCATCGAGGTGTAGAGCGGGATGGTGTTCCAGAGCCGGAACCATTCGCCGTTGAGAAAACGCCCGGCGATGGCGAACTGCCGCCACAAGACCTCGTTGTATTGGTCGCTCTTGGGATATTTCTCGATGATTTTCTGGTAGG
>PLYV01000084.1 GCA_003151855.1 Limisphaerales bacterium | reverse complement strand
AGTCCATTAGTGTTAACACGCCCTAATCTTCGGTGCTGCTTTTCCTTCCGCGCAATGGCCCCCTGCCCTGCGCTATAAGCCTTTGGTAGGGGTCTTCTCCTTCTGCCCGGTCATGCGGCTCCGGGCAGCCTGCGCTACCGCCATTTCAACGCCCGGGTTCCCATAAAACATTATGTCACCCCAAGCAGGCTGGATACTCCAGGAAGAAGTCGTCCCCCGTCTCCGCTCCGCCATTCCCCGATGCGTCCATTGCGTCGGGGCCGAGGATCACGAAGAGCTGATCCAGGACGCCACCGCCATCGCCGCCAAGCTGCTGCACAACGTCGAACTGGCCGGCAAGCAAGTCACCCCGGGCAACATCGCCTACTATTCGATTCAACACAGCAAATCCGGCCGGCGTTCCACCGGGTCGTCCCGCGTGGACGTCATGGCCACCGGCACCCAATTGAACGGCAGCACCCGGCTGCATTCGTTCAGCGAGGTGGTCAGTGAAAGTGAAGCCGGCAATGAAATCTTCGAGTTGCAGGATGTCATCAGCAACGACCACGAGGATCCGTCAGTTCAGGCCGCGCGTAAAATGGACTGGGACAGCTTCCTGGCCCAGTTGTCGCAGATCGAGCAGCTGGTCGTGGCGTTCCTGTGTGCGGGCAAGACGCTCCGGGATGCCGCGCGCAAGGTCGGCGTCTGTGATTCGACGATGCAGACGTATCGCCGGAAGATCGCGGTGAAGCTGCTGGAGTTCATGGGCATTGAAATCCTTCGCGACCTCGCCCATGTCCCCCGCTGGCGGATCAACCTGGACTGCGAACGCGAGTCTCAGGCGTGCCGGAACGACCGCCGCGCGCGGGCGGTGTAAATGAAATCAACCGGCCGGGGTTCGCATGAGCCTCGGCCGTTTTAACGAAAGGCTGTCCATGCAAAATCGCACCCTTGGCCTGGGCATACTCGCCCTGGTCGTCCTCATCATCCTCTATTGCGTCTGGCCCTACCTCATCGCCTTCCTCGCCGTCGTCGGGGCGGCCCAGGTGTATCGCTTCTGGCGAAACCACTACGGACGTTAAATCTCAACCCACCGGCGATCTGCCGGACTTCCCTGAAAGGAGCCTCTTATCGAAAACCCTCATCTCACCCCCATCCTGATCACCGGCGGAGCCACCCTGACCGCGCTGCTGCTCCTAGCCAGGCCGAGCCAGCCGAAGTCTGCCCCGCCCATCCCCCAGCCCTTCACCGACGAAAACCTGACCGAACGTTTCGTGTCGGCCATCCCCGAAATCACCCGGGAACTCAACCTCGAACTGGCCACGGCCACGTTCAACGAGACGTTCACCCGGAACAGCGATTTGGTCACCTGCTGGGGGCTGGTTGACCTCGGCACGTCCACCGTGCAGATCCAGGCTCCGGTCACCTACCGCTACCACCTGTGCCTCCGGGAGCCGTGGCACCTCGAACTGAAGCAGGGGTGCCTGGTGGTAAAGGCGCCGGTCATCCAGCCGAGCTTGCCGCCGGCCATCCACACGGACCAATTAACCACACTGGCGGTGCGGGGCTGGGGCCGTGGTTCAACCGGCGAGTTGCTGACGGCGCTGCAACAGTCATTGACCCCGACCCTGAACCAGTATGCCGGGGATGACCACCGCAAGACCCGGCAGAACTCCAACCAGCGGCTTAACTCCGCGTGGTTCGGGGAAACGGCCCGCATCAAGTCCCGGGCCTTCAGTGTGGCCATGGATAAGCTGGCGGTCTGGAATTAAACCTCAACGGCCGGGGTTCACATGAGCCCCGGCCGTTTTAACGAAAGGAATCACATGAAGAATCTAGCCTACACCGGCGGCCTCATCGCGCTCTGTCTGGCCAAGGCCCGTTTGTTCTGGCTCATCTGGCTCACGGTGGTGGGCGTGCTGGTGCTGATCGGGGCGGCACGCGTGGTTTATGCATGGCGCAACCGCGTGCATTGAAGCAAGTGAGCAAGTAATCCCCGCGTCTGCTCCCGGCATTCATCAAGATTGCCGGGAGCAGATGTTACAAGTGGAGGTCGGAAAACTGGTGCCTGTTTTGTTTAGCTATCAGGCAAGATGGGTTAGTTGTTTATCAGCCAGCAAACTTCGACTTACATTTATCTATTTACCACGTCTGCCTTTGCTGCTTTAATAGTTACATGAGTATTATCAATCTATCACCCGCTCAACTCCGTAAAGCCGCCGATCTCCAGGATAAGATCGCCCAGCTTCAATCTGAACTCACGGCCATTTTCGGCAGTGAATCCAAAGTCGCTCCAAAAGCCGCTCCCAAAGCTGCCAAGCCGGCGAAGAAAAAGGGCGGCATGAGTGCGGCCGGCCGCGCCGCTGTTGCCGCTGCTCAAAAGGCCAGGTGGGCAAAAATCAAAGCAGCGAAGGTCAAACCGGCGGCTGTTAAGGCTGCGGTCAAAGCGGTGGTTGCGGCGAAATCTGTAAAAAAGGGTGGAATGAGTGCTGCCGCCAAAGCCAATCAATCCGCCAAAATGAAGGCGTATTGGGCGGCGAAGAAGGCTGGTCAGGCGAAGAAGTGATTTCTTAAACCGAATCGCGAAGGTCACTCGTTTGAGTGACCTTTTTTATTGGTCGGTTGTCCACAGATAACAACTACCCGGTTCTTATCAGCGCCCGCAGCCATGGCACCACGACGAGGGCCGCGAACACCAGTCCAGCTGCAAGATTGATTCGGCGGCTATCCGCCAGCCGGGGCATAAGTGCCAACAGCAGGCCAAGCAGCAGGCCGGCGACAAACCCACCAAGGTGGGCGACGACATCTGATTCTGGACTTACCCCAATCAAAACGAACAACAACACCCCACCCATGATGGCACCGCTGAAACGCCTGAACGCGGTCGAGTTGTTCTGCTTGAGCAGGCTAAACGACTGGACGGCCAACAAGCCTAGCGCGCCCATGACCACGCCCGAGGCACCCAATCCGCGGTGCGATTCGCCATAACTCAACCACGCGGCGACGTTGCCGCCCGCCCCGGCAAGATAGGCGGCCAGCAAACCCACACCCGGCCCATAGCGGCCCATCGTCAGGCCCAATAGCAGCAGGCCGAAAACCGCATTCATCGCGAGATGCGCGAGGTCGGCATGCAACCAGGTGGCCGTGAACAAGCGCCACCATTCGCCGTGGGCCAGCGCGGTGCCGTCCCACATGCCGAGGTTTCGCAAGTCGGTGCGCTGCTCGCTCCACCAATAGTAGACGATGATTAGGAACAACCAGGCGGTGCTGCGCCCGTCGAAGATCAGGCCGGGCTGGAAAACCGGTCGCCGCCACCGCCAGTGCCGGTTTTCCAGACGGTATAGACGGATGTGGGCAAGTGCTGGTTCGTAATCATGCTCCGCGACAGTCAGGGCCCAGCCGGTTTCCTCCGCATGCTCAATGACGTGTTCGATACCCTGACTGGCGAGGACCAGGCTCCAATCCATCGTCTGCCGGCGGTTGCGAGCCGGGATGCGGCGGTCAGACGATGGAACCGGTTCTGGCATTTGATTTGGCACTTGTTAAATACAAATACCGCGCAACTTCAAAACGCATAATCCTGCGCCACAGCAACCGCCAGCCGCTGCAGATAATCACAGCTTGTAATTGCCGCCAGGGCCGGCCTTCACCCGGAGAATGTCCGCCCGCCCGCGATGCTTGCGACCCAACTTCGGCGGCGGCGTGATACCTGTTGGCAAAGTTTCAGGTGCTGGCGGGAGACCGTTGCTGGACAGCTCGGCAAAGGGAGTTTGCGTCAAACCCGTTCCACCATCGGTCGGAATGCGTTTGGATGCGGCCATAGTCGAATTAGTTGTGCGGCTGCCGTTCACGGTGTTCCGACGCGGGCAAAGTCTATGAACCCGCGCTGAACGTCGGTATGGACGAGTTTAACGCGAACACGGTCACCCACCTGGAGTCCTTGAAAGCCGAGCGTGAGCCGGCCTTCGGTCGGCGGCTGATAGAGCCGGATCCACGTGCCTTTGTCCGCTGCGCCGGTGACGATGGCGTCAAATTGTTGTCCCATCCGGCCGGACAGCAGCAACGCGGCGGCGGACTTGTTGACCCGGCGCTCAACCTTGGTGGCGGCATCCTCCTGATCCGTGCAATGCTGGGCGAGTTCCGTCAGCTCCGGGTTGGTGTAGGGCAGCGGCGCACCGGCCAGCGCGGCTTTCAGGAGCCGCTGCGTGATGAGATCGGGGAAACGCCGGTTCGGTGCGGTGGAATGCGTGTAGTCCTTCACGGCCAGCGCGAAATGTCCGGGAGCTTCGCCGCCGGGTAAATCGAGTGCATATTCGCCGCGTCCGATGAGCTTGATGACGGACAGGGAAAGGTCGGGGAACTTTTCCGGGTCGGCTGTGCGGCGCCGGGTCAGAAAGCCTTCAAGAGCGACGGCATCCGGAGCAGCGGGGAGCTGGTCGCCGAGTCCGGTCGCGAGTTGGACAATGCGGGACCAGCGTTCGGGATCGCGCAGGACGCGGCGCAGGGACGGGAAACTTTTCGCCGTGAGGTAAATCGCCGTCACGGCGTTCGCCGCCACCATGAACTCCTCGATCAGCTGTGTCGCCCGGTTAGTCTGATCCAGCGCCAGCGTGGAAAGCGCGTCACCGGCGAAAACCGCCTGTGCGTCGAGCGTCTCCAGGCTGAGCGCGCCGTGGCGGTGGCGCAAGCCAGTGAGCCGCTGCGCCACCCGATCTTGCAGGCGCAGGTTTTCGTCGAGTCCCGGGATCTTCCCAATTCGCTGGGGAGCCGGGCCGGTGCCAGTCAGCCAGGCGGCGACGCTGTTGTAAGCCAGCTTGGCGCGGTTGCAGACGCGGGCGCGGTATAGGTCTGACGTGGCGAGCGACCCGTCTTCCTTGAAAACCATGTCCGCCACCAGGGCGATGCGCTCCTGGTCCTCGTTCAACGACGTCAGGTTGGTGGAGAGCGCCTCGGGCAGCATGGGGAATATCGCGGCGGGCGTATAAACCGAAGTCGTGTTGTGCGCCGCGTGGGCGTCGAGCGCCGAGCCTTTCCGCACCAAGACGTCCACATCGGCGACCGCCACCAGAATTCTGACCTGCCCGTCCGGGAGC
>PLYV01000091.1:186-13378 GCA_003151855.1 Limisphaerales bacterium | reverse complement strand
TGCCCGCCCAATCCAGCAAATCCGCTTCCGCCACGGCAACATACGCTGCGGGCGCTTCCACCAGCAGCGGCAGGGTGTTTCTTTTGCCCGGCGGAATCGTGCTCAACCTGGCTTCGGGATAATGGTTTTCCGCGCAGGACGATTCTTCACCGAACCAGCAACGGCTGTCTCCCACGAAGCGAAATTCCGTCAATTCGTTCACCAGCACGAAATGGCCGAGTTTGGAGGCGACCGGCAGGTCGTAGCGGAAAGCCACGCCATCGTCGTAGGCGCGAACGATGAGTCCGAACGTGCGGTCCTGCTCCTGCAACGTCAGCCGCAGTTCCTGCCAATGGTCCCGCACCTTCAGGCGCTTGCCAAAATAATTTTCCCAAGTGCCATCATGCGACGCGGTTTTGGTCCGGGCAATGACCGCCTTCGGGCCAAGCTTGGTGCCGTCTTGAAATTCCAGACCGAGCGGCGAGTTCGTCAGCACGGTTTTGCCATCCACCAGCACCCGATAATTTAGCCCGCCTTCGTCTGAGACGATCACCTTCACCCCACCGTTCGGCGCGACCAGTTGGTGTTCGGCGGCGGTTGCGACAGACGCGCAACCGACTGCGATCACTGTTACCAGCCAGGCCGTCCGGCAGATTGCTTTCGTTTTTAAGAAGGTGGGTTTCATTTGGTTTGAACCTCAATCGTCGCCGCTTTCAGTCCATCGGCTTCGGCTTTGAGCGTGATTTTGCCCGCGTCACCGGCGGGCCGGAGAATGGCCAATGCACGGCCTTGGTAGGTCTTGCGTAGCGGCGCATGGAAACTGGAATCGTCGTTTGGCGCGGAACTGCCAGTGGCAGCGAGTTCGCCCGCGCCGCTGATCGTGAACCGAACGGGAATTGCGGCAGTCGGAACGACGAGGCCGTTTTGGTCAACCACCTCGACCGTGACGTAGCAAAGGTCATTGCGATCGGCGCGAATCGCGGAACGGTCGGCGATGAGCCGGATTTCCTTCGGTTCGCCGGCGGTGCTAAGGCTGACGCTGGCAACGGCTTTTCCGTTGATCAAACCAATGGCGCGCAACTCGCCCGGTTCGTAAGGCACGTCGAACTTGGCCGTCAGCTTGGTCATGGCGGAAACGGGTTTCTCACCGATCACTTTGCCATTGAGTTCGAGTCGAACGGTGTCGCACCGCGAATAGACGGCAACTTGCAACGGTTTTCCTGTCTGTCCCGGCCAATTCCAACTCCGCGTCTCATCTGGCCAACCCCAGCCGCTGACGCGCTCCCACGCGCCGTTCGGCAGCGGCGTGTGAACCATCATTTCAATCTGGCTGCGATGCCAGACCACGTCGCGATAGTAGGACTGCGGCTTCTTGAAACCGCAGGCGTCAATGTCGCCGCACCACGCGTTATGCCACGGCCACGGCATGAGAAAACTGTCCTGTTCGTTGCTCGGCGTGCTGTGACCGATGCCCGATTCACCGAAGTAATCCATCGCCGTCCACACAAAGTCGCCGATGATGTAAGGATGCTTCTCCACCAGCGACCAGTAATCGAAGAAGTCTTTCGGATACGATTCGGTCGCCATCATCACGCGCTGCGGATTCCGCGCATGATCGGTTTCGTATTTGTCCGGCAGATAATTGTAGCCGCCGATGTCGAGATGACGGAAGGCGATGTCGGAAAGCCGATCCCAGTTCCGAAGAACATTTCCCCAATCCGAGCAGATGGCCTGCGTGATCGGGCGCGTGGAATCATGCGAGAGCACCGCCTCACGCAGCATTTTCGCGGTCGCTTCGGCGCGAAACTGGTCCGGAATTTCGTTGCCGATGGACCAGATCACGACCGATGGATGATTGCGGTCGCGCCTCACCATCGAAGCGATGTCGCGCTCAGCCCAATCCTTGAAATACAAGTGGTAGTCCTGTCCGTTCTTGCCCTCGTTCCAACAGTCAAACGCCTCATCAATCACGAAAATTCCCAAACGGTCGCACGCGTCCAGAAACGCGGGCGACGGCGGATTGTGGCTGGTGCGAATGGCGTTGAAGCCGTTTGCCTTCATCAATTCCACGCGACGCTCTTCCGCGCGATCAATCGTCGCCGATCCGAGCGGGCCATCGTCGTGGTGCATGCAGCCACCCTTGAGCTTGAGCATCTGGCCGTTGAGCCGGAAACCATTCTCGGCGTCCACTTCTATTTTCCGGATGCCGAAACGCGTCGAAGTCTTGTCGAGCGTTTTGCCAGCCGCCGCGATTTCAATTTCGGCCGAATACAGTTCCGGCGAATCTGGCGACCACAATTTCGGTGAACGCACTTCGATCAACTGTTCCACAGTGCGGGTTTCGTTGGAGCTAAGGCGCAATTTGCTTTCGCTGGTCTGAACACTCTTGCCCTTGGAATTCAGCACGCGGGCGCGGATGACAACATCAGCTTCAGCGCCACTGTCATTGCGCACTTCGGTCGCGATCTTCACCATGGCTTTTTCTTTTGAAACTTCCGGCGTCGTGACAAACACGCCCCATGTCGGCACGCGAATCGGATCGGTGACGGTGAGCCAGGTGTGGCGAAAGATTCCCGAACCCGAATACCAGCGGCTGTTCTTGCCTTCATTGCGGACGCGGACGGAAATCACGTTTTCCTCACCCGCCGGCTTGAGGTAAGGCGTCAAGTCGAATTCAAAACTCGTGTAACCGTAAGGATGGTTGCCGAGAAGCTGGCCGTTGACCCAGAAATCAGCGTTCATGTAAACGCCGTCGAATCGCACGGCCACGCGCTTGCCGTTGTCCGCCGGAGTCAGCGTGAAGTGTTTGCGATACCAACCGGTGCCGCCGAGAACGTGTCCGGTGGACGCGCCGCCTTCGCTCTGACCGGGATCAAATGGACCGACGCGAATGGATTTCACGCTCGCCTCGTAAATACCACCGTTGCCGGTGCCGTCGAAAACGCGCACGGCGAGCACATCGGAGCCGTCACCCCGCACGAGCGCGGCGGGAACGCGATAGCGCCGGGCGGCGTCATACGCCGTGTGGTAGTCCGGCGGAAACGATCCCATGCCGCCGATGCGTTCGCCATTCAGAAAAGTCTCGTCCACATCGTCAATCTTGCCGAGCAGAAGATCAAAATCTTTGCCTTTGCACTCGGCGGGGATTTCAATGCGACGGCGAAACCAGCCGTAAACATTGTCGTTGGTGTAGTTCGAATGATGTTCCCAGATGTCCGGCAAAGTAACGCTCTGCCAGGAGTTGTCATCGAATCCGGGCGTTTTCCACGCGGCGTCATCGCCTTTTTGAAAACGCCATTGGCCGGTCACCACCGGCAATTCGGGAACTGAAATTTGAGACGGCGGCAAATCCTCGATGCTCCAGTCGTGCGGCACGTCGAGCAACCGCCAGTGAGAGTCATCAAAGTCGGCAGCTTCCGCGTCCGGCGCATCCGCACGCAAGAAGCGCCAGCCGGAGTCGAACGAACGGTCGCGATTTTTGGTGGCGGCAGAGTCCGCCGCCGGAGCGGCGCAACACCACCCGGCCATGATGGCAAACCACGCGAGCCTCGCGAAATGAAGATTCTTCATTTTCATAATGCTTCCGAAATTAGCGCAAGATCACCGTATTCAAGGACTGCGCAGGCACATCCAACCGCAGCGCTGTCGCTCCAACTGCCACCGTAGCGGACACCGTTTGCGCAGTGTCATTGGCAAATGCCAGCACCTTGCTGCCGTCGGTATTTTGAAATGCAACCATCTCTTTGAACGGCCCGCCGCTGACCGCGATGCGGCGCGCGCCCGGCAGCACCGTCGCCGAGAAATGTTTCATCGCGTAAAACTCAGCGTTGTAATTCACAGTTTGGGACCGGCGATCAACGGTGATCAAACAATTCTGCCTCCAGTTCCAGCGGCTAAGGCCGGATTCATCGAGAACCATATTCCAAAAGAAATAACTGCTGGCGAAGTGCGACGTATCCTCGACAATGTGTCCGAAAGTAATCAGAGACTGGTCCCAAGCGTTCCAACCGCCGTAACACTCGGTTTCGGTCTGCGCGAGTTTCTTGCCGGGATATTTGTCATGCGTAGCCTGAAGCAACTTCTGTCCGCCGTATTGAACACCGACGCCCACGATATTCGGCCCCGTTTTCGGATCGCCCAAAACCGGCTCAACGTAATCGGCCATGTTGTCGTTGACGAGCGTGCCCAGCCAGACCTCGATTTTGACATGGTCGCGTTTCAACTGCGGCAGCAGATAGTCGCGCAGGAAAAGATTCATTTCCGCGCCGGTCCATTTGCACTGGGGATAAAGGTTGTCATTGAGGAGCGGTTCGTTTTGCGGATGGATCGCGTAGAGATTGATTCCCTCGGCACGCCAGGCTTGGACGAATTTGGAAAAATAAAGCGCGTAAGCAGCGAGCGTCTGCGGGTCAGACTTGATGTGGCCCTGACGATAGCGGCCGTTGGTGGTCATCCACGACGGAGGGCACCACGGCACGGCCCACACGCCGAGCTTGGGCTGATATTTCATGGCCGCCTTGATGAAGGGGATCAGCACCTCGCGATTACGCTCGATGCTGAAATGCTTCATCTTGTAATCGCCGGGCGTTTCGTCGAGCGAATACCAGCCCAGCGAAAAATCGTTTGCGCCAAGGGGCGCGCGGCAAAGGGTGAAGTTCGCGCCTTCAGGAGCGAACAATTCCTTGAGCGCCGCCTCGCGCTTCTCCGCCGGCAACGAAACCAGCGCTTCCCAGGCGAGTTCGTTGAAGCAGCCGCCAAAGCCGTCAATGGTTTGAAAGGTCGTTTGGGGATCCAATTTGATCGAGTTGGTCTCTGGGGTTGCTGCGTTCGTTGTCGCCAGCTCCTGCCAGCGGGATTTCTCCGTGCTGCAAATCCAGCGAACAGAGGAAGGTTCCGCGTTGGTTTGCGCAAAGCTCGAACAGGCGAGCAGCAGTGATGCGATCAGGCTGATTTTTGATTTCATCGTGGTGTAGTTGTGTAGAGTTGCAGTTTAGAAACGGCGATTAAAAGTTTTTTTGAGGACTTCCGTGCTTATCAAAAGATCCGCTGCACGAAATAATACAAGTTGCTGGCCCACGTTTCGCGATCGTGGATGACCATCGTGTTTCGCGCAGATCGGTTTTCCATAAACATAATCAGCGATAAAGACGCAGGCTTCAGGACCGAATCTTCAGCGCGAACGCGATTTTGCCGACGAATTTTTCCGGCAGTGAAACGTGCAAACCGGTTTCGTCGCGGGTGAATTTCAACCTGCTCCACCAACTGCCGCCGACCAGCCGGACGCTGCCGATTTTGCCGGGCCAATTCGCGGAATTGGCCGCCAGCGACTTGATGGTGACTTGGCCGTCCTTGGGAATTTCCAGCACGATGGCGTAAACGGTCTTTCCATCCTTCGATTGCGTGAAGCGGATGTCTTCCGCCGTGAACGGCTTCTTGGAAACATCCGTCTGACCGTCGAACTGGCCTTTTTCCGCCACGACGGTGGATGGGCCTTCGCCGTAGATTTTCCACGGACGCGTGGCGTAAATCGCGTCGCCGTTGACCTTCAACCACGCGCCGATTTCACTGACGATCTTGATTTCATCCGCATCCGGCTGGCCGTCGCGCTGAAGCGGCACGCTCAACATGAGGTTGCCGTTTTTACTGATGATGTCCGCGAGCATCCGCACGACGCTGGCGGCGGATTTGTAATAGTGATGCTTGAAAATGTTCGCGTCGTAATGCCACGAGCCGATGCAGGTGTCCGTCTGCCACGGCTGCGGCAAAATGCCCTGCGCCTTCCCGCGCTCAATGTCATAGACCATGGAACGGCGCTGCGCATCGTCCAGCCATTTGCCGTTCATCACGGCTTCGGTGCGGCCGTTTTTGTCGAGGCGTGTGTTGTAGAAATGCGCGGCGAGATTCAGGCCGACCTCGTCCGTGACGCCGTGGAACGGCAGCACGGTGTCGTCGAAATAAATCTGGTCGGGATGGTAATCATCCCAAAGCTGCTGCGTGCGCTTGAAAAATTTCTCCATGTAGGCGGCATCCGGAACCGTGGCGCCCGTGGCGGGATTCCAATCCCACCAGCCCCAGCCGCCTTGATTTCCGCGGGCGTGGTTTTGCGCGTAAAGCTCCTGCGGATCGAGGCCGTCCCACCACAAACCCTTGCCGTCGGCCTTGGTGAGCTTGCCATCGTAAGGCACGCCGGCCAGCGGGCCGGACTTGTCCGCGCCTTGCGCCACTTCATACCAAGTCCACGCGTGCGAGGCGTGAACGCTGACGCCGAAGCGCAGTCCATTTTTCCGCGCCGCCTTCGCCCAGCCGCCAATCAAATCCTTTTGCGGACCGAGCGCGACGGAGTTCCACGGCTGATACTTGGAATTGAAATTGTCGAAGTTGTCGTGGTGATTGGCCAGCGCCATGAAAATTTTCGCGCCGTTGTCCTTGTAGAATTTCAGCAGCGTGTCGGGATCGAAATGCTCCGCTTTCCAGGCATGGATCACGTCCTTGAAGCCATTCGTCGAGGGATGGCCATATTCCACGAGGTGCGATTTGTAATCGCCGCTGCCCTCCTCATACATGCTGCGGGCATACCAGTCGCCGTGCTCCGGCTGGCATTGCGGACCCCAGTGCGCCCAGATGCCGAACTTCGCGTCGCGGAACCATTCCGGCGCCGACTGATAATTGGTGAGCGAATTCCACTCCGGCTTGAACGGTCCGTCCGCGATGGGCGGCAAGTTCAGAGAGTTGGTTTGCGACAAAGCGGTTGCGAGTGAACAACCCAGCAACAACATGCTCCATTTGACTTGATTCAATTTCATAATTCTTAATTCGATTTGGCACTCACGACGTGCCGCGTGGCAACGGTGATACAAAATTTTGAACCTCGGCTCCAGTAAGGCCGCACCAACCGGAAAAACATTGAGCCGTTCGTTGCATTCAGCGACCGCCCGGCCAGCGCGGAAAAAGCAGCAGGACTCCAAGCTGGCAGGACTGTAATTTCATGGCTTAAAACCAATCCTACCGCAAACCGGATCGGAAGGCTTGTCATTATTTCTCACGATTATAGCCACCGCTACTGCGCTTGGAAAACTTATCCTCCTCATGGCAGCAACGGCACAACCATTTCCTTTTGATCGCGAGAGATGCCGATCTTAAACGAACTCCCGGCAGGCAATGCCGGAATTTGCCGCAGCAACGCCGCCGTGTCTGCCGTCTTTCCGCCGTTGACAGAAAGAATGACATCATTTTTTCGCAGCCCGGCTTTGGCCAACGCAGAACCAGCCGGGACTTCCCAAACCAAAACACCGGTCACACCGGGCAGGCCGAAGGCGGACATCTCGCCTTCGTCGCGAATGTTCCGCACGCTCACGCCGAGCCACGTTGCCGGCGTGGCGTCGCGCGCGGAGGATGCGGCTACAGAAATTTTCGGCTGCGGCAATTGCGGTGTCCGCGCGATGGCTTTAAGTTCCGGCTTTTGCACACCGAATTGATCCATCGGAAAATTCGCAAAACCAAGCGCCAGCGCAGGCGAACCATCCTTCACCCGATAATCGCCATGCGCCGGATCAATGAATTGCGCGTCGGCCACGATGGAATGTTCGTCGCGCCCGCTTTGCTGCTGCAACTGTGTCGCCGGCGCGCTCATCGTCGCGCTGGAATCCTGCACCAGGTTGAAATCCATGTCGGCGCCCCACGGCGGACGGTGCATGTTCGCCGGACGATACTCGGTCCAAACAATGTTGTGCCGGAAAATATCACCGCATTCGTCATACCAAACGTGTGGATGATAACCGTTTTCCACCATGACGTTATTTTTAACGATGCGCCGGAAGCCCTCGCGATTCTTGATGCCGCCGCGCAGGCAGAGATTGTTCGTGATGATGTAATTGGACGAACCGTCGTCGAGGTCAATGTCCCAGCCGTGATCGCAACGCCAGCGGTTGTTCGCGAGCACGATGGGTTTCACCACGTCGAGCAACGGCAGGTCGGGAGCTTGTTTCACCCACGCGTTGACCTCGTCAATGTTGGGCCGCCAGAAGCGGTCGCGTCCCCATGAATTGAACGAGCCGTGATCGCCCGTCTCTTTCACCGTGTCAAAGATGTCGCAAAACTCGATGACGTGTCCGCCCCAGCAGCCGTCGCCAATGTTGATGCCAGCGCGCGGCAGGTCGTAGATCGAGCAGTGCCGGACGGTGATGTTTTGTGCGAGATCAATTTCCACGCCGGCGGTCTGTTTCTCCACGCGGCCGGTCAGGTGAATGAGGCAATCGTCCACCAAGCAATCCGCCGGATAATTGTCGTTCTTCGGACCGGGCGTGCGGTCAATCTCTTCCAGTTTGTGCGTCTGGTAGTAGTTGAACAGCGGACTGCGCGCCGCCTGTGTGTCGCCGACAAAACAAATTCCGCTCGCGCCCGCCTTGGCGATCTGCGTTCCACGAATGGCGACGCGGCGGTTGTAATTGTTGACGAAAACGGCATTGCCACCCACCTGATCAATAAAGCTGTCTTCCAGCGCGCAATCCTCCGCGCCGTTAAAAAAAATCGCGCCGCCACGATAAATCGCCCAATCAGTTCGCACGAGCGGCTCGCGCGTGTCCATGACCGTGCGCGCGGCTTGGCGAAAAGTCAGTCCGCGCATTGTGATCCACTTCACCGGCTGAGTCTCGTCACCGCGAAATTCCACGAGCGTGCGCAGGCGCGTGGCTTCCACGACGGCTTTCTTCAGATCGAGTCCCACGGGCGGATAAAAATAGAGCGTGTGCGTTTTTGAATTCAAAAACCATTCGCCGGGCGCGTCCAGTTCCTCGAAAATGTTTTCCACGAAGCGGAGTTGCCAGTGCGCCGCCGCGCCGCGGTTGTTCTGCCAGCCGCCTTCGAGTTGCACCTCGCCGTTGGTGTCCTTGCCGGTGATGCGCCAGGTGAAATCACCCCACAACGCCGGGTGCATCGCGTGATAATAACCGCCGGACGGATCAGCCCACCGCGCCGCCCGCTGCTCTGAAATGGCGTCAGCCGCAAAGCCATCGAAGTATTGCGCCTTTGGATCGAAGTTCGGGTAACGCGCGAGAATCTGTCGTTCGCCGTTGACGAAAATTTCCTCCGTCTGCAAATCCGCCGGAACTTGCGCCTGAAAAATTTCATTCGTGAACGGCTGCCAGTTCAGGTGATCAAGCCGGACGCCGCCACTGATGACCGGCTTCTCATTCTTGTAGCTTTGAAAAACCACTGGCGCTTTTTTTGTGCCGGAATCTTCGGCGGTGAACACGAGCGGTGCGGGCAGATAATAAGTGCCGCCGCGGAGGAAAACGTCGCCGCGTTTTTGGCGCGCCGCCGATTGCGCGCGTTGCAGCGTGGCAAAAGGTTTCCGCAGCGTGCCGGGATTCGCATCGTCGCCCGCCGGCGAAACGAAATACGGCTGCGCACTGCAAACACACGCTGAGAGCAGTGCCACCGCGCAGACAGAAATTAGTCTCAATCTCATGGCACAAACGGACGCGGTATGCAGAACTTGGCTTCGAGAACCGCCGTCGCCGGCTTGAGGCCCTCGGCGGTCGCCGTCAATTTGATTTCACCGGCATCCTTTGTAGGTTGCACGATGATTTGCGCCAGGCCGTTGAAGAGGCTGCGCGACCATTGGAGAGCCGTTGTTTCGCCGATGAGGTCCAGATTCACTTCGGGCTTAAGACCGCCTTGGCCACCGGAATTCTTGACGCCCACGGCGATGACGTTGTCGCCGACGTGAAGGAATTGCTTCGTGTTGAAAACAGGCTGCGCGGCCCAATCGTGCGATTCGCCCACGAACTGATTGTTCACGAAGAACCAGCCATCGTCATCGCAACCGGCAAAACGCAGCCGCAATTCAGCATTCTTGAGGTCTTCCTCGGTGAGCGTCAGATGAGCACGATAGATCGCAGTGGCCTGTTCTTTATCAATCGTATTTCCGTCGGTGGGCTTCAGCTCTTTCCACGTGGAATCGTCGGCATCCTTCGCATATTCGGGAAGAACGCTGCGATCATTCGGAACGTTCGCCAGCTTCCACCGCCAACCATTCACTGGAACTGAGCGGGGCGCGGGCGGGAGGAACACTTCCGGGTCGTGGCAGTTCGGATCGCCATTGCCGACGCCAATAATTTCCCCCGCACCTTCGATGGTGAAGTTCACTTTGTTCTGCGCCAGCGGCACTGGCCGACCTTCCGCGTCCAGCGCTTCAATGGTCACCGGCATGGCGTCGCAGCCATCGCCGGCCAGCGATGTGCGGTCCGGCGTGAGCCGCAGGGCCACGGGTTCGCCGGTCGTTTCGACGGCGAATTCTGACACCTTTTTGCCATTGGTTTTGCCAACCGCCTCCAGTCGTCCCGGCGTGTAGGGGACTTCCCAGGAAACCATTTGAAAGGGATCTACGACTTTTTCTCCGAGCGACTTTCCATTCAACAGCAGTTCAACTTTGTCGCAGTTGGCCAACGCCATCACCTTGATCGGCTGGCCTTCCTTGCCCGCCCAATTCCAATGCGGCACGAGCGTCAGCACCGGTTTGTTTTTCACCCAAAGCGCCTGCCGAATATAAAACTCGGTCTTGGGGAAACCACAGAGGTCCATCGCCCCAAAGAAGGAACTTGCGGACGGCCAGCCGAAGGGAGTCGGCTCGCCGCGATAATCAAAGCNNCGCTGCCGGACGATCGCTTCCCACGAATTGCGGGCGCTGCTGAACTTGTCCCAGCCCGGATAAACGTCGTCGTAAGCGCCTACGATATTTTTGGAATAATCCGTGGCCCATGCTCCGCGCGTCATGACTTGAGAAGTGTCTTCCGTGCTGATCATCGGCTTGTCCGGATACGCCGCGCGGATTTTGTCGTAGTCGGAAACCTGGTAATTGATGCCGACCACGTCCATCGTCCACGCCGCATTCTTCGGATTCGCCTTGCCGTTGCCGCCCAACTGTCCCTTGTTCTGCGCGCCCGTGGTGGGCCGCGTTTTATCGAAGCGCTTCACCAAGGCGTTCATGGTGCGCGTCATCTCCATGCCTTCCTCGTTGGTTTCAAGCGCCTCCTCGTTGAACAGAGACCACAGGATCACGCTAGGATGATTGCGGTCGCGGCGCACCAGCCATTCCAGTTGCCGCAGGTATTCCGGCGATGTGTTGAAGTGCCGCGTCTCATCCATCACCAACATTCCCAGGCGATCGCAAATTTCGAGCAGCTCCCGCGACGGAGGATTATGCGAGGTGCGATAGGCATTCGCGCCCATCTCCTTCAACTTGCGGATGCGGAACTCCTGAATTGAATCCGGCACGGCAACGCCGACGCCCGCGTGATCCTGATGATTGCACGTGCCCTGCAACTTGAGCGGCTGGTCGTTGAGAAAAAATCCTTCCTTCGCATCGAAGCGAATGGTGCGGAAGCCGCACATTGTGCTGACAGTGTCGACCGGCTGGTTGTCACTCAAAACCGTCGTCCGCACTTCATACAAATTCGGTTGGTCCACGGACCAGAGTTGCGGTGATTTCACGGGAATCGAAAGCGTCGCGACTGCCTGATCCATCGGAACGATGCTCACCGCTGCAGATTTGCCGCCAGCGATTTTCTTTCCGGTGGAATCAAACACGCCGACTTCCACCGTCGGCGAAGCGGCGTTTGTTCCCGTGTTACCCAGTGTGACCTCGACCGGAATCGTCCACTTTCCATCAGCGCCTTTTACGGGATTCACATAAACGCCATCCGTGACGACATGCACCGGATTTCGTTTTACGAGCCAAGTGTGGCGATAGATGCCAGCGCCTTCATACCACCAACCCTCCATGTCGTCGGCGTCCACCTGCACCGCGATGGTGTTGATGTCATTCCCGTAGCGTGCCATCGGCGTGACATCAATGTAGATGGACGTGTAGCCGCAGAAATTATGAGCGACCTCCGTTCCGTTGAAATACACGGTGCAACGCGTGGCCACGCCGTCGAACTGCAACTCAAGGTTTTTGCCGCGATCGGCGGGATCAAGCTTGAACGTCCGGCGATACCAGCCAATGCCGCGCTGCCGGTAACCTTCCTGCTTTTCCGCTTTTGGGTCGAAGGCCTGTTCCACCGCCCAATCGTGCGGCAGGTTGACCTCCCGCCAGTTCCGGTCATTAAACCCACGCGCCGCCGCGCCCCAGACATGTCCGGCCTTTCCACCGCTGTCCGTGATGTTCGCGCCGTAAAGCCGGACGCCCTCGCCGCCGGGAAACGAATCGAGCGGAACGTCACCGAGATGAAATTTCCAGTTGGCGTCGAGTGAAAGCCGTTCACCCGGCGATTCGGCAGCGGCGAGTTGCGTAACGAACAGCGCGGCGCATGCGGCCAGCACAAACGAGCGAGCAAGAAGTCGGTGTATCATTTCAAAATAGTTCACCGTGCCGAAGCGCATCTCAAGGCACGAATGGACGCGGCGTGCAGGGCTGCGTGTTCACCGTCGTTGTAGCGGGCGCAAGGCCGTCGGCAGTCGCGGTCAATTTGATTTCGCCCGCGTCCTTCGTGGATTGCACGATGATCTGTGCCAGGCCGTTGAACAGGCTGCGCGACCAAAGCAATACGGTGGGATTGGCGATGATGTCCGCAGTCACGGTGGGATTCAACCCGCCTTGAAAACCGCCGTTGCGGCAGCAGACGGCAACGACGTTATCGCCGACATGGAGAAATTTGGTGATGTCAAAATCCGGCTTCGCGTCCCAGTCGTGCGTTTCGGCGACATATTGGCCGTTCACAAAATACCAGCCCTCGTCGTCGCAGCCGGCGAAATGAATCTGCACGCCCTGCCCGCTCAAGTCTTCTTCCGTCAGGGTGAGATGCGCGCGGTAAATCGCCGTGGTGTTTTCAGTCTTAATCGTGGCTTCGCCGTTTCCAGCTTTTACGACGTTCCAGGACGAGTCGTCAAAAGCGTTGGCGTATTCCGGCGCGGAATTTTTCCGGCCCGGGATCGGCAATATTTTCCAGCGCCACTCGTTTAACGCAACGACCCGCACCGACCGGCTCGGCACAAACGTGTCCGGCTCATGGCAGCTCGGATCGCCGTTGCCCACGCCGATGATCTTGCCCGCGCCTTCGAGGGCGAAGTTGATTATGTTCTGCGCCACCGGCACGAAGCGGCCCTGCGCATCGAACGCCGTCACACTGAATACCGCCACGTCCTCGCCGTCGGCGTTGATCGTCTTGCGATCCGGTGTGAGTTCAATTCTGGTTGCATCACCGGTCGTCTCGAC
>PLYV01000091.1:0-181 GCA_003151855.1 Limisphaerales bacterium | reverse complement strand
ACTCGTGGCCTTCGCGACCCGGCCAATTCCAATGCGGCAACAGGTGCAGCACCGTGTTCGTCGTCCACCAAGCCTTGTAGTAATAGAAGTTGTCCTTGGGAAAACCGCAGGTATCGAGAATACCGAAGTGCGAATTGATGCACGGCCAGCCAAACGGCGTCGGCTCGCCGCGATAATCAAA
>PLYV01000048.1 GCA_003151855.1 Limisphaerales bacterium | reverse complement strand
GCTGGTGATATTTCGCGTTGAGGACGGAGTGAATCAGGCCTTCCTTCTTCAGCATCCGCGAGAGCATTTCGCTCGTCTCGACGGAAATGGTGCCGACCAGCACCGGCCGGCCCTGCAAATGAAGCGTCTTGATTTCGTTGACGACGGCGTTGAATTTTTCGCGCCGCGTCTTGTAAACCGAGTCGTCCGAATCCTTGCGGATGTTCGGCTTGTTCGTCGGAATCGTCATCACGCCGAGCTTGTAGATGTCGAAAAATTCCGACGCCTCGGTTTCCGCCGTGCCGGTCATGCCCGCCAGTTTTTGGTAGAGGCGGAAGTAATTTTGAATCGTGATGGTCGCGAGCGTCTGCGTCTCGCGCTCGATGGCCACGCCTTCCTTCGCCTCGACGGCCTGATGCAAACCATCGCTCCAGCGGCGACCGGGCATCAAACGTCCGGTGTGCTGGTCCACGATAATGACTTTATTGTCCTGCACGACGTATTCCACGTCGAGCTGGTAAAGACTGTAAGCCTTGAGCAATTGTGAGATCGCGTGAATCTTCTGCGCCTTGCCCTCGAAGTCGGACTGCATCTTCGCCTTTATCTCCAGCCGCTTGCGCGCATCGGTTTCCGGGCCGACGTCCACGTCATGCAGCATCGTGTTCAAATCCGGCAGCACAAACGCGTCCGGGTCCTGCGGGCTGATGAAGTTGCGGCCCTTCTCCGTGAGGTCGGCCTCGTGACTTTTCTCGTCCATCGCGAAAATCAATTCTTCCTTCTCGCGGTAAAGATCAACTTTTTTCTGGTCCTTGTGCAGCTCCAGCTCGGCGCGGTTCATCATGCCGGCGTTTTCGGGCACTTCCAAAATTTTCATCAACGCCTCGGAACGCGGCTGGCCGGTCTTCACGCGGAAGAGCAGCATACCGATTTGTTTTTCCAGCTCCTCGGCATTTTTGACCTGCGAACCATCGGTTGGATGCAGCTTCTTGAGCAGTTCTTCGGCTTCCTTGAGAAAGCGGTTGCAAAGCTGCTGCTGCGCGCGGACCAGGCCGTCCACAGTCGGCTTCCACTGCGCGTATTGCTCGTCAAACGTATGCACCGCCGGGCCGCTGATGATGAGCGGCGTGCGCGCTTCATCAATGAGAATCGAGTCCACTTCGTCCACGATNNGCCATGCCGTTGTCGCGCAGGTAATCGAAGCCGAATTCCGAATTCGTGCCGTAGGTGATGTCGCACTGATATTGCTCGCGTCGGATTTTCGGCGGCTGGTCGTGCAGAATCACGCCGACCGTCAGGCCGAGAAATTTATAGACCGCGCCCATCCATTCCGCGTCGCGCGCGGCGAGATAATCGTTCACCGTCACGACATGAACGCCGCGACCGGTAATCGCATTCAGATAAACCGGCATCGTGCTGACGAGCGTTTTGCCTTCGCCGGTGGCCATTTCCGAAATATGTCCGTGATGCAGCGAATAGCCGCCGATGAGCTGCACGTCGAACGGCACCATTTCCCAGCGGAGCGGACGCTCGCGCACCATCACGTCCTGCCCGCACAGGCGACGACAGGTGGTTTTTACCACGGCAAAGGCTTCCGGCAAAATCTCCTCCAGCTTGCGGGCGAGTTCGTCCTTGTCCTCGATCTGGGAAAGCTCAGCCTTCCAAGCGGCGGTCTTGGCGCGCAGGTCGTCGTCGGAAAGCTTTTGCAGACCAACCTCGATCTCGTTGATGCGGGCGACCACCGGACGGATTTTTTTCACGTCACGGTCGTTTTTGGAACCAAAAAGCGCTTTGAACAAATTCACAATAATTCCTTCAGTCAAAAAATGAAAAAATACGCTACGCGACGAATCGCGTAGCGTCAAAGCTAAACGGAAACGGAAACAACTTGGCCAATCAGGCGTGGACGGCGGCGGCGGCCACCGGGCGCGGCCGCGGCGGCGTGGAATGTCGCACGAGCGCTTCGGCGCGCTTGACGTTCTCGGCGATGAGCAGCAGTTCCGGGCGGAGCGCCGGGTTTTCGCCGTGCTTCACGAGCATCCGCTCGGCATAGCCGCGGATGATGGTGAAGATGTTGTTGAGTTCGTGCGCCACCTCGCGGCCGACCTGCTTCTGGCCGTCAGGTTCGCCCGCCTCACGGTGCAATCCCGCCAAGGTTGCCGGTTCCAACGTCGGTGCCATTTTCATATAGATGTTGTCGAGAGATGACATTTGAGCAACAAGAAGCAAATCGCTTGCCAGCTTCAATCATTTGGATTTCACGGCAAAACAGATGAACATTCGGCTCACAGTCCAATTAACTGGACACCACGCACGAAAACAAGACAGTCAATTCCCCGCTGGATTCTTCGGTGAAAACCCCTAAACTGCGCCTTCGTTTCGCATGAATCTCGCGCCCGAATCCATCGGCCTCATTGCCGGCAGCCGCACGCTGCCGCTGGAATTCGCGCGCCTCGCCCGCGCCGCCGGCGTCAAGCGCATCGTCGCCACCGCCGTCGAAGGCGAAACCGATCCCGCCCTCGCGTCGCTCGTGAACGACATCGTCTGGCTCAACGTCGGCCAGTTGGGGAAAATGATTTCGACGTTCACCTCGCGCGGCGTGAAGCAAGTCATCATGGCCGGACAAGTCGCACCGAAAAATCTTTTTGATTTGCGCCCCGACTTGCGCGCGCTCGGCGTGCTGATGCGGCTAAAAGAAAAAAACGCGCACTCCATTTTCGGCGCGATTGCCGACGAGCTAAAAAAAGACGGCGTCGAACTGGTTGACGCCTCGCCGTGGCTCGCGCCGCTGATGCCGCAGACCGGCTTCGCGCTCGGCCCGAAACTTTCCGACGAACAAAAGGCCGACGTGGAATTCGGTTTCCGCATCGCCAAGGAAATTTCGCGGCTGGAAATCGGCCAACTCGTCGTCGTCAAAAACGGCACCGTGCTCGCCGTCGAAGGTTTTGAAGGCACGGACAACTGCCTCGCGCGCAGCGGCGAACTCGCCGGCAAAAACGGCGGTGCCGTCGCTGTGAAAGTCGCCAAGCTGAATCACGACATGAGATTCGACATTCCGTGCATCGGCTCAAAAACCTTCGAGACCTGCGCCGCCGCCAAAATTTCCGTGCTCGCGCTGGAATCCGGCAAATCGCTCCTGCTCGAACGCGACGCCTGCGAAGACCTCGCGAAGAAAAATAAAATTTCCGTAACGACCATCTCCTAACTGCCATCTGCCAACTCCTAATTTTCAATCATGCTAAAATCACACGAACTCCTCGGTTTCATGTCGCCCGCGCTGGCGAACGACATTTTGTCCTTCATCTTTGAATCGGACAAGCCGGCCTATAAAGCCACGCTCGCCGCCGTGGCCGAGGCCAAGCGCGTCCGCCCGATTTTCCTCGAACGCCAGTCGCGCGCCGAGCGCCACACCTCAATGCTGTCCGCGTTGACCAAGCCGAATCTCGATCCCGCCGCTGCCGCGTTCATCCGCGCCTGGCTCGTGAAAAAACACGCCGCGATGCTGGTGGATTTTCTGAACGCGCTGGAAATCAAAAATGAAAACGGCGTCGTGGAAGACCTCCCCGGCGCGGTGGACGACGCGAAGCTGAAAGCCGCCGTCGAGCTGCTACTCGGCAAATATCCGCACGAAACCGTCGCGGTGTATCTGAACGCGTTCAACGACATGAACGCCGCCGGTTGGGCGAACTTGAAAGTCCTGTTGGAATCCGATGCGCGCCTGCAGCTCGGCAATCACGCCTGACCGTGGCCGAATCCCGCGCATTTCCCGGCCTCGCGCACTGGAAAACCGCCGCCTGCGAGCCGCTCACCGGCGACGCCTCGGCGCGGAAATATTTCCGCCTGCGCGCGGAACAACAGACGGCCATTTTGATGGACGCCTCGCAGGTGCCGGATTCGGTCGCGCCGTTCGTGCGCATCGCCAAGCATCTTCGGAAAATCGGTTTCAGCGCGCCGAAACTTTATTTGCACGATGCGGCCGGCGGCCTGCTATTGCTGGAAGATTTCGGCGACGACACGTTTGCCAAGCTGCTGGAAAAATCGGTGGAGACGGAAAAACTGTTCACGCTCGCCGCCGATGTTTTGATCGCGCTGCACCGGCATCCGCAGGCGGTGCCCGAAAACCTCCGCGCGTATCACCCGGAGAAAATGCTGGAGGACATCGAGCTGTTTGTGCAATGGCGCACGCCGAACGTCACCGCGCTTGAAAAGGAAGATTTCCGCGCCGCTTGGCGCGCGGTTTTGCCGCTGGCGCATCGCGTGCCGGCCTCGCTGCTGCTGCGGGATTACCACGTCGCCAACCTCATGCTGCTGCCGTCGCGCACCGGCATCCAGCAGGCCGGGCTGCTGGATTTTCAGGACGCCTATCGCGGGCCGGTGACGTATGACCTGGTCTCGCTGCTCGAAGACGCGCGGCGCGACGTGCCGGAAGCGTTGCAGAAAAAACTTTTGGCGCGCTACCTCGCCGCTTTTCCCGCGCTTGACCGGGAAGCGTTTGAAACGTCGCTGGCCATTCTCGCCGCGCAACGACACACACGCGTGCTGGGCATTTTCGAACGACTGGCGCGGCACGAAGGGAAACTGGATTATCGCCGGCTCCATTCGCCGCGCGTGGAACGGCTGTTGCAAAAGGCGCTGCGTCATCCGATTCTGGCCGACGTAAAAAACTGGATGGAACGCCATGCCCACACGGATTAAAAAAGCGATGCTGCTGGCCGCCGGTTACGGCACGCGGCTGAAACCGCTCACCGACCACACGCCCAAGCCGCTGGTGCCGGTCGCCGGCCGGCCGATGATCGAATACGCGCTGGACAAGTTACGCGTCTACGGCATCGAAGAAATCGTCATCAACGTCTCGCACCTGAAGGCGCAACTGGTGAATTACTTTGCGGCGGAAAAAAATCTCCGCGTCACGATTTCCGAGGAAGCCGAGCCGCTGGAGACCGGCGGCGGATTGAAACAGGCCGCGCCGTTCCTCGGCGATGAACCGGTCTTCGCCATCAACAGCGACATTCTCTGGACGGACGACAGCGACACTGCGCTGAACCGGCTCGCGCAAACTTGGGACGATGCAAAGATGGATTTCCTGCTGCTCGCACAATCCAAATCGCGCGCCGTCGGCCACGACAAGGGCGAAGATCATTTGTTCATCAAGCCGGAAAACACGCTCGGCTGGAGCAACGCGGACGCGCCTTACATCATTTCCGGCATCGGCATTTTTCATCCGCGCGTGCTGCGCGAAGCACCGGACGGAAAATTTTCCGTGAAAATTTTGTGGCTGAAAGCGCTCGCGCAAAGCCGCCTGTTCTGCCTGCCGCATCACGGCCGCTGGTTCCAGACCGGCACGCTGGACGACATCCGCAAAACGGAGGAAGCCTTGAAACAACTTCCACTTTGACCGGCAGACGCCGTTCCGGTTGGCACGGCAAGCTATTCAAGCACCGCGCGGCTCATGAATGAATCTCCACTTAAGAATAGCCCGGCGAAGAATTAAGCAACGGACATGAAATTTGCGACCGCATCACCTTCAACCCCCAACCAATGCGGCGGGCATCCCTGCATCCGGGGCTGCGCAGTCGCGTCCAACACAGCCGCCAGCCCCCGGTCATCCAAAGGTTCTAAACGTGAATTCGGCTTAATAGCTAATGAATGCAGGGTTGTTCAGACTGTTCACTTTTCATGACTTGACCCAAGCTGGAAGAAAATTGCTGTGGAGTAGAAATTTTTACCGGAAAAGCTGACCTACCAAACCAGAGTTGATTATGAGATTCCGTTTTGCCCGCCGACGTTTCACTTCGGCGCGGCAGCCTTCGCTTTCACTGCGTTTAGCGAAGACTGGTGGAGCCAAGGAGGCTCGAACTCCTGACCTTCTGAATGCCATTCAGACGCTCTACCAACTGAGCTATGACCCCATCCACGAAACGGACGCACAATTTATATTTTCTCCGCCTCAAGTCAAAACATTTTACCGTCCGGCTCATCATAATCATCATCGCAATCCCAATCCGCCTTGAAAATCCGATTATGATTAAGAACAAGATTACGATTAGGACATGGAAATGGATTGAACCGGCGCGGCAAAATCCCTAGCGTTTCCGCGTGCCGACATCGCTCCGCATCGCGTTCCTCACGCATGAACCGTTTTATCCGCCGTCCGGCGGCGGCTCGGCGGAGGCGGTTTTTCTCGTGCAGGAAATGGTGCGGCGCGGCCACGCCGTCCACGTCTTCGGCCCGAAAATTCCCGACGCGGACCTCGTCGCGAAAAAATTCGGCGTCCGGCTGCATCCGTTTGAAAAATGGGAGATGGGCCGCTACGCCAAAAACCGCAACCTGAAATATCTCGCGTATCCGTTCCAACTCGAAAAGCTCGTGGCCGCCGCCGCGCAGACGGTGAAGTTCGATCTGATTTTTTCACAGCACGCCATTTCCGCCGTCGCCGCCGGCAAGTTGAAGAAGAAACTCGGCGTGCCGGTGGTGATGAATTTTCCCGACCTGCTCACCGGCTTCATGGAAACGTGGCCGAGCTACGTCGCGCCCAGGCCGCTCGTCCGCGCGCTGATGAATTACGAAATTTCGCTGCCGGGCCGCTACGGCGTGGACGGCGTGTGCGCCATCTCGGACGAGTTCGCTGACCGGCTGGTGGCGCGCGGCTATCCGCGCGAGAAAATCTGCCCGATTTATTACGGCTACGACGCGGCGGCGTTTCCGCTGCGCAGCCAGTTGCCGCCGCCCGGCGCGCCGGTGGTGGTGATGCATGGCTCGTTCGACGCGCATCACCTTGGAAAAATCGCGCTCGGCGCGGTGAAAACCGTCGTGGCGCAAAGGCCGGAGACCATTTTCCGCTTCGTCGGCAAGCGCACCGCCGGGCTGGAAAAATTTCTCCAGCGCGCCAAACGCATCCGCAATTTCAAATTCGAGGCGACCGGTTTCACGCCTTACGCGGAAGTGTCAAAACAGCTCGCCAGCGCCACCGTGGGCATCGTGCCTTACGAGGAATCCGCCGGCACGCACTGCGCCTTCGTGGCGAAGATTGTGGAATACGTCGCGAGCGGTCTGCCAACGGTCTGCACGCCGTTGAAAAGCGTGCGGGGCTATTTCAGGAATGACCCCCTGGTGAAGTTTTCCGAGTTCAGCGGCGAAGATTTTGGACGCAAAATCCTGGAATGGCTCGACGCGCCGCTGGAGGCCTGGGTGCCGCACGCGGAAACCTCTTCGCTGCGCGTGAAACGGGAGCTGGACTGGCAGCCGCTCTGCCGCAAGGCGGTGGATTTCGCGGAGAAAATTTGTTCCACCGCCAAGACGCCAAGCACGCATGGGTGAATTTTATTCCGCCTCGTCCTTGAACAATCTTTCCGCGAGCTGCCGGCTCCGTGCAATCAGATAAAAACCGATGGCAAATTCCGCGACGGGCGTGAGCCAGTAAACCATCGAATAGCCCATGTAAGAATAATGATTCACGCTGTTCGGGTTGCCATCGTGCATGGTCTGGATGAGAAGGGCGACGCCGGCGACCAGGACTCCGATCAGCGCCGGGATGCCGTGGACAATCAGGGACAGGCCGAGGATGCGGATGAGGACGTTGGCAAGCTGCTTGGGTTTCATCCGGCGATTGTCTGCCGATTTGGAAACGATTCAAGCCTTTCCGCGCTGCCGATTCACTTCGTAGAGGAACACCGCCGCCGCCATGCTGACGTTTAGCGAATCCACCTCGTTCGCCATCGGCACGGCCACCGCCTCGTCGCACGCGGCGAGCACCTTCTGGGAAATGCCGTGGCCTTCGCTGCCGAAAACAACACAGCAGTCGCCGGTGAAATCTGCGTGCGACAACACTTTTTTGTCCGTGTGCGGATGTGCGGCGAGGCAACGAACGCCTTGCGCTCGCAACTCGCCCAAGGTTTGCACCAGATTGGCCGATTCCAACACCGGCAGCTTGAAGATGGCGCCCATCGAGTTGCGCACGGTGCGGCGCAGAAATGGATTGCAGCAGGTCTCGCCGGAAATGAGCGCCGAGACGCCGAAGGCCACGCAGTTGCGCATGAGCGTGCCGACGTTTTCCGCGTTGGCCAATCCGTCCATCGCCACAAACAATCGCGGACGCGCGGCGAGGGCGAGAATATTTTCCAGCGCCAGCGGTGGCGGTGTCTTGGCAATGCCGAGCACGCCTTGGTAAATTTCAAAGCCCGCGAGTTCCGCCAGCACCGGCTTGGCGCAGACGAACACGGTGATGTCTTGTTCCGGCCGCGCCTTGAGCCGCGCCTCGTATTGGGCGAGGCGTTCCTCGATGACCAGCACGGAGACGACTTCAAAGCTGCTTTCCAGCAGGCGATCCAAAACCTTGTCGCCTTCCACCACGAAGAGGCCGAGCTTGGCGTGGGCGGCGGAGCGCTTGAGCGTGCGATACGGCGCGAGTTCGGGCCGGTCGAGCGCGGTGATGGTTTCGACGTGAAACATTTTCGGACAAAATAATTGAACGCCGGGCGTTTGTCGCGCTCTGTGATTGCGGTATAATTTGCCGCCGTTATCATGGCCGAGTTTCGAATGACTATTTTGCGATATATCTTTGTGGCGCTTGAAGTGGTGCTGCTGTTCAACCTGCTCATCGGCGTCCATGAGCTTGGCCATTTTCTCGCGGCCAAGTGGCGCGGGCTGAAAATCGAGCGCTTTGCCATCTGGTTCGGCAAGCCCATCTGGAAAAAGAAAATCGGCGGCGTGGAATACGCGCTGGGCTGGATTCCCGCCGGCGGCTACGTCTCGCTGCCGCAGATGGCCACGATGGAAGCCATCGAGGGCAAAAGCGAAGCGTCAACCAAATCGGAATCAGACATGGCCGCTCTTCGCCAAGGTGATCTCACCTCGATTGACACGCTGCCCAACGTCTCGCCGCTCGACAAAATCATCGTGGCGTTCGCCGGGCCGCTGTTCAGTTTTTTGCTCGCGGTGGTGTTTGCCGTCGTCGTCTGGCAGGTCGGCAAACCGAGCAACGAATCCGACAACAACGCCGTCATCGGCTGGGTTGACCCGACCGGTCCCGCCGCCAAGGCCGGATTGCTGCCCGGCGACACGATCCTCGAAATTGACAGCCATGTGGTGCGGCACTTTGCGCCGATCTCCAGCATGATGGACAGCGTGACGTGGCGCATCGTCACCAGTTCCGGCACGAACATCGCCATCAAGTATCTCCGCGACGGCCAGGAGGCCACCACCTTCGCCACGCCCACGCACCTCGCGACGCATTGGTATGAGCGCAAGTCTTTGCGCAAGGTGCTCATGGTGGGCGCGAGCAAGTCCACGGTTTTTGAAGTCGCCACGAACAGTCCCGCTGCCATTGCCGGCATCAAGGAAGGCGATGAAATCGTGGCGCTCAATGGCGAAAAAGTTTTCAGCCCGGTCGCCGTGGATTACGCGCAACAAGCGATGAGCAACGGCATCATCAAGCCGCTCACTCTCACCGTCCGGCGTGGCACGAACCAATTTGACCAGACCATGCTGCCGGTCAAACCACTCCAGCCGACCAATGCCTATCCCCTGCTCGGCATCATGTCGTGGCTGGGCGAAACCAACGTCACGCTCATGCATCCCAGCCCCGCCGACCAGCTCAAGCAGAGTGCTGGACAGATTCTCAACACCTTCGGCGCGCTATTCTCCAAGAGCGAGATCGGCGTCCAGCAGCTCGGCGGCGCGGTCATGATCATCCGCGTCTATAGCAACCTGTTTCAGGACGAGGACGGCTGGCGACGCGTGCTGTGGTTCAGCGTCATTCTCAACGTCAACCTCGCCTTGCTGAACATGCTCCCGTTGCCGGTGCTCGACGGCGGGCATATCACGCTGTCCCTCATCGAATGGATCCGCCGCCGGCCCGTTCATGCGAAAATTTTGAATTTCATCCAGACGGGCTTTGCCGCGCTGCTCATCTTCTTCATGATTTACATCGCGTTCTTTGACACCGGCGACTGGCTCCGCAGCGCGAAGGCGGACCGCGATGTGCCGGTGGTCTTTGCCGCCCCAGCCAAATAATTTTTTATGCGTTACTGCGAATCGGCCTATTTCTTTCAACGCCGCCAGACCCGCGAAGTCAGCATTGGCGACCCCGCGCACGGCGGCGTCATCATCGGCGGCAACCATCCCGTCGTGAAGCAGTCCATGATCACCTGCGACACGATGGACACCGCCGCCAGCGTGCAGCAGACCTTGGACTTGGTGAAGGTCGGCTGTCAGATTGTCCGCATCACCGCGCCCACGGTGAAGGACGCGGCCAATCTGCAGAACATCGTCGCCGAGCTGCGCGCGAAAAACTGTTTTGTCCCGATTGTTGCCGACATCCATTTCAAGCCCGAAGCCGCGATGGAAGCGGTGAAGTGGGTCGAGGTCGTCCGCGTCAATCCCGGCAACTATGCCGACACCAAGAAATTCGCCATCAAGGAATATTCCGACGCGCAATACGCCGAGGAACTCAAGCGCATCGAGGAGAAGTTCACGCCGCTCGTCCTCGAAAGCAAAAAACTCAAGCGCTGCCTTCGCATCGGCACGAACCACGGCTCGCTCAGCGACCGCATCATGAACCGTTTTGGCGACTCGCCGCTGGGCATGATCGAGAGCGCGCTGGAGTTCGCCCACATCTGCCGCCAGCACGACTTCCACAACTTCAAGTTCTCCATGAAGTCATCCAATCCCAAGGTGATGATCGAGTGCTACCGCCTGTTGGTGGCGCGGCTCAACGACCTCGGGCCGGATTGGAACTATCCCATTCATCTCGGCGTCACCGAAGCCGGCGAAGGCGAGGACGGCCGCATCAAGAGCGCCATCGGCATCGGTTCGTTGCTGTGTGATGGTTTGGGCGACACCATCCGCGTCTCGCTCACCGAGGATTCTCCGCATGAAATTCCCGTCTGCACGGACTTGCTCAACCTGGTTCCGAAGCTGACCAACTCGAAGATCAAAATTCAAAACGCCGGACTTCCGTTCGACCCGTTCCATTTCGAGAAACGCGTCACGCCCGAGATTCCGCTCAATGACACCGTGAAGTGCGGCGGCGAACAACTCATCCGTGTCGTCGTCACCCGCGCGGCGTGGGACAAGGTCGCGCCGAAGATCAAGCCCAAGGACGACGTGCGTCCCGAAGCCGTCTATGAAGACCTGAACATTTTCGAAATTGATCCGACTCAGGATTTCGAGATCAACTGCGACACGCAACTGGTCACCGTGAAGGACGGCGTGAACCTGCCGGCCATCACCGCGTTCCGTCTGCTCGCAGCGAAACTCAAGCGGCTGGGCCGGAACAATCCCATCCTCCTGAAGGATTGCATCAACTTTGAGCCGGTGCCCTTGCTGCCGAACATCGCCTTGCTCCAAGCTGGCGTGGTCATCGGCTCGCTGCTGGCGGATGGCATTGGCGATGCGATTCTCGTGCGCGGCGAAAGCGGCGCGGGCCTTTCCCTGCGGCTCGCGTTCAATCTGTTGCAGGCGGCGGGCTGCCGTTCCTTCAAGACGGATTACGTCGCGTGCNNCATCTCAAGGGCGTGAAGATCGCCATCATGGGCTGCATCGTGAACGGCCCCGGCGAAATGGCGGATGCCGACTTCGGCTACGTCGGCGGCGCGCCAAACAAAATCAATCTCTACGTCGGCAAGACGCCCATCAAGTTCAACATCCCGGAAGCCGAGGCGGTGGAGCGGCTCGTGGACCTCATCAAGGAACACGGCAAGTGGGTGGAGCCGGAAAGCCATTAAGTCCGCTCGCCGAACCGCGTCAATTTATGTTCACCTCAAGCCAATCCTATTACCAATCGGTCGCTTCGGTGCAGGCACAGGCTGATGCAAACAACGCCAAGGCCAAGGCCGTTGAAGCCCAGGCCCAGGTGGAAGTGCTCCGGCAGGATGTGGATCGGCTGCTGATGATTTCGGAGGCGCTGTGGTCGTTCCTGAAAAAGGAACACGGCTACACGGATGACCAACTGGCGGAGAAGGTGACGGAAATTGACCTGCGAGACGGTCAACTGGATGGAAGAACCACGCAAGCACCGGCCGCGCCTTGCCCCCAATGCGGCCGGGTCAACGCCGCCCGCCGTCCGCGCTGCATCTATTGCGGCACGCCCCTGCCCGTCACGCTGTTTGCCAGTTGAAAACCGCTCTTCGGCAATCTTTGCCCCCGCCGGTCAGGGCATTGAATTACCGGGGAAAACTTCTACCCCGCCGCCGCTAGTTCCGGTCAACCTTCCGCTTCTGCCGGTGTTGTTCCACGAAGCGCACCACAAAAAAAGTGCCGGCAACAGCAGCATCAGAGAGGATTGGGTCGCGGGGCGTAGGCCGGTCCATTGTTCCAGGGTGTGGTTCGTTCCCTGCGCCAACAATGCCGCTGACATCAGGGCAGGGAGGGGGATGAACACCAGCCGTTGCAACCACGTCAAGGGGGCGCGGTTGCTGGACGGCCTTTTCAGCCGGGCTTCCCATTGCTGCAGCTTGCGGGACAGGGGCGGAAAGAGGCTGAAGACAAAATAGAGCGTGGCCAGACTCCAGAAGAGACCCAGCACCAGTTCAAATTTTTTAAAAGTTTCCAATTTTTCCACGACCTCCGGATTCAAGTCGTCGTATGGCTCACCGAATTGCTCCACTCGCTGTAGCGTTTGCCGCCGAAGCCGGCAGCGGCTTAATCGCCGAGGCAAGTTCCCACATTGCGGGCGGTCTTCACCCACGAATGATCCACCGGCACAATCTTGCGTTTGCCGGCGACCTTTTCCAACGGCACCGGCTCAAAACCATCGCCCCGCGCCGCCACCATCACGCCGAACACGCCCTCGGCGATGAGGTCCGCCGCCGCGCTGCCAAGGCGCGTCGCGAGAATGCGGTCCGCCGCGCACGGCGTGCCGCCGCGCTGGACGTAGCCGAGAATCGTCACGCGGGATTCGAGATGGGTCAGCTCCTCCAACTGGCGGGCGAGGCGCATCGTGTTGCCCTGATGGCGCAGTTCGAGGCCGGCCAGCTCCACTTTGGCCTCTTTTTTGTCGTGAATGGACTTGGCGCGTTCCAATTTTTTCTCGGCGGCGGCAAAGGAGCGGTGGTCTTCCCGGCTCATCGCGCCCTCGGCCACGGCCACGATGCTAAAATTCGTCCCGCGCTTGCTGCGGCGTTTGATGGCCTCGGCGATTTTCTCCACGTTGTAGGGAATTTCGGGAATGAGAATCACGTCCGCCCCGCCCGCGATGCCCGCGCCGAGCGTGAGCCAGCCAGCGCGATGTCCCATGACCTCGGCCACAATGATGCGGTGGTGCGAATGCGCCGTGCTGTGCAGACGGTCAATCGTCTCGGTGGCGATGTCGAGCGCGGTGGCAAAGCCAAACGTCGCATCGGTCATGGCCACGTCGTTGTCAATGGTCTTGGGCAGCGTGATGACGTTGAGTCCGGCCTGTTTCAGGCGCAAGGCGTTCTTCGCCGTGCCGCCGCCGCCGAGACAGACCACGCAGTCAAGCCCCCAGGCTTTGTAATTCTCCTTGATGACGGCGGTCATGTCCTTGGTGCGGCCGTCAATGACCATGCGGTGCGGCTTGTCTCGGCTGGTGCCGAGAATCGTGCCGCCAACGGTGAGGATGCCGGCGAGGGTGGACTTGTCGAGCCTGAGCCGGCGGTTCTCCACGAGGCCGCGGAAGCCGTCGCGAAAGCCGATGATCTCGATGCCGTGGTTGAGGGCGGTCTTGCCGACGCCGCGGATGGCGGCGTTGAGGCCGGGGCTGTCGCCCCCGGCGGTGAGGATGCCGATGCGTTGGATTTTGTTGCCCATGCCGGAAACTATTTGAAACTGCCGGGGAAATTTGTCGAGCAGAAGTTTCGAAAATCTTTCACCGGGGGAAAATGGTCGGAGCGACAGGATTCGAACCTGCGACTTCGTGGACCCAAACCACGCGCTCTAGCCGGGCTGAGCTACGCTCCGATACGCCGCCATTCTCCCGACTTTTCGGCGGGACGCAATTAAATTCCCGGCCAAATCCTGCTCGACGCCCCCGCCCGGCAAGGCTAATTTGCCGCCATGTCAAAGGATTCGCACGGTGCTCCCCACGGAGACCACGGCAAAAAAATCAACCTCCGCCGCCCGGACATCATGGAGGCCGTGTCGGCCCAGGTGCTCTCGCATTACCGCAGCGAGATGGTCGAGACCGTCCGCGCCAACGGCGGCATCATCGCCGCCGGCGGGCTCACGGTGAAGCTGGCGAAGGAATTCGGCTTCTGCTACGGCGTCGAGCGCGCCATCGACCTCGCCTACGCCGC
>PLYV01000067.1:10848-10974 GCA_003151855.1 Limisphaerales bacterium | reverse complement strand
TACTTCGCGAGAAAATCCAGCGCGGTTTGCGGATGCAATTTTGCCGAGACCGACATCACGCGCTTCAGCGACGGCGGCAGCGCGCGGCCCGACGTGTCGCCGTTCATCATGCGGACGTGCATCGGC
>PLYV01000067.1:0-10841 GCA_003151855.1 Limisphaerales bacterium | reverse complement strand
GCACCCAGAGAATTTTGTCCTCGCTTGTCAGTTTCAGGCCGGCGTTGGCCGCGCGCGTCCGCTCCAAAATGTCGCGGTGCGTAAGTGCCACGCCCTTCGCCGCGCCGGTGGTGCCGGAAGTGAACCGCACGAACGCCGCGTCGGGAATTTGCGGGGCGAGCGGCGGCTGGGAATTTTCCAGGCGCGTGAAACGCAAACCGTTTGCGCCGGGATTTTCGAGCGCGGTGGTTTTGCCGGGATACGGCGCGCCGATGCTTTCATCGAGAATCGCGCACAACGGCGCGGTGGCGAGCATATCGTTCAATTCATCCAGCTTCATCTGGTGATGAATTGGCATGATGACCGCACCACAGCCAAGTGCCGCGAGCGCGCCGATGACGAACGCGCGACCGTTCCGCGCCCGCACGCCGACGCCCTGGCCGGGCTTCACGCCGAGCCGGTCAAGCTGGCCGCGCAGCGCCTCGACTTCGCGCCAGAGCGCCTGGTAACCGAGCGCGCCGCCGGCGTCAATGATGGCCGTGCGCTGCGAGTGTTGGCGCGCGGACGCGGCGAGAGTGTCAAAAACATTCATGGGCGGAGATTAAAATTCAAATTAGCGCGGGGCAAGGCTCGGATGCGCGGAGAATAATATTTTGGACTGCGGCGGCAAGCGGAGCGCGACGCCGCTTTCGGAACAGGCCAGTTCATCTGACTGGCCACGCGAAAGCGCTGTCGCCGCTTTGCTCTGCCAGCGCAGTCCATGACACTGCCGTCACGTCTGGCCTGACAGATGTTCACGAATGGTTGTCACCGCTTCGTCGGACGACTTGCCCGCCGCCTGAAATGCCGCCGCCGTGCCCGCCGCCCAGCCGGTCGCCAGCGCGGTGCCGATGACGCGGGCGGAAGTCATCGCGCCGGTCTCCGCCGAGAGACAGCGGCCGGCGACAAAAACATTTTTCAGTTCCACCGGACGCAGACAGTCGAGCGGGATGTCGTAAAAATCGCGCTCGGCGAAATAATTCATTTCCGGGCGAGGACTGTTGCCCCAGCGTTCCATCGGCCAGCAGCCACGCGCGATGCCTTGCGGAAATTTTTGAACTTTCAAAACAGCTTCGTCAGCGAGCCGCGCGCGTCCAAGAATTCTACGCCCGGAACGGACACCGAGTTGTGGCGCGATAGAATCCAGCCGCGCATTCCGAAACGCGGCGACATTCTCGACGAGGAAGCGGTGCAGCGGCGCAAGCAGGGCGCGCGACTCGCGTTCCCAGTTCGTGACCTGCTGCCAGAGCGCGCAGTCGGGATTTGCCGGTAGCAAACTTAATTTGAGCGCGAGCCGGCCATTCGTGCCGGTGCCGGGCACGAGCGCCAGCCGTTCGCAAACCGCCGGCAGCGTGCCGGATTCGACGGCGCGGCGCAGTTCGCGGCGCACTTCGAGCAGGCCGCGTTGCGCCAAACCGGGATCAATATTTTCTAAAACAAAAACCAGCGCGGGTGCCTGATCGGTCGCGCCATTTTCTGAATTGGCACCGGCCAGCGCGGCGGCGGTGGCTTCACCGGTGCTGTCCACGATGGCCTGCGGAAAAATTTCAACCGGCTCATTCCAAGCCAGCGCGCGGACGGAAATGATTTTGGAATTTTCCGCGCGAGTTTCCGCGACCGTCGCGTGCAAAACCAGTTGCACGTTTTTGGTTTCGCCGACAACTGCATCGGCCACGCGCGCAAAATCCGGCGGCGAATATGGCAGCACCCAAAGTCCGCGATCCACACACAGCGGTTTCGTGCCGCCGACCTGTTGTAATCGGGAAGCAAATTCTTGCGCGAAGCCGCCGCTGACTGGTGTGGCTTCCGCGCCCGCCGTGTCGCGCAAATATAAACCGCAAATGGTGCCGACCTGCGCGGTGGTGGCGAGGCCACCGAGGAAACCGTAGCGCTCCAGCAAGATTGTTTTCGCGCCAGTGCG
Organism: Limisphaerales bacterium; assembly: GCA_003151855.1. Taxonomy (GTDB): domain Bacteria; phylum Verrucomicrobiota; class Verrucomicrobiia; order Limisphaerales; family UBA11358; genus UBA11358. Next base: position 8,902 of record PLYV01000067.1, on the reverse strand, counting down.
ACCGGCAGCGACCGCCGCCGCGATGCCCGCCGCGCCGCCGCCGATGACGAGCACGTCGCAGTTCAGTTGCGGGGCGGCCATGGATTATTTTTCCTGTTTCCGCGCGTGCCGGCCGTAGCTGCGAAGATGTTTCCATTGCGGCCGCACGTTCAGCGCGACGGTGACTTTCTGCCCGAAGCGCGTCACGAACCGTCGCCAGTCCACCGGCGAGGTCCACGATTCGTCGCGCCGCGCAATGCGGTCGAGCTTCGGCTCCGTGTCCTCGGCCATCGCGGATGAAAGGTAATACGCTGGCGGAAACAAATCCTGGTCCGGTGCGAGCTGCCCGTCGGCGACGGCGGTGGCGGCGAGCGGCGTGTTTTCAAAAACGCGGATGCCGACGACGGCGAAAACGGCGTTGGCCGGCGCGCAGTCCCGCAGGAAATTCTGCGAGTCCTCGACATCCTTCCACGTTTCCGTCGGGCCGCCAAAAAGCATGAAATTGGCAAACGGCAGTTTGGCGTCGTAGGCGGCCTGGAGGGCGATGCGCGTTTCCTTTTGACCGAACGGCTTGGCCATGGCTTCGAGCATTTTGTCACTGGCAACGTCGAGGCCGAATTCCACGCCGCTGCAGCCAGCCTCGGCCATCGCGCGCGCCATCTCGTCGTCAAAACCGAGCGGGTTGCAAAAGGCGTTCCAGCGGACGGGCAGCTTGCGGCGGGCGAGTTCGCGGCACACGGCGAGCGCGTGCTTGGGCGGGTCGTTGAAAACGCTGTCCACGAAAAAGAAATGCCGGACGTTGGCCTGCCGGTAAACTTTTTCCACCTCCTCGACGACGGCTTCCGGCGGGCGCAGCCGGTAGCGTTTGCCTTCGAGCTGCGGGTAAATGCAGTAGTTGCATTTGAACGGGCAGCCGCGCTTGGTCTGCACGCCGACGAAGCCGCCGCCGCGCAGGTAGCGCGAATATTTGCAGAGGTCGTGCGCCGGCGGCGGAAGTTCGCCGAGCCTCGGGATGGCCGATGACGGCTGGCCGGATTTCTTTTGCGCAGTGATGACGCCGTCGAGATCGTCGAACGGTAGATTTTTTTCGATCCGCGAAAGGAGTTCGACAAAGGTGTGTTCGCCTTCGCCAAGAACGCCGGCGTCGGCGTTGAGGCGTTTCATCCAGCCTTCCGGCGAGACGGAAAAACCCGTGCCGCCGAGGATGAACGGGCCGAAGAAATTTTCGCGGACGATTTCCGCGAGTTCCCGCACATCGTCGAAATAGGAACGCGGCTGAAAATACCAGCAGTTGTCGAGGTTGCGGATGCCGAAGGCGACGGCCTGGAAATGGTTTCGGGAAAGTGCCGAACGCAGCGCCAGCTTGGGAAACAGCGCCGTGTTCATGTCGAGGAACGTCACGTCGTGCCCGGCGGCGCGCGCCGCGCCGGCGACGCACAGCACGCCGATCGGCGCCACGGGATACGGGGATTTTTCGCGGTTGGTGGCGACCAATAGGATGTTCATTATGATTCCTCCTCCAGCAATGCCTTGCGGACATCGCGTTCCAGGTTTTCCGCCTCGGCGGGCGTCACGCAGTCGTCCACCCAGGAAATTTGCACGGACAGGCGGCCGCCGAATTTCAGAAAGACCAGCATCAGGCCGGGCGGCCGCCACGCGGGGACGAGGTGCGTGACCTCGGCGATTTTTCCGCCGCAAAATTCCTTCATGCCGGCGCAGGTCTCGCCGGAGTCGGAAAAGCTGAACGCGGCGAAGTTGCCGCGCGTGGGCTTGCCGAGGTGCTTGATGTAAAAACCGAGCGGCAGCGGCTTGAACATATCGAGCGCGGCCATGCAGGCTTCGGGGAATTTGTCGCGGATCTGGTCGGTCATCTGCCGGCTCAACTCGCCGAGGATGTCCGTGATGCGCCCGGCAAAATTCGGCGCGATGCGGTAAAACAGGATTGAGAGGTGGTTGGAAAAAATCGGGCCGTTCGCGCCGCGCTTACGGGTGTCGTGCGGGACGGGAATCAGATACGCGCCGTCTTTATTGCCGCGTTGGGTGGCGACGTTGTGCAGCGCGCGCAGCGACGCCGCGAGATAGAAATGGCTGCGGCGGAAACCGCAGTTGAACTTCTGGCAGCGCGCGTCAATCCGCGCCGTCTCCTCCTCGGTGAAATAAATCACGCGGTAATGGTTCTGGCACGCGGCGGCGCGCGGGCCGGGCGGCACGAGGCTGAAGAGCGGATCCGCGCCGGATTCGTTGAGCCATTTCACCGAGCCGCGCGCCTTGCCGACGCTGGCCCACCACTGGCCGAGGGTGGAGTTGATCTGTTTCGGATGAATGAAACTTTTTACCGCCGCTTCCGCTTTCGCCGGGTCATCGGAGTTTAGGTGGTTCAGCAGCAGATCCAAACCGCGCGCATCGAGGTGCGTGTGGTTCCACGAAAGAAACACATGGCTGGTGCCGTCCGCGTGGCGAAAAACATCGAAGACCAGCCCCGGCGCGCGCTCCGCGTGAAGTTCGCGCTGCGTGACAATCGGCGGCAGAAACCACGGCTTGTCCGCAGCGCCGGCCTCGGCGGTGTGTTCAAAAAGAACCGGCTCCGGATTTTTTGCGAGGTGCCAGCGCAGCGGAAAAATCGCGGGCAATGGCCGGGACGCCTGCGCGCGCGCAAGCCAGTCCATGATGGGCGATGCGGCGATGCGGCGGCGGAGAATTTCGATGTCGAAGCCCGCGCCGAGCTTGAGGACGGCGCAACAGGCGTTGCCGGGCAAGCCGGCCTGGCGCATCCGCAGATCCTGGCCGTGCATGAAATAATCCCCGGCGGCCATCGCGATTTGGCGGGGAAGTTCAGGCATGGCGCGGAAAAATTTACGCCGCCGGCTGGCCGGCTTTCGCCAGCCCGGCAATGCAGTGGGCGAGCGCGGACATGGAGGCGAGGTTGTCGCCGGTCAGGTGCGAGTCCGGCACGCGGACGCCGAGCCCGCGTTCGCAGAAGAGCACCAGTTCGACGAGCGCAAACGAGTCAATGCCCGCGTCCGACAGCGGGCTGTTTTCGTCAAACTCCACGCCTTCGGCGACAAAGTTGGTGCGCGCGAACTCGCAGAGTTTCGCGGCGATCATTTTTGGGTCCGTTTCAGGGATCATTCGTGTTTGGCGTCAGAATTTTTTCGGGTGGATCGCTTTGGGGAAACCGAACCCGACGGCAAAACCGGCAGTTTTTTGAATCCGCTACGACACCAAATTTGAAGCGCTGACTTCGCGTCAAAACTCATTGCGTCAAGTATGGCCGCGCGGCTGGGGGCGTCAAGAATGAAGCCGCGGCATTATCTGCTTGCCCGAAGTGTGGCGGCAGCGGAAAATTTGCCGGATGTCCGACGTTTCCACCGCCACCAATCCGTCCGCCAAGCCGCTCTCAAAAACCAAAGTCATCGTCATCAAAGTCGTGGCCATGACGGTGATCAGCCTGGTGCTGATTTTTGCGCAAGGCTGGGCCGCGCCGCGCTATTACCGGCCGGACTACACCGCCGGCTTCTACACGGGATTGCTGGAAGGCGCGCTCATGCCAGCGGCGTTGCCGGGCCTGCTGCGCGGCCAGGACGTGCCGATTTACGCGCCGAACAACGCGGGCCGCCCCTACAAAATCGGCTTCATCCTCGGCCTGAACGGCTGCGGCACGTTTTTCTTCTGGGTCGCCTTCTGGAAGCCGCGCAAACTGCGGCCGGAAGGAAAAGCGGAATAATCGTCGTCCGCGCGATGGTGTGAAAAATGTCACCGCTAACGCATCTCGTCGGAAGCTGGTTGGTGGCGGTTGCCACAACGGATAATCCGCGCGACCGCAAGTTGGTGACGCTGGCGGGAGTTTTGCCGGATGCCGACGGCCTTGGTGCCGCTGCCGATGTCGTTGGCTCTTTTATTTCCGGCAAGGAATGCACGTTTTATTATTATCAAACGTATCATCATCTGCTGCTGCATGGCTGGCCGGCCGCCGTTGCGGTTTCCGCCTTGCTAACAATTTTCGGCAAACAAAAGTGGCGCGTCTTGTTCCTGTGTCTTTTGACCTATCACCTTCACTTGCTTTGCGACCTCATTGGCTCGCGCGGACCGGACGCCGGCGACTTATGGCCGATCTGTTATTCCGAGCCGCTGTTCCGGCATCCGATCTGGTTTTGGAAACATCAATGGAAACTGGACGGCTGGCAGAACCAGACCATATTCATCATCCTGTTCGCGACCGCAATCCGGCTGGCGGTTAAAAAAGGTCATTCGTTTGTCGAAGTCATCAGCTCGCATCTGGATTCAATCTTTGTCGGTGTGCTTCAGAATTGGTGCAGCAAATTTCGAAAGCCAGCCGGTTTGACTCAAACCTGAATCTGGCAATTCATTTTGAACGCCAAACTGGTTTCCCCGCTCCATTTCCTTGCGCCCCCTTGGATTAACCGTTGGCAACGGCGCGTTTTTCCGTAGAATCATCAGACGTTCATGCGCCAGTTTCGCAACATCGCGGTCAATGCGTTCATGGAACTCGTCCGGCAGCCGATTTTTCTGCTGCTGCTGACGGGCTCCGTGCTGTTCGAGATNNATGAAGCTCGTCAAGACCAGCGCGCTGGCGGTGATGCTGCTGACCGGCCTGTTTGGCGCGGTCTTGAGCGCGTCAGCCTCGCTCGCGCGGGAAATCCGCAGCGGCACGGCGCTCGCGGTGCTGTCCAAGCCGGTCGGGCGCGCGCAATTTTTGCTGGCGAAATTCGCCGGGCTGGCGGCGGCGCTCACGCTGCTGGCCTACGTCAACCTCATCGGCGTGATGACCGCGAGCTGGATGGCGTTCGACGCCTACGGCAAAACCAATGTGCAGGACATCGCCATATTCAGCGGAGCGATTGCGCTGGCCTACGCGCTGGCGGGCTTCAGCAATTATTTCCTGCGCCGGCCATTCGTGAGCGACGCGGTGTTCGCCCTGGTGGTGATGGTGACGCTGGCGGCGTTCGTCATTTTTCAATTCACCGTGCAGATGCAGAGCCTCGGCGAACGCGCGTCAGTGGACTGGCGGCTGGTGCCGGCGGGGCTGCTGATTTTGTTCGCGTTCTGGATTTTCGCGGCGGTGGCGGTGGCGTGTTCGACGCGGCTGGACATGATCGCGACGCTGGCGGTCTGCTCGGCGGTTTTCCTGGTCGGGCTGATGTCGGATTATTTCTTCGGCCTGCCCGCCGCCCACGGCAGTTGGTGGGCGTCGGCGCTTTACAGTGCCGTGCCGAACTGGCAGCTTTTCTGGCTCGCCGACGCGCTCGAAACGGGCAAAAGCACGTTTCACTGGGCGTATGTCGGCAAGGCACTTGGCTATGTGATTTTTTACGCCGGCGCGGCGCTGGCCGTGGCCGTGGCGCTGTTTGACGACCGGGAATTGAGTTGAAAATGAAATCATCCTCATCGTCATCCTCATCCTCACAAATCAAAAATTGAGGATGAGCATGAGAAAGAGGATGAGGATGAATTGAAATGGAACGAAGCATACAAAAAAACGGGCTGGTGAACCTCGCGGTCGCGGTCCTGATTTTCCTCGCCGGATTCGGCGTGACCGTCATGGCCGGCGCGCTCGCCGGGCAGGCGGCGGCGGTTTTCCTCGGCCTCGGCGTGCTGGTGACGTTCATCAGCTGGTTCCAGATGAGGCTCGAAGAAAACGAGCGGAACGAAAAACTGGAACTCGACGAACTCGCGCGCAGCCGGGGTGCGTCGCTGTTCGAGGCGAAGGATTCCGGCAGCTTCCCCGCGCGCAACGCCCGCGCGCAGTTTGAGAAATATTTCGTTCCCGGCTTCACCGTGCTGCTGCTGCTGCTCGAAGCCGGCGGCGCGTGGGGGCTTTGGTATTGGAGCGGCAAAAATCCCGAGACGCTCAAGGCAGCCAACGCCACGGCGTCTTTGTCACTGTTCGCGATTTTCGCGCTGCTGCTGTTCCTGTTCGGCCGTTTTTCCGTCACGATTGCGCGGCTGGAAAACCACCGGCTGCTGCGCCCCGGAGCGAGTTTTTTGCTGGCCGGCGCTTATGTCTGCGCGCTGACCGCGCTGGCCATCGCCGGCGTCGAGGCGAAATATCCGCGCGCGGATTTCTGGGTGGCGCGCGGCTTGTGCGTTTTGCTCGGCCTGATGGCGGTGGAAAATCTGCTGACGTTGCTGCTGGAAATCTATCGTCCGCGCGTGAAGGGCAAGATTGCCCGGCCGCTTTACGAAAGCCGCGTCGCCGGCATTTTCGCGCAGCCGGAAAGCCTGTTTACCACGGCGGCACAGACGCTGGATTACCAGTTCGGCTTCAAGGTTTCGGAAACGTGGTTTTTCCAAGCGCTGCAAAAAAACCTGCCGGCGCTGCTGCTCATCCAGTTCGCCGCGCTGATTTTGTCCACCTGTTTCGTGTTCGTGGACGCGGGCGAACAGGCGGTGCTGGAGCATTACGGCCAGCCCGTCGCGACGCTGAACGCCGGCGCGCATTTCAAGCTGCCGTGGCCGGTGGACAAGATTTATCGCTTCCGCACCGAGCAAATTCAATCGTTCGCCGTCGGCTACACGCCGGACGCGCAGAGCGAAAACGCGCCCATCATCCTCTGGACGGTCAGCCACAACAAAGAGGAAAATTTTGTCGTCGGCAACCGCGCGCCGGTGACGACTGCCGATACGAATGATGCCGCAAGCAGCAAGCCCGTCGGCCTCATCACCGTCAGCATCCCGGTGCAATTCCAGATCACGAACGTGCGCGACTGGGTTTACAACAATTCCAATCCCGACGAACTGCTCCAAACGCTCGCCCAGCGCGAAGTGGTGCGCTATCTCGCTGGCAGCGATTTGAACGACATCCTCTCGCACGGCCGGCTGGAAGCGGCGTCGGCGTTGCGGGAAAAAATTCAGGACGCGGCGAACCAAAAGCATCTCGGCGCGAAAATCGTTTTCGTCGGCTTGCAGGACATTCATCCGCCGACGGCGAACGAGGTCGCGGCGACCTATGAAAAAGTGGTCGGCGCGGAACAGACCCGGCTGTCAACGATTCTCATTGCCGAATCCGCCGCCATCCGCATGAACGCGCTGGCCGACGCAACGGCATTCACCGTCACGAATGTCGCGGATGCCAACCGCGTCTCCAAAATCACGACGGCAAATTCGCGCGCCGGCTTGTTCACGAACCAGTTGCCGGCGTTCGCCGCCGCGCCGGACGTTTACCGCCAGCGGTTGTATCTGCAAAATTTTGCCGCCGCGACGAAGAACGCGCGGAAGTATATTTTGCTCGTCACCAACACGTCGGACGTCGTCATCTTTGATTTGCAGGACAAGATCCGCGACGACCTGCTGAACCTTTCCATCACGAATTCGCCATGAAAAAGAACCTGATCACCCTCATCATCGCCGCAGTTTTGCTGGTGATTTTTGCGCTGCTGCTGTTCACCTTCCAGGTGCGGCAGTCGGAAGTCGTCGTCGTCTCGACCTTCCTCAAGCCGACCGCCACCGAGACCAACGCCGGGCTTTACACCAAGTGGCCGTGGCCGGTGCAGAGCATCAACCGCTTCGACTCGCGCGTGCAGACCTTCGCCGACATCCCCAGCGAAACGCTCACCGCCGACAGCACGATGCTGCTCGTCAACGTCTTTGTCGGCTGGAAAATTTCCGATGCGAAGGAATTCTTCCCGAAGTTCCCCGGCGGTTCGACGCTCGCGGCGCAGCGCCAGTTGGAGAACATGCTTCGCAGCGCGAAGGCGGCGGTCGTCGGCAAACATAATCTGTCCGACTTCGTGAATTCTGATCCGGCGCAGCTCAAGTTCACCGACATCGAAAAGGAGATTCAAAATTCCGTCGAAGCGGAACTCGCCAAGAATAATTACGGCATCAGCCTTGAATTTCTTGGCATAAAAAAACTCGGCCTGCCGGAAAACGTGACGCAGTCCGTCTTCGACCGTATGAAGGCCGAACGCACGAAGTTCATCACCGAGGCTCAGTTCAAGGGCGAAGCCGAGGCGACGAAGATCAAGTCCGCCGCTGAACGCCAAGCCGCCGATGTCATCGCCAACGCGCAGGCCGACGCCACGCGCATCGAAGGCGCGGGTGTGGCTGAAGCCGCGAAAACACTGGGCGTGTTCCAGGAAAATCCGACCCTCGCCGTGTTCCAGTTGCAGCTTGAGGCGCTGCGGAATTCGCTCGGCCAGAAGTCCACGCTGATTTTCGACGAGCGCACGCCGCCGTTCGATTTGTTCAAAAATCTGCCGGCGGTCAACCCCGGAAAGTGACATGAGCGACCACGATCATCCCCACGCTCCCGAAACGCAGGACGCCGGTTCGCAGGCGCTCGCCGAGGCGTTGCGCAGCAGCTTTGTCATCGTCAAAATCGCGATGGCGGCGCTCGTCGTCATCATTTTTGCGGCGGGATTTTTCACGGTCAATCCCGGCGAGAAGGCCGTCATTCTCCGCTTCGGCAAACCGCTCGGCGACGGGCCGAAAATGCTGTTGAGCGCAGGTAAATTATATTGGTCGTTTCCGTATCCGATTGACGAAGTCGTCCGCATCCCGATTTCGGAAATCCAGAAAGTCTCCTCGTCCGTCGGTTGGTATCTCACCACGCCGGAAATGGAACTCGCCGGCACCGAACCGCCCGCCGGTCCGTCGCTGAATCCGATGATTGACGGCTACGTGCTCACCGCCGACCGCAACATCATCCACACCCGCGCCACCGTGTCGTATCACATTGACGACCCGCGCACGGCGATCTTCAATTTTGCCGCCGGCACGAACCACCAGTTCAATCTCGGCGGCATTTCCAACGCCGTGCAAAACGCCGCCAACAACGCGCTCGTCGCCACCGCCGCGCGGTTCAACGTGGACGACATCCTCACGCGCGACCAGGCCGGATTCAGGACTGCCGTGCGAGCACATATTGAAGAAATGGCATTCCGGGAAAAACTCGGCGTGGTGA